>NZ_JNIV01000058.1 GCF_000701405.1 Deinococcus marmoris DSM 12784
CACAAAAAACGGCTCGGAACGTGTCAGGAGCAACGATCCCAAAAATACGCTCAAACGTATCCTGGCTGGGAATACCGCCTTGCAGCCTCAGAAAACGGCGCAACCACACTTGTCGGTGAACGGCAAAGGTGTGAATCAAGGCGTAGTTCGTTGCCCCACAGATCACCGCCAGAACGCTGATCACCAGAATGTCGCACAGCAAATGTCGAATTCCCCGTGCCTGACGGGGATCATCAAGGGTGGCAAAGGTGGCGGTCAGCGTGATCAGGTCTGCTTGACGAATAATTTTGGATGACACCCACCACCCTACCCTGACTTTGCGGTAGCCCTGGGGCAGCGGTATGGAAGCCCCAACCGCAACCGACGTGACACCCCCGCCCCCGCCTTTGTCCTATCATGCGTCCCGGTTTCGCACGGCGTCCGTGAGCAAATTTCGTGTTTCCCACTGCTCCGAACCCCGCGCACGGCGAGCCTATCCCCAGACACCCTGGCCCCAGAAGCCCAGGTTTCTGCCCCGGAGGAGGACGCCCGAACATGACTGCCACTAAATCCACCCTGACCACACCCCTCTTTACCACCACCGACGCAGCCGAGCTGTATCAGGTGCCCAACTGGAGCGGCGGCTGGTTCCGCGTCTCCGATAAGGGCGAGATGGAAGTCACCCCCGCCCCTGGCCTGCACGCCCCACTGCGCGCGATTGTCGATGAGATCGTGGAGCGCGGCGAGAGCCTGCCCGTGATCCTGCGCTTTCCCCAGGTCATTACCGGGCGCGTCAAGCACCTGAACGAGTCCTTCCAGAACGCCATCACCGAGTATGGCTACGGCAACCATTATCAGGGCGTCTTTCCCATCAAAGTCAACCAGCGCCGCGTGGTGGTGGAGTCGGTGGCCGCCGCTGGCTACGACTACGCGCACGGCTTGGAGGCCGGCAGCAAGGCCGAGCTGGCGCTGTGTCTGGCCCAGCGGATGCACCCCGACGCGCTGCTGTGCTGCAACGGGTTCAAGGACGACGGCTTTATCAAGCTGGCGCTGTGGGGCCGCACCCTGGGCAAGAACGTGGTCATCACCATCGAGAAATTCAGCGAGCTGGACCGGATTCTCAAGCAGGCCAGGGCATTGGGCGTCAAGCCCGCCATCGGCGTGCGCTTCAAGCTGCACGCGCGCGGCAGCGGTCAGTGGGAGGAATCCGGCGGCGATCAGGCCAAGTTCGGCCTCAACGCCTACGAGCTGCTGCGCGTGGTGGAGCGCCTGAAGGAAGAGGACATGCTGGACAGTCTGGTGATGCTGCACACCCACATCGGCTCGCAGATCACCGATATCCGGCGCGTCAAGGTGGCCGTACGCGAGGCCACCCAGACCTACGCGGGCATGATCGCGGCGGGGGCCAAGCTCAAGTACCTGAACGTGGGCGGCGGCCTGGGCGTGGATTACGACGGTTCCAAGACCACCTTCTACGCCTCCATGAACTACACCGTGCGCGAATACGCCGCCGACATCGTGTACACCATTCAGGAGGTCTGCAAGGCCCGCGAGGTGCCCGAACCCGTGATCATCAGCGAGTCGGGCCGCGCCCTGACCGCCCACCACGCCGTGCTGATCATGCCGGTGGTGGACGTGACCGGCCCCACCCGTGACCTCGAAGACCTGGCTCCCGCCTCCGAGGACAGCCACCAGATCGTCAAGGACATGGAAGAGGTGCTGGAAAAGATCACGCTGCGAAACTACCGCGAGTCCTACAACGACGCGGTGGGCGACAAGCAGACACTGCACAACCTGTTCGATCTGGGCTACGTCACCCTGATGGACCGGGCACGCGGCGAGGCGCTGTTCAACGCCATCCTGCGGCGGATCGCCAAGCTGATTCAGAACGAGAAGTACGTGCCGGACGAGCTGGAAGACCTGCAAAAAGTGCTGGCCGACAAGTTCATCTGCAACTTTTCACTGTTCCAGAGCCTGCCCGACAACTGGGCCATTCAGGCCCTCTTCCCCATCGTGCCGCTGGACCGCCTGAACGAGCAGCCCACCCGTCAGGCCACCATCGTGGACATCACCTGCGACTCCGATGGCAAGATCGACAAGTTCATCGACCTGCGCGACGTGAAATCCACCCTGCCGCTGCATGAGCCGGGAGACCGCCCGTACTACCTGGGCACGTTTCTGATGGGCGCGTATCAGGACGTGCTGGGCAGCGCCCACAACCTGTTCGGCAAGGTCAGCGAGGCGCATGTGACCGTTAAGCCAGGGGGCAAGTTCCACATCGATCTGTTCGTGCGCGGCCAGAAGGCCCGGCGCATGATCGAGTCGATGGGCTACGAGGAACCCATGCTGCGCGACGCCATCGAGGACCAGGCCGACATCGCCATCAAGGGCGGCATCCTGACGGGCGAGCAGGAAAACGAGCTACTGGACGACTACGGCGAGGAATTGCTGGGCTACACCTACCTGGAGTATGAGGAAGGCTGAGGCCCGGCGCTCCGACAATTGCAGACGGCGGACCCATGAGCGGATTCGCCGTCTTGCTTTTGATGTCCATTCCCCTGGACGTGAACCTGCCCCGGCCTCAGCGCGGCGGCGAACCTGGCAGATCGACGGCCTGCACGGACACTGGCTCCCCGAAACGGGGGTACTTGCTGCCCAGACTGGGTTTGCCGCGCCCACACAGCACCGTGATTTTCGGCTGGCTGCCCCCCCTGATCTCGGCCAGCGCCAGTCGGCCCGTCTCGTAGGCCCCCATGTCGATGTACAGGTGACGGCCCATGCGGGCGGGCACCGGGACCGGGGTGTGGCCGTGAACGCTGTACACCACGCCGTCGGGCATGGGAAACGGTCCCTCGAAGGGACGCAGCCACAGCGCCGCCGTCATGGCGTCCGGGTACTGCTGGTGGCGCACGGGGGGCGAGGCGTGGGCGATCAGCACGCTGGGCGTGGCAGGCGGCTGATCGTGGACCTCGCCGTCCTCGGTGACATAGACCACCCGGCCCAGGTCCTGCAAATATTCTTCCAGCATGGGCGGAAACTGCTCCAGCGTCAGACCGCCCAGTTCGCTGCGGACCGTCTCGCCCCCCGCGCGCATCCACGAGCGAAAGCCCTCGATGGCGCGGCGGTAATCGCCCATGTCGTGGGTGCCCAGATACTGCCGGTACCAGCGCAGGCCCGAGGCCGCCATCAGTTCGTGGTTGCCCATCAGCAGGGTGGCGCGGCCTTCCTTTTTCAGGGCCAGCAGTTTTTCCACCACCTTCATGCTGCGCGGTCCCCGGTCAATCGCGTCGCCCAGGCTCACGAAGTACGCCTCCGGGTACTGGGCCAGGGCGGCGTCCAGCAGGTCCGGTCTGCCGTGCAGATCCGGGATCACCACCACCTGACGGGTCACGGCTGCCCTCCTTCCTCTTGGCCAGCGCTGTTTTCATCCGTGAAGTCCAGCAGCGTCTGCTTGCTGCGTTCGCGCAGGAGCCGCGCGCCGTCCGGGTCGGGCGTGAAGGTCACGGTGCCGCCCACCACCGCAACGCGGTACGCCGCGCCGTCCGCAGCAGCGGGCAGCCACTCGGCGGGCAATTGGAAGGTGCGGCCCCGCGTATCTTCCACATCGGCCAGACCCGCATCCTCGTCCAGCACATCGATTACCAGCAGTTGTTCGGCGTTCACGCTCATCTGCGGCAGTCTAGCGTTCCAGGTCATACAGTTCGCTGACCTGCATCCTTCGGGGGACGCCCTGCCCCCAGCAGGGGGGGTAGGCTACGCGGCATGTCTGCCTCCCGCCCCCGTGGCCCACACCTGACCCGCCGCCGCGTGTTGCGCGGGCTGGCGGGCACTGGTCTGGGCGTGGCGGCGCTGGGCGGTATGGGCGCGGCGCAGGCGTACCAGTTTGGCGTGACCCGACACACCCGCGCGCTGCCGGGCCTGACGCGGCCCCTGCGGGTGGCCTTTCTGACCGATCTGCATTTCGGGCTGTTCATCTACGGCGGCAGCGTGCGCGCCTGGGTGGACGCTGCCAACGCCGCGCGCCCGGACCTGATCCTGCTGGGCGGCGATCAGATGGACTACCGCGCCGACGAGGCCCCCACCGCCCTGCTGAGTGAATTGCAACGCCTGAATGCCCCACTGGGCGTGTACGGCGTGTGGGGCAATCACGATTACGGCAGCTTCGGCAAGTATTACAGCCCGCATTACGGCCCGCGACGCGACGACTGGCTCCAGCGCCGCGAGGCCCTGCGCGCCGCCTACGCGGAGGTGGGGGTGACCATCCTGCGGAACGAGGGCCGCAGCGTGCGTGAGGACGTGTATCTGGCCGGGGTGGACGACCTGTGGGAGGGAGAGATGGACCTGGATGCGGCCCTAGCCGGAAAGCCTTCAGCGGGGGGAACGCTGCTGGTCAGCCACAACCCCGATCTGCTGCCGGACCTGCCCCCTGGCCTGGGACTGGTCCTGAGCGGCCACACCCACGGCGGCCAGATTCGGTTGCCGCTGATCGGCGCTCCGGTGGTGCCCAGCAGGTATGGGCAGCGGTACGCAATGGGCTGGGTGACGGGCGCACACGGCACGCCCGCCTACGTCAGCCGGGGCCTGGGCCTCAGCGGCGTGCCACTACGGAACCTGTGCGAGCCGGAAATAGCCGTATTCACGCTGACGCCTGAATAAGAGTTGAGATCCGCGAAAAGCCCTCTCCAGATGAAGAGGGCCTGAGAATAAACGCTTGCTTTACTTCTCTGTGAACGCCCCCAAGGCCCGGAACCGCGCCGCGCGGCCCTTCTTCAACTCCTGCGGCGACTGCGCCATCAACTCGGCCAGATGGCGGCCCACAGCCTCGCCCACGGCGGCGGCGGCCTCGTCCGGGTTCAGGTGCGCGCCGCCGTTGGGTTCGGGGATCACTTCCTCCACGATCCCCAGGTCCAGCAGATCGGGGGCGGTGAGCTTCAGCGCCTCGGCGGCCAGCGGGGCCTTGCTGGCGTCCTTCCAGATGATGCTGGCTGCGCCTTCTGGCGAGATCACGCTGTACCACGCGTTTTCCTGGATCAGCACGCGGTTGCCCACCGCTATGGCCAGCGCACCGCCGCTGCCGCCCTCGCCGATCACGGCGCAGACCACCGGCACGCGCAGGTTCAACATTCGGCGGATGCTCTCGGCAATCGCCCAGCCCTGACCGCGTTCCTCGGCCTCCAGGCCCGGATACGCGCCCTGGGTGTCCACCAGCGCCACCACGGGCAGCCCGAACTTCTCGGCCAGATCCATCAGGCGCACGGCCTTGCGGTAGCCCTCGGGGTTGGCGCTGCCGAAACGCCGCTTGATCTTGGTCTTGGTGTCGCGGCCCTTCTGCTGAAGCAGCAGCATGACGGGCACACCCATCCAGCGGGCGGGGCCACCGATCAGGGCGGGATCGTCGCCGAAACGGCGGTCCCCGTGCAACTCGGTAAAGCCGGTACACAGGCGGTCCACGTAATCCAGCGCGGTGGGCCTGCCGGGGGCGCGGGCCAGTTGCACCCGCTCCCAGCGCCCCGGCGGCCCGCTGGCCTCGCGCAGCCGCTGCACTTCCACCTTCAGCGGCAGGATGGAGGCGTCCAGGTTCTGCCCGGTGCGCTGGGCGGTGGCCTCCAGATCGCGCACGCGGGCTTCCAGCTCACGCAAAGTCTCGGGACTGCCGATCATGCGCCCACCTCGCGGCGGGTCAGCAGTCCCAGCAGATTCGCCAGATACGGGCGCTGTTCACGGCGGTCCACCACGGCGTCCACCATGCCGTGCGACAGCAGAAATTCAGCCCGCTGAAAACCTTCGGGCAGGCTCTGGCGGATGGTCTGCTGGATCACGCGCGGTCCGGCAAAGCCGATCAGGGCACCCGGCTCGGCCACGATCACGTCGGCGATGGTGGCGAAACTGGCGGTCACGCCCCCGGTGGTGGGGTCCGACAGGATGCTGACATAGGGCAGGCCCGCCTCGCTCAGGGTTTCCAGGGCCACGGTGGTTTTCGCCATCTGCATCAGGGACAGCGCACTTTCCTGCATCCTGGCCCCGCCACTGGCGGTCACGATGATCAATGGGGTGTCATGTTCGGCGGCATATTCGGCGGCGCGGGCAATTTCCTCGCCCACCACGCTGCCCATGCTGCCACCGCTGAAGGCGAAGTCCATCACGGCCAATGTTACGGGCAGATTCAGGATGGTGCCGCTCCCGGTCAGGATCGCGTCGGGGCGACCCGTCTTGGCCTGAGCGCGTTTCAGACGGTCCGTGTACGCCTCGGTGTCGTGGAAGTTCAGCGCGTCCACGGGATGCACCCTGCCGGACAGCGGCGTGAAACTGCCCTCATCCAGCAGCACATCCACCCGCTGGGCCGCGCCCAGACGCAGGTGATGGCCGCATTTGGGGCAGACATAGGCGTTGAGCAGAAGATCGCGGTTGTAAATGCTCTCCTTGCATTGAGGGCATTGGGTCCATAACTCTGGCACGTCCGCGCCCGTCTGTTGCTGTGGGCGGCGGCGGCGGAAAAATCGGTCAAGCGCCATGCGGTTCAGTCCTCCGGTAAGTCTTTCTCTGGCCGCATTCTAGCGGCGTGGCCGCAGAACAAATGCACCGGGTTCAGCGAATGCGCCAGATGCCAGGCAGAGGTTCCCTGATAGCGGCCTGAAACAGACAAGCCTCAGAGCTTCTTGTCCAGCCTGACGTCGCCCAGTCTGGCCTCACTCAATCTGGCCTGTGCTGCCGGAGCGTCGCCCAGTTTGGTCTTGAGATAATCGTCCAGTTGGGCCAGTTGCAGGTTCATGTCCTGCTGCAACCCATCAATCCGCGCGTTCATGGCCCGCAGCTCGTTGCCCGTCTCGCCTGTGCCCAGCGCGTTCATGCGGGTATCCAGGTGGCTGCGTAATTCGGCAAATCGGCTGCCTTCCTGGCTGTCCAGGCTTACGCGCAGACCTTCCATGTCGCGCAGCAGCTTGGCGGTGTCGGCCTGGGCGCGCAGGTTGCTGATCCCTGCCCAGAAATAGAACAGCAGCGCGGAAAAGATGGCCGTGAGCAGCATGATCAGGCCGATGGGCGCAGTGACGTACTGGACAAAGCCCAGATTCATCGGTTGCAGGGCCATCAGCGAACCGAAGTTCAACACGGCGAAGATGAGGAGGAGGACGAGACCGGCGATCAGGACAATTGTCCGCATAGAGGGAAGTTTAACACCCCGCCCTGTCTGCACGGGGTGAGCGGCTTTGCAAGACTTTTACACTTCTTCCTGACCCCGGCCCCGGCAAATATCACGGTTCTCACCCAGGGCGGCGGGGTATCCTGTGCGCCTATGTCCCTTGTCGTGTTGGTTACGCTTCCCCCCGAACGGGCGCATGACATGGCCCGCACGCTGGTTGCCGAGCATCTGGCAGGCTGCGTCAACATTCTTCCCGGCGTCCAGAGCGTGTACCGCTGGCAGGGCGACGTGGCCGAGGATCCCGAGAGCATGTTGCTGATCAAGACCAGCGGCGAGAAATACCCCGAACTGGAAGCCCGGATCAAGTCCCTGCATCCCTACGAGGTGCCCGAGATCATCGCCCTGCAATATGACCGCGCGCTGCCCGAATTCCAGAGCTGGCTGCGGGAAGCGCTCAACCCATAAGTGAGCGAGAACCGCCCCAGACTCCATCCGAGCAACTAGAAAGCCCCCACCCGCGTTACTGCGAGTCGGGGCTTTTCGTGGTCCTTCAGACTGGGTGCGCGGCGCTCAGCCTGCCTGTCCCGGCGTGGTGACTTCCACGGCGGTCAGGGTTTCCGTGACGCGGTAGGTGTGCTGCATGCCCTTTGGGACGCAGTAGCTGTCGCCCTCGCCCAGCAGGATGGTCTGACCATTCATATCCAGTTCCACCTTGCCGCTGATGACGTAGCCCAGCGTCTCGTAGTCGTTGGCGTGGGGCTGCTTGTCCTCGGTGTCGCTGGGCTGCTCGTTGTGCCACAGGCGCATGCTGCCCTGCTGCCCGGCCACCAGATGGTGCTGACCGTCTTCGCCATGCTTCGTTCCATCACGGCTGACTTTGTACTGCTGGCTGTTACTGTTCTGGGTCATGGCCCCACTCTCCCCTCTGTGCGCCCAGCCGGAGTGATGTGGGCGTAAGGGGACATTCACGAGGACTTGCCAGGACCTTTATGCGCCCTCGCCCTTTTCCCGCACCGGACGGGTCTGCCACGCCAGAAACGCCGCGTACACGTTGACCAGCGCGGCGGCCAGATGCCACAGCGGCAGCTCGCCGCCCACCGCCCAGGCCAGCGCCGACGCGGCGGCCAGCCCATTCAGGCCCACGCCCACGCGGTAGGTCAGGCCCTCGTGCGGGGTGCTGTACATCGGGGTGCGGGCGTGGGGATCGTGCATGGACGTGAGCGCCTCGGCGTAGCGGATCAGGGTCAGGATGCCGAAGACCAGCAGCAACCCGGCCAGCAGCATCACCGCCAGCCCCAGGTAACGGCTGACCCCCTCGTAATCCAGCGCGCCCAGGGCAAAATGGGCCAGCGAACCCAGCACGCTGACCAGCGCCAGCCCCAGCGTCCGGGGGGTGCTGTAATTGGGGGGATCACCGAGAGCAGGCATAGCGCGGACCCCAGCTTGCCGCCTGCGCCGATGCGGGGGATGAGTGCGGCGCGGGGAAAAACGTTAGACGTGGCGCAACCCCGTCCCAGCCGACACTGGATCAGACTCTCATGATTTACTGCGTGTGGCACGGCCTTTTTGCCCTCTAGCGGTGGCATACCCCGGAGGCGTACACTACGAGATCACGCCTGAACGGCTGCCCCCCATTTTTCAGGGCGGGCGCAGTTCGCGGCCTGGCGGGGAGGTGAAAGGCACATGGGAACCAAGGAAGACGTTCGTTCGCGGCTCAACATCGCGGAAGTCGTCGGTGAATATGTACGCCTGACCCCCGCCGGGAAGGGCCGCATGAAGGGCCTGTGTCCCTTTCACAACGAGAAAAGCCCCAGCTTTCAGGTGGACACCGATCAGGGCTATTTCTACTGCTTTGGCTGCAAGGCGGGCGGCGACGTGTTCAGCTTCGTGCAGCGCAGCGAGAGCCTGAGCTTCGGCGATGCCCTGCGCAAGCTGGCCGAGCGCGTGGGCATTCAGGTGGAGGCCAAGTACGGCGAGCGCAGCAGCCGCGACCTATACGACGTGAACGCCTTTGCCCTGGCCTACTTCCGCGAACACCTGCCGGGGCCTGCGCTGGACTACTTCCGGCGGCGCGGCCTGACCGACGAGACGATTGCCGCCTTCGAGCTGGGTTACGCTCCCGACGGCTGGGACGGTCTGCTGAAGCACGCCCGCGTTAAAGGCCTGAACGAACGCCAGTTGCTGGAAGCGGGCCTGCTGACCGAGAACGCCGAGAACGGGCGCGTCTATGACCGCTTCCGGGGCCGCGTGATGTTCCCCATTCGTGACCATCTGGGCCGTCTGGTGGGCTTCGGCGGGCGCGTGCTGGACGACAGCAAGCCCAAGTACCTGAACACCCCCGAGACCGACGCCTTTCGCAAGGGTGAGGTGCTGTACGGGCTGGACAAGGCGCGCACGGGACTGGGAAAATCGGAGAACGGCGACTCCGAGCTGATCGTGGTGGAAGGCTACATGGACGTGATCACCATGCAGCAGCACGGCTTCACGGGCGCAGTCGCCAGCCTGGGGACCGCCCTGACCGCCGAACACGCCACGTTGCTGGAACGGCTGGGCGCACGCAGCATTTCCCTGATGTTCGATCACGACGAGGCGGGTCTCAAGGCCATGCTCAAGGGGCTGGATCAGGTGCTGGGGGCCAAGTTCCGGGTGCGGGCCACCTCTGTTCCCAGCGGCAAGGACCCGGCAGACGCGCTGCTGGCCGGGGACGACGCGGGCATCCGCAAAGCGCTGGCCGACGGCGTGGACGAGGTGCAGTACCGCGTGCAGGCCGCCATCGAGACGCACGGCACCGCCACCGCCGAGGGCAAACGCAAGATTCTGATGGAGTTGCTGCCGCGCATGCAGAACCTCGATCCACTGGACGAGATCGCTGAGGGCGTGCGCACCGCTGCCTGCGAGACGCTGGGCATCAAACCCGAAGCATTGATGGAGTGGATCGGCAGCAAGGCCAAGCGCCGCACCCTGACCGACACCCATCTGGCGGGCATGAGCGCCGGGCGCGGCGAGGAAGAGAACGAGATGAAGCTGCTGCGGCAACTGCTGATCGATCCCAGCCTGCTGGCAAAATTGGACGGCAGCGTGCCGTGGCGCAACGAATCAGTACGCAAGGTGATGCTGGCGGTGCAGGGCGCAGCCAGTTCCGACGCCATTCTGGACGTATTCCGGGGCCAGCCAGAGGAACAACTGCTGATCCGCCTGCTGTTCGAGGGCCGCGATTCCGGCAGCATCTCCCGGCACGGCAGCGAGCAGTACGATCAGAAGGTCAACGCCTACGCCGCCGCCGCCGTGGACGACATTCAGGTGACCCTGAGCATCGACGCCATGCGTGCCGAGATCGGCCTGCTGAAAAAGCAGGTGGGCGGGGCCGCCCCCGCCGAGCAACTGGACATGCTCAAGCAGATCGGGGAACTCCAACGCGCTGTGGAAGCCGAGAACCGGGGACGGCGGGGCATCGCATAGCGCAGAGGACCAACCGTTGAGCGGTCACGAAAAGTGATTCTCTTCGTTCCTCAAGCAAGACACAGGCGGACGGCCCTACCGCTCAAATCCTCTCCCAGACATCAAAAAATCCCCCTCCCAGATCCGGGAAGGGGATGAATTTGCCTGACGCTTACTTGCGGTCCTGCAATTTCACGTACTTCGCGTCCTTCTCGCCGGTATACACGCTGCTGGGGCGCAGCAGGCTGTTGTCCTTGCTGTACTCGATCACGCTGGCGCACCAGCCGCTGATGCGGGCCAGGGCGAAGATCGGGGTGAAGAATTCCTTCTTGATGCCCAGGTCGCTGTACACCGTGCCGCTGTAAAAATCGACGTTGGGGTAGATGCCCTTGTCGCCCAGACGGTCCACCACCGTTTTTTCGATGGTTTCGAGAACCTGGTAGTAGTTGCTCTTGCCTTCCTTGCTCGCCACATGCTCGGCGTAGTCGCGCAGCACGCGGCTGCGGGGATCGAAGTTCTTGTAGACGCGGTGGCCCACGCCCATGATCTTTTCCTTGTTGTCCAGCTTCTTGGAGATGTACGCCTCAGCCCTGTCCGGCGTGCCGACCTCGTCCAGCATGTCCATCACGGCCTCATTCGCGCCGCCGTGCAGCGGTCCCTTGAGCGCGCCGATGGCCGAGGTGATGCACGAGTACATGTCGCTGAGGGTGCTGGAGGTGGCAATCGCCGTGAAGGTGCTGGCGTTCATGCCGTGATCGACGTGCAGCACCAGCGCGATGTCGAACAGGCGCGACTGCTCGGAGGTGGGTTCGGTGCCGGTCAGCATGTACAGGAAGTTGCCCGCGTGCGTCAGGTCCATGCGCGGCGCGACGGCGTCGTGGCCCTCCTGCGTGCGGCTGATGGCGGCAATGATCGTGCTGAACTGAGCGATCATGCGGATGGTGATGGCCCGCTGGGCTTCGGGGGTGATGTCCTCGGACTGCGGATCGAGCAGGCCCAGGTAGGAGACCGCCGTGCGCAGGGCCTGCATGGGATTGATGCCGCGCGGCATGTCCTGGATGACCTGCTGAAGCTGCTGCGGGATGGCGCGGTTTTCCTTGAGGTGGGCGTCGAACTGCGCCAGTTCCGTGGCAGTGGGCAGCTTGCCTTCCAGCAGCGCCAGCGACAGTTCCTCGAAGGTGCTGTTCTCGGCCCATTCCTGAATCGGAATGCCCAGGTGCAGCAAAATCCCTTCCTCGCCGTTGATGAACGTCAGCTTGCTTTCGGTGAATTTAACGCCTGCCAGGCCCTTGGCGATTTCAGTCATGATAGCCGAGGATAGCACCGCCGCCCTACGCGGTCAGATACGCATCACGTTCCCGCAGGGGTAACAACCTTCATGTCTGGTGGCACGGCGGCCCTACAATGCCCGGCGATGACCGCCCCCGCTCAAGTCGTTCTGGCCCTGGACACCGCCACCCCCTACCTGACCCTGGCCCTGCGCTGGGAGGGGGGCGAGGTGGCGTCCTCCAGAGAAGTGGGCCGGGCGCACGCCGAGGAACTGCCCGCCGCCACGCGCCAGTTGTTTGCGGAGGCGGGCCTGCCCTTTCGCGCCGATCTGATCGTGATCGGCACTGGCCCCGGCTCCTATACCGGCGTGCGCGTGGGGGCCAGTTACGCGCTGGGGCTGGGACGCGTGTGGACTGCCCCAGTACGCGGAGTCCCCACCCTGGAGGGTCTGGTCAGAGGTGAACACGCTCAGGCCGTCTCGCTGGACGCCCGCAAGGGCAACGTCTACGGCGCGGTCTATGAGGTCAGGGGCGGCGCGGTGGAAAGCGTGCGCCATGCCCCGCAGAAATTCAGTCTGGAGGACTTTCAGGCGCTGATCGGCCCGCTGCCCCACCAGCAAGACCTCGCGCCCGATGGTTTAGCGTTGCTGGAAGCCGGGCTGAGGCATGGGCAGAAGGAATGGGCGCTGGCCTACCTGTAGCGCAGCTCTATTTCAGACCCACCAGTTCCTCGCTCAGCGTCCACAGCCGCGCCGCACTCTCTGAATCGCGGGCATAGGGTTTGTGGCCGAACATCGGGTCCGGGTTCTGCGGGTCCAGCGGCGTGCTTTCCTGAAGGTCCTCCAGAAACAGCCCGCCCACGCCTTCCATTTGCGGCGAGGTGGCGGCCCAGACGGTGGTGGAGGCTCCCTCCTCGGTGGTTTTGAACACGGCATTCAGCTTGCCCGACTCGTCCTGCCAGCCCATCGCGCGCTGTTCCTCCACCGGGACAAACTTCTGCAATCCGGTCATGATGCCGCCGGGATGGACGGCATTGGCAGTGACGCCCTGCGCGCCGTACTTCTGCGTCAGGCCCACGGCGAACAGGGCATTGGCGGTCTTGCTCTGGCCGTAGGCGTCCCAGCGGTCATAGGGGCGGCGTTCAAACTGGATATCGTCCCAGACGATGTCGCTGCGGCGGTGGCCACTGCTGCTCAGGGCCACCACGCGGGATGGAGCGGCGGCCAGCAGCGCGGGCATCAGCAACTGTGTCAGCAGGAAGTGGCCCAGATGGTTGGTGCCGAACTGCGTCTCGAAGCCGTCCGGGGTCTGACCCTGCGGCGTCGCCATGATGCCCGCGTTGTTGATCAGCATATGGATTGCGGGGGCCGCCGCCAGAATCCGCGCCGCCCCCTCACGTACCTGTGCCAGCGAAGCGAGATCCAGCTCGATGACCTGAGCGTTCTGATTGCCCGTGGATTCACGGAGTTCGGCGGCGATCTTCTCGCCCTTCCCGATGTCCCGGACGGCCAGGATCACAGACGCCCCCGCCGACAGCAGCGCGCGGGCCGTCTCGACGCCAATGCCGGATGATGCGCCAGTAATCACAGCAGTCTTCCCCGTCAGGTTGATCCCCTGAACGACTTCGAGGGCGGTGGCACGCGGCGCAAGTGGGCTGGCGATGGTGGTCATGGGACCGAGCTTACGCCTCCGGGATGTGGGCAATGGCAAGCGGCCAACCCTCCAATGGAGAAGGTGGCCGCTGCCTGAAGCGAAGAAATCAGCTCGTCGGCTGGCTGATGCCTTTCAGGGCCGTTTCGTCCACACCCGTCTGCGCCCGCACGGCCAGATCGCCCAGGCTGACGATGCCTACCACCGCGCTGCCCTCGGTGACGGGCAGGCGGCGGAGCTGACGGTGGGACATCTCGCGGGCGGCTTCCTCCACCGTGGTGTCGGCGGTCATAGTGAACACGTCGCCGGTGGCGTAATCGCTGGCCGGGGTGCCGAAATCGTGGCCGTAGGCGACGGCGCGCACCACGATGTCGCGGTCCGTGATAATCCCGGTCAGCATGTCGCCGTCCATGATCAGCACGTTGCCGATGCCCTGTTCTTTCATGTGGGTGGCGACTTCTTTAAGGGTGGCGCGGGTGTCCACGGTGGTCAGGTCCGGGGTCATGATGCTTTTCAAAGTGGTCATATGGTCACCCTAGCCCGCCCGCGTTGGGGGGCCGTGGGGAGGCGCTAAAGAAATGGAAAAGGGAGAGGCCAGCCGCGCCTCTCCCTTTTTCCTTACTCTGTTCCGCTCAGCGCATCAGCCAGTCGAAGGACGTCTTGACCAGGATGTTGCGGCTGCCGGGGGTCAACCCTTCCAGACCAAAGCCCATGTTGACGGTCCGGTAGCGGCCCGCGTCGTTAGCAACGATGGCCCCGGCGTTCTCTCCAGCACTCTGGGCGCTGACCCGCCCGCCACGTGCGGGCTGGCTGGCCTGCTGGCCACTGTTCCCAAAGATCTGGCCCAGCGCGGTGCCGATGATCCTGCCCGCGATCTGCTCGACCAGACCGCGCGGGTCCTGCTGCTTCTGGGCGGCGCGGCCCCGGTTGGGATCGACCTTGATGCTCTGGGCGCTGATGGTTCCGGCGTTGGCGTTGGCGCTGCCCCACGAGGCGACGGTGGCGCTGCCGCCCAGATCGGCGATCACGTCGGGATAGACCTGATTCTGCGAGCTGCCCGCCGCGTTCAGGGTAAAGGCGGTGTTGCCGAAGGCCCCGCCCGTCACGAACTTGGGCGTGCCGCTGCTGTCGGCCACCAGTCGGGTCTTTAAGACGCTGCGGTAAAAGTCCCCTTCACCGATGTCGTAGCCGATGTCCTGGCCGGTCACCAGCAGTCGTCCGCCGCCCGAGAGGAACTGGCGCAGGGTGTTCTGATCACCAGCCGTGATGGTGTTCTGATACTGCTCGCCGCTGGCCCAGATCACGATGTCGGCCTTCTGCATCTCGCTCAGGGGAGGCGCGCCCTGAGACTGGACATTCCAGACGAACGCACCGCCGCTGACTGCGTTGGCCTTGAGGGCGTCGCGCAGCGCACCGGTCACGTCCGCACCCACACCCATGTCGTCATCGACGAGCAGCACGCGGGGCTTGCCCGCACTGGGGGCCGGGGTGGGTTTGGGGGCTGGAGCTGGCGTAGGTGCGGGCGTCGGCTTGGGCGCAGGCACTGAAGCGCCCGGCACCGGCTTGATAAAGCAGCCCTTGAGCTTGCCCACGGCGGGGTCACGGCCCCATTCGGCCACCGTGCAGTTGAAGCCATCCGTTCCCGTGCCGGTGGCGTACTGGCCCTCGGTGCCGAAGGCGGCCAGCCGCTGCCCACTGAAGTTGCACTTCTGGTTTTCCAGCGCGCACAGATCGTAGTCTGCCGGGCCAGTGGGGGTCTTGTTGGCAGGCGGCGGTGTGGGGGCAGGCGGAGGCGTAGGCGTCGGTTTGGGTGCAGGGGGAGGGGTGGGTGTGGGAGCGGGCGGAGGAGTCGGGGTGGGCTTGGGCGGGGGTGTCGGTGCGGGGGGTGGGGTAGGCGTGGGCTGGGGGGCCGGGGCGGGTGCGCCCACGTTCACGCCCAGCTTGCTCAGCGCTCCGGGCACGCTGATCAGGCCGAAGCCCACGTTGTTGTTCTTTGACCCGGCATTGCTGGCACTGGTGTACAGCGCGTTCTTAATGGCGTCCACGCTGCTGCCCGGCTTGGCCGAGAGCAGCACGGCCACCGCGCCCGCCGTGATGGGACTGGCCTGCGAACTCCCGCTCTTGGCCCCGTACTTGTTGCCGGGAATGGCGCTGGTAATGTCCTGCCCCGGCGCGGCGATGTCGGGTTTGGTGAACACGCCGTTGATCTTGCCGCTCCAGGCCACCGGCCCCCGGCTGCTAAAACTGGCCACGTTGCCGCTCTGGTCCACCGCGCCCACACCTACAGCGTCCGGCAGGTTGCCGGGGCTGCCGGTGCTGGCCGACGCCGGGCCGAAATTACCGATGGCAAAGACTGGAACCACACCTGCCTTGAGCATGTTCTGCACGGGCACGATGAACTCGTCATAGGTACCGGGAATGCCCAGGCTCATGTTCACCACGTCCGCGCCGTCATTGGTCTCGGCGTTGTTGTCGGGGTCCAGCACGTACTGCATTCCGGCGATCACCTGGGCAAAGGTGCCCTCGTTGTTGGGCAGCACCAGCGCGCTGATGACGCGGGCGCTGGGGGCCACGCCCACCGTATCCCCCACCAGCAGGCCCGCCGTATGGGTGCCGTGATCGGTGCTGTCACGCGCCGAACCGTTCACGCGGTTGCCCTCGCCGTCAAACTCGGCGAAAGCGGCGATCTTGCCCGCCAGTTGCGGGTGGTTGGGATCGATGCCGCTGTCCAGGTGCCCGATCTTGATGCCCTGCCCCTTGAACCCGGCGGCCCACGCCTGCGGCACACCGATCTTGGCCAGATGCCACGGCTCCCCGGCGGCGGCAGCAGACGCGCTCAGGGCCACGGCCCGCTGGGGCTTGGGAATCTGCACCTTGAAGTTCTCGAAGATGTCGGTCACGAAGGGCAACGCCGCCAGCGCGCGGGCCTGCACCGGGGTCAGCGGCAGGTAGATGCTCTGGTCCAGCCACAGCGAGGTGGCCTGCCCGCTCTTGATGGCGCTGGCCAGAAAGCCCGCCGACGATCCGAGCTGGCTCAGGCGGCCATTAAGCTGCGAGCGCAGATTCTTGAGCTGTGCCTGACCCCGCGCGTCGCTGCCGAACTGAAAGCGCACGATCACGCCCACCTTGGTCTGGTCACCGCGCTTGGCCCGCTCCAGCAGCGTGGGCGACAGGCCCGCCGCGCCCGCAGAGGAAAGGGACGCGCCGCCCACCATCAGGGCCGCGCCCAGTAACAGGCTCTTGCGCCCGGCCATCTTGACTCGGGGCATCTTTACTTGGGGCATCTTCATACGGGTCAGCGTACCTGCCCCGCCATGACGCCCCCTGAACGCCGCGTGAGGAAACCTTAAACCGCCGTCAGGGCCGCGTCAGTCTGTCTGTCCGTACACCTGGGTCTGAAGGCCAGGAAACGCCGCGCGCAGCTCATGGGCCAGCCGCCGCAGCCCCCATTCCTCGCTGCGGCGGTGTCCCAGCGCGATCACGCCCAGTCCCCACGCGTGGGCGGCGACTGAGGCGGAGGGCCGCAGTTGCCCGGTCAGATACACCCGGACACCCCCATCAGCGACGTGTTCGATCAGGCTGGGATTCATGGCGTTCATCAGGGCCACGCGCAACGGGCCAGAGGTGTCGGCGGGCGGCCAGGAACTGTCCTCACCGCCCAGCTCAGCGTGGAGGGCAGCGCGCAACCCGTCCCAGGTGTCCTGCGGAGGCGTGGCAGTGACGCCCTTCAGCTCGCCCTTCCAGACCACTTCATCCACGTCGCCCCAGCCCAGGGCGTGGGCCAGACGATAATTCGGCCCCGTCGTCAGCGCCAGATCGAAGCCGTCGTGGACGCCCAGCACGCCCAGACCGGACCACCTATCCCCCACCCGCAGGGACCGGTGGACGAACAGCGCATCGGCGTCCAGCGTGAGTGGCAGGTCGGCGGGTTCGAGGGCCAGCGCCAGCCGCCGAACCTCCTGTGGCCCGTCACGCTTGAGCGGCTGTGCCTCGCCAAATTCCGCGCGTAGCCAGTCGGCCAGTGCGTGCAGGGTGGGCGTCATGGTTGCCACTTCCAGACTTTCGACACAAAGGGCGGATTCTCCATCGCGGCCAGCTCGTCAGCATCGGGCGCTTCATACCAGCCTGACCACTCCTCTAATTCGGCCCGCGTGATCGGGAAGGTGTCGGGCGGCAAAGTATGATTACGGGCTTCCACGCGTCGCCACAACTCTTTCAGTGTCACGTCCAGCACATGCAGTTCAAAACGGACGCCGAGTTCAGCGGCACGCGAGCGGAACAGGTCACGCTCCTCCTTCGCCCAGCAGCCGTAATCGAGAATCACGTTCATGCCCAGCGTTAAAGCACGCGCCGCCATCCCCCACAGCAAGCGGGATTCCAGAATCCAGCGTTTGTCACCGGACTCGCCCGCACCGAACAGCGGCGTCATCCACTCGTCGGGCGTCAGGCGCAGCGCCGACTGTTCCCGTTCCAGCCGCCGCGCCAGGGTGGTCTTGCCCGCGCCGGGTAGGCCGATCAGCAGAAAAAGGGTGGACACAACCCAACAGTAACCGAGGCGACCCCGGAACTCTGCCGGGACCGCCTCTATAAAGCTGGAGTTATTTCTCTTCTTTCTGCTCGGACTTCTTGTCGTAGTTCACGCCTTTCCAGCCTTCCTCACCCTGCAAGCCCGCCGAGGAATCGCGCTCGACATTCGCGTCCACAGTCTCCTGCGACATCTGCGCGCCCTGCTCGACTTTCGCGCCGCGCGGAGTCTCGCCCCGGACTTCCGTGCGCTGCTTGTCGGTCATCTCGGTGCTGAAGGTGGGATTTTCAGGCTTCTTGGAATCAGTCATGCTCCCATGTTGCGCGGCGGGCGTAACGCAGGGGTGAGAGAAAGGCCAATGGGCGCAGGGCGAATTCCCCGGACCTTCAGCGGGACAGGGCAGCTTGCGCCTGCGAAATGACGGCCCGCAATCCACGCTCAAAGCGCTCCACAGCCCCGTCCACGTCCGTCAGCTTGTCCAGCCCGAACAGACCGATGCGGAAGGTCTTAAAATCTGGTCCCTCGCCCACCTGAAGCGGCACGCCCGCCGCGATCTGAAGGCCCGCCTCACGGAACGCCTTGCCGCTCTGAATGGCGTCCGCGTCGGTATAACTGACCACCACACCCGGAGCCTTGAACCCCTCGGCGGCGACGCTCGAAAAGCCCGCTGCTTTCAGCACTTCGCGAACCCGGTTGCCCAGTTCCCACTGCGCTTCCCGCGCCTTCTCGAAGCCGAACGCCTTCATCTCCAGCACGGTGTCGCGGAACTGGCACAGGCCGTCGGTGGGCAGGGTGGCGTGGTACGCGAAGCCGCCGCCCTCGTAGGCACGCATGATGTTCAGCCACTTCTTGAGGTCCAGCGTGAAGCTGACCGAGTCGGTGGCGTCCACCCGCTCAGTCGCTGCCGCGCTCAGCAGCGCGATTCCGGCGCAGGGCGTGCTGCTCCACCCTTTTTGCGGCGCGGTGATCAGCACGTCGATGCCCAGATCGGCCATGTCCAGCCACACGCAGCCCGAGGCGATGCAGTCGATGACCAGCAGGCCGCCGACTTCGTGCGTCGCCTGCGCCATCTGCCGAAGGTACGCCTGCGGCAGGATGATCCCCGACGACGTTTCCACGTGCGGTGCGAACACCAGCGCGGGCTTCTCGCGGCGGATGGCCTCCACCACTTCCTCAATGGGCGGGGGCGCAAACGGCTGCTGCTGCCCGTCCGTCTGCGCCTGGGCCGAAAGGACCGTCACCGATTCCGGCACGCGGCTCATCTCGAGAATCTGGGACCAGCGGTAGCTGAACCAGCCGTTGCGGACCACCAGACAACGTTGCCCCTGCGCCAGTTGATTCACCACCGCCTCCATTGCAGACGTACCCGAACCCGGAATGATCGCCACGGCCTCGGCGTGGTAGACCGCCTTCAACTCGGTGGACAGATCATTCATGACCTTCTGGAAGGCGGCGGACATGTGGTTGAGAGAACGGTCCGTGTAGACCACCGAATATTCCAGCAGGCCGTTGGGGTCAATGTCGGGGCGAAGTGGGGGCATGGCGTCTCCTTGAAGTGAGGGGAAAGTAGAGGGGTAGATTGAAAATTGCTTCCACTTCTAAGTATGACCCAAAAGCGGAAGCGAACGTCCCGTTTCCAGCATCAGGCTTGCGCCCTGGGTCGGGACGACGGGTCAGAACTGCGCCAGAACCCCTTTCAACCGCTCTTTCTGTGCGCCGAAGTCCTGCACGCGACGTTTCTCTTCCTCAATGACCTCGGCGGGGGCGCGGGCCACGAAGTTCTCGCTGGACAGCTTGCCCTGCGCCTGTTTGATCTGCTTGTCCAGTTCGGTCAGACGCTTTTTCTGCTTGCCCAGCCACTCGGCGATGTCCACCGTGCCTTCCAGCGGGGCACGGACGGTCACGCCTCCTTCCACGGCGGAGAGGGTGCGGCCCTCCAGTTCGGCCACCAGATTCACGCGGGCGATGCTTTCCACCACGCGGGCGTTCGCGGCGACTGTGGCGGCCTGTTCGCCCTCTATCACCACGCCCAGCCGGTCCTGCGGCGACAGCCCCAGCTCGTTCTTGAGGCTGCGGGCGGCGGCCACCGCGTCGCGCAGGCCGTTGAAGGTCCGCGTGGCGTCGGCGTCATGCAGGGCGTCCACCGGCTGCGGCCACGCGTGCAGCGCCAGTTGGCGGCGGTGGCCCAGCGCGGCATAGACCTCGGAGGTGATAAACGGCATGAAGGGGTGCAGCAGCTTCAGAATATGCTCCAGCACGGCCTTCAGAGTCGCCATGCTGCCCAGCCGTCCCTCGGCCAGCGCGGGCTTGGCGGCCTCGATGTACCAGTCGCAGAACTCGTCCCAGGTAAAGGCGTACAGCGTCCTGATAGCCGCGCCCAGATCGAAGGCGTCCAGTTGTGCGCTCACCTCGGCGGTCACGGCGTTCAGGCGCGAGATGATCCAGCGGTCCGCCGGGGTCAGGTCATCGCGGGCCACCAGCGCGGTCAGCACGTCCTTGCTTCTCAGTTCCGCGCTGGGGGCGTCGGGCATCAGGCTGCGGACATAAGCGCTCAGATCGTCGTCGCCCTCCAGCCCCGGAACCGCCTCGCCCAGCCGCATCAGCGCGAAGCGGGACGCGTTCCACAGCTTGTTGGCAAAGTTGCGCCCCTGCTCGAAGCGCCGCGCGTCGTGGCGGATGTCCTGTCCCCCCGTACTCAGGAAGGCGAAGGCGAAACGGCAGGCGTCCACGCCGTACTGCTCGAACAGTTCAATGGGGTCAATGCCGTTGCCCTTGCTCTTGGACATCTTCTGGCCTTTCGCGTCCAGATACAGGCCGTGCAGCATCACCGTGTTGAATGGAGCCTGCCCGGTCAACCCGTACCCGGCCATCTGCATGCGCGCCACCCAGAAAAACAGGATGTCGTAGCCCGTGACCAGCACCTGCGTCGGGTAGAACTTGCGGAAATCCTCGGAGTCGGTGTCGGGCCAGCCCAGCGTGGAAAAGGGCCACAGGTTCGACGAGAACCAGGTGTCGAACACGTCCGGGTCACGGCGCAGTTCCAGATGCGCGTAACGCGGGTCCTGATCGCAGTCCAGTTCAGGGTTCTCGGGACCAGGGACGTAGATGTTGCCCTCGGCGTCGTACCACGCGGGAATCTGGTGGCCCCACCACAACTGCCGGGAGATGTTCCAGTCGCGGATGTTCTCCAGCCAGTCGCGGTTGACCTTGCCGTAGCGCTCCGGCACCAGCCGCATATCTCCGTTCTCCAACCCGGCCAGCACCTGATCGGCAAACGGCTTCATATGCACGAACCACTGCGTGCTGATGATCGGCTCGACGGGCACTTTCGTCCGCTCGGACAGGCCGATGGCGGTGTCGTGGTCCTTTTCCTCCAGTAGATCGCCAGAGTCAATGAGAGCCTTGACCACGGCTTTGCGTGCGGCGAAGCGTTCCATGCCCCGGAACTGTTCTGGCACGAGGTCAGAGGTCAGGTTGCCCTCTAAATCAATCACGCTGGGCCGCGCCAGTCCATGCCGCTCGCCGATTTCAAAGTCGGTGGGATCGTGCGCCGGAGTAATTTTGAGCGCGCCCACGCCGAAGTCCATTTCCACGGCGGCGTCGGCGATGATCGGGATGAAACGGTCTGTCAGGGGAATCCTGGCTTTCTGCCCCACCAGATGCGTGAAGCGTCCGTCTTCGGGATGCACGGCAATCGCCTGATCCGCGAAGATCGTTTCGGGGCGCACGGTGGCGATCAGAATCTCGCCCGCCCCGCCGTTGCTGGCCGCCGCTTCCGCATTCTCCAGCTTGTAGGACAGCGTGGACATCTTGCCCTTGCGGACCTCGCGGTCAATTTCCAGCTCAGACAGGGTGGTCTGCGCGGCCACGTCCCAGTTGACGATGCGCTCGCCCCGGTAGGCGGCTCCGTCGTGGTACAGCCGCACGAACTGGGCGCGGACGGCCCGCGAGAGGCCCTCGTCCATCGTGAAGCGCTCGCGTGTCCAGTCGGCGCTGACGCCCAGGCGCGTGAGCTGGTTGAGGATGATGCCGCCGGACTCGCCCTTCCACTCCCAGACGTTGTCCAGAAAGCGCTCGCGACCCAGATCGTGACGCGAGACGCCCTGCTCGCGCAGTTGCTTTTCCACCACCACCTGCGTGGAAATCCCGGCGTGGTCCATGCCCGGCAGGTACAGCGCCTCGAAGCCCGCCATGCGCTTGTAACGAATCAGCGTGTCGATCAGGGTGTTGTCCAGCGCGTGGCCCAGGTGCAGGTTGCCGGTCACGTTGGGCGGCGGAATCACGATGGTGAACGGCTCCCGGCCACTGGTGGCGTCGGCCCGGAACGGTTCGTTGCGCCAGCGCGCCGCCCAGCCCGGCTCGACGGCGGAGGGATCGAACTGCTTGGCGAGGACGGAGTCGTTCTCGGGAGTAGCCGTCTCAGGGTTGAGTTCTGTTTCGCGGTTGGATTCTGGAAGGTCAGTCATGGGCGGATCTCCTGAAGGTGGATTGGTTCGAGAGGAAATAAAATTCGTTCGTAGTTTTAAGGGTGGCGGATTGCGGTTTAACCCCTCAGTCTGCTTCGCAGCCAGCTCCCCTCAAAAGGGAGCCAAGGAGCGCGGCTGGCGCAGCAATTCTGGGACTCTTGCCTCCCTTCTAAGGGGAGATGCCCCGAAGGGGCGGACTCATAGAGCTGCGAAGCAGAGGGGTTAAACCGTGGCAACCCCCCGAAAAATCGGATGAAAAATAGACGCGTCCAAACAAACTCATCCCCTCCCCCATCTGAGAAACGAAAAAACGCCCCGTCCGCCAGGCTCTCACCTGTGCGCGGACGAGACGTCTGGAAAAGACAGATCCCGTGGTACCACCGCAATTCCCGCCTGAATGGCGGGCGCTCGATCTGCGCTGTAACGGGCGCACCCGGACGGGTCTACTTCCCCCCTAAGTTTGGACTGGGGTGGGATTCTTCCGTCTCGCTCGCGGGCGACTTTCTCCACTTTGCGTTCCCGTCCAGATTCTCAGTCACGCTCTGGACTTCCTGTGGGCGCACACGCGGGTACTCCTCCCGGTCACTGCCCGGCTAGTATACGCGGCGGCGGGCCGGATTTGATGGGCCAGATGGCAGAGGGTGACCGCACAGATCAATGACCATCTAAATCGGCCAGGTCAAGAGAAAACCTTCATTTTGGGCCGACTTCAAAGGTGTTATAAAGGCGGTCTTTTCCAGTCTCGCCAGCACTTTTCTAACCTGTGCGGGCAGTCGAAACGATGTGGACGCCTGACCCCAGGCACGCGGCCCCCGTCGTGGAGGTTTTTCATGAAATACGGACTTAAAACGGCCCTCGGCCTCGCCCTGCTTTCCAGTTGGGGCCTGGCAGGCGGAACAGAAATGATGAAGCAGGAAGGCATGCTGGACGTGAACGGCGCGCAGATTCATTATGTCTCGCAGGGCAGCGGCACGCCCATGCTGCTGCTGCACGGCTATCCCCTGAGCGGCGAACTGTTCTCGCGCAACCGCGATGCGCTGGCGAATGCGGGTTACCGGGTTATCACCATTGACCACCGGGGCTACGGCAAAAGCGTGGCCCCCGCCAGCGATACCGGCTCCATCCAGACCTACGCGACAGATGCGCTGGCCGTGATGGACCAGCTCAACGTGCCCAGCGCCATCATCGGCGGCATGTCGATGGGCGGCCCGATTGCTTTCGAGATGTACCGCACGGCCCCCGAGCGCTTCAAGGGCATGATCCTGATCGACACGATTGCCCAGCCGGCCAATGTGGTGGAAAAAGCCCTGTGGGGCGGCATGGCGCAGAAGGCTGTGACGTATGGGCCGCAGTCGCTGGTGGGCGAACTCCTTAAGGACATGCTGACCGGCGTGACCCGCCTAAGCAAGCCCGGTGACGCGAAATTTCTCGGGGACATCGTGAAGCAGGCCAGCGTCGCCGGAGATGTGGCGGGGGCCAGGGCACTGTCCGAGCGCCCCGACTCCCTGCCCACGTTGAGGATCATCAACGTGCCCACCCTGATCCTGGAGGGCGTTGAGGACACCGTGTATCCGCCGCCCTTCTCGGTGAAGATGCAGCAGAACATCGCGGGCAGCAAGCTGGTACTCATTCCCGGCGCAGCCCACGCCGCCATCTATGAGAATGCCCCCGCCGCCAACCGCGCCATACTGGACTGGGCGCAGACAGTGAAGTAGGAGCCGCTGAAGTAAACGAAGTTTTTGAGTCGGGGCAGCGGGTGGAAGCTGCCCCGGTTTTCGTTTTACAGCAAATGACAGAATAGTTGTAGTGCAGAGCGAAGCCTGGGTCACTCCTGGAGCAGTTCGGGGACCATCAAAAATTTACTCAGGGTGGAGCTTCTTTTCTGTCAAATGCTCTAGAAGAGAGTTGAGCTTCTCCCCTCCTTCCCCGCCCGGCCCAGCAGCCCCAGCGCAGGCACCCGCACCAGCGCGGCCAGGGCCAATGCAGAGCGCACCCCCAGCACGTTGCCCAGCACCCCGAACACCGGGCCGAAGGTGACCTGCCCCAGCGCGTCTGCCTGCGCGGCGATGGAATTGACGGTGGCCCGTGAAGCTGGATTCAGTCCCCGGTTGATCCAGGCGTCATACAGCGGCGAGTACAGTCCGCGCAACACCCCGTGAACCACCAGCGCCAGGGCCGCCCAGCCGAAGTTTGGGGCATAGGCGAAGGCCAGCAACGCCGCCACGCTGAGGCCCAACACCCAGCGGAGGGCCAACGCCGCTGTTCTCGCATCCGCCGGGTTGATGCGGCGGCGTAACGGCTCAGTCACCGCGAAGCCGACAACCTGAACGGTCAGCGCCAGCAGCACAAACCAGTTCGCAGCACTCAGGCCACCGGGCAGACCCACTTCCTGAATCAGCAGAAATTCGTTCAGGCGGTCCAGTGCCTCGCTGCTCGCGCCGTACAGCAACGCACTCAGCATCAGCAGGGTCAGCACCCGGCTGGCACGGACCTCGCGCACCCCCTGGCGCAGCGTCCCCGACAGCGCGGCCCAGGTCTGGCGTTCCTCACGCGGGGCGGGGGAAAAGCCGTCCTCGGGCATTCGCAGCCACAGGTACAGGGCAAGTAATAGCGCCACCGCGCCGCCCGCGAGAATTGGAATGTGCAGGCCCAGCGTGGCGAGCGCCGCCGTCGCCCCGATTCCGGCAATCCCCGCCGCCCGCCCGTACTGGCTGCCCAGCAGATACAGGTGTGCGGCCCGGTCCTCGCCCACTTCATCCGCCAGCCACGCCTGCTGCGCGCCGCTGAGAAAGGTGTAGCCCGCCGCCGAGACGATCTGCGTCAGCAACAGCGCCCAGAACACCGGAAACGCGGCCACCAGCGCCATCGCCACGCCCAGGCAGACGCAGCCCAGAATCACCGAGCGGCGGCGCGAGTACACGTCGGCCACCACGCCTGTCGGGACTTCCAGCAGGAAGGCGGCCCCCTCCAGCGCCGCACCGATCAGCAGCAGTTGCAGCGGGTCCAGGCCCGCCACGGTTATGAAATACAGCCCTTGCAGCGTGTAGGCCAGGGCAAAGGCAAACGCCAGCCCCGCCGATAGCGCCAGATAAACCCGCGTGGGGTCACTTGTTTTCAACATATTCTTCCCTGGGAATTCAACAGCCAGTCTTGGTCAGGAATTCAGATGTGCCGCCCAGCGTGGGGCGCACGAATTCTTGACGTGGTGGGTTACAGGGCTGTTGACATTTGTAAAGCACCCCAGGGTTGAGGATGTCTTGAGCATAACGGAAAAAAGCGGCAGCCCCCGCAGGAACCGCCGCCTTCTCCCCCGCTACTTCACTGCGCTCAGTTGCGGCAACGGATGTCCTGGCCGAAGTTCTGGTTGCTGATCTTCGCGTAGGTGCCGTTGTTCAGCGACTTGTCCAGCGCCGAGTTCAGTTCTTTCAGCAGGCTGCTGTTGCCCTTCTTGACGGCCATCGCGATGCTTTCATTGAACAGCAGCGCGCCCTGCTTGAGCTTGCTCTTCTGGGCTTTCACCAGATCGATACCAGTGAACTTGTCACCCACCCAGACGTCCACGCGGCCCGACATCAGCGCGGCCTGGGCGTCGGTGTCCTTGGGGAAGGTCTTGATATCGCCCACGCCCGCCACCTTACGGACATTTTCCAGGTAGGTGGTGCCCACCTGCACGGCCACCGACTTGCCCGCCAGATCGGCAGCCGTCATGGGGCCGCCGATCCTGGCGACAATCGCGCCCCCGGTGCAGTAGTGCGGCCTGGCAAAATCCACGGCCTTGGCCCGCTGAGGCGTGATGCCGTGGCTGGCGATCACAAAATCGTAACGGTCCTGGTTCAGGCCGATCAAGAGGTTGTCGAAGGGCTGGGTGGTCCACTCCACCTTCAGGCCCAGCTCCTTGGCCAGCGCCTCGGCCAGCTCGACCTCAAAGCCGGTCAGCTTCTTGCCCTCCAGCACGTTGAAGGGCGGAAAGGCCCCCTCGGTGGCGATCTTGATGGTGCCGCTTTTCTTGACCTCATCCCAGGTGCGGGCCTGGGCAGAGGTGGCGAGCAGAGCAAGGGCGGTCAGGGCTAGAAATGCTTTTTTCATGAGGACTCCTGTGGACAGCGATGGTCCGTGTTGAACCCGAATCCCTGAGGAGGACGCCGGGCATGTGGTTGATGCCGGGCATTGTAGCGTCAGGCGAATGGCAGGGCATACGGCCCACCCCCTAGACTGCCCCATGCGAATCGTAATTGTGGGCGGCGTGGCCGCTGGAATGAGTGCGGCCAGCCGCGCCACGCGCCAGAACCCCGACGCCGATGTGGTGGTCTTCGAGCGCGGCGAGTACATCAGCTACGGCGCGTGTGGCCTGCCCTACGTTCTGGGCGGGGACGTGGAGAGCTTCGATGACCTGATCGCCCGCACCCCGGCCCAGATGCGCGCCCGTGGCATCGGCGTCCGCCTGCGCCACGACGTGACGGGTGTGGACGCGGGGGGCAGAACCATCACCGTCGTTGATAGGGAGTCCGGGCGCAGCACACACGAGCCGTACGACAAACTGCTGATCGCCACCGGAGTTTCGGCCATTCGCCCCGACTGGGCCAAGACGGACCTGGGCGGCGTGCATGTGTTGCGCGAGATTCCCGATGGACAGGCAATAGAGGCCACCATCAGCGGCGGCGCAAAGCGGGCCGTGATCGTTGGCGGCGGCTACATTGGGCTGGAGCTGGCCGAGACGCTGACCTGCCGGGGCCTGAGCGTGGTGGTGGTGGAAAAAGGGCCAGAGGTGGCCGGGCGGATGCTGGACCGTGAGTATCAGCAGCGCGTGCGGGCGGAACTGGAAAGCAACGGTGTGGAAATTCGCTGCGGCACAACGGTGGAGGGGCTGACCGGCAAGGACGGGCAGGTGACGGGCGTGCAGACCGATCAGGGTTTCATTCGTGGCGACGTGGTGATCGTGGCGGTGGGCGTGCGCCCCAACGTGGAACTGGCCCGCGCTGCCGGGGCGCGGATTGGCAAGACCGGGGCGGTGGCCGTGAATATCCGCCAGGAAACGGGGGTGGACGGCGTGTATTCGGCGGGAGACAACACCGAATCTGTCCACCGCGTCACGCGGCGCAGGGTCCATATCCCGCTGGGGCTGACCGCCAACCGCATGGGCCGGGTGGCCGGGGTCAACATGGCCGGGGGCGACGCCACTTTTCCGGGGGTGGTGGGCAGCAGCATCTTCAAGACCTTCGCGCTGGGCGCGGCCCGCACCGGCCTGACGCAATCGGAAGCCGATGAGTTGGGCCTGGACGCCGCCAGCGTGGACGTTCACAGCACCGATCACGCCGGGTATTACTCCACCGCAAAACCCATCTACGTGCGCCTGACCGCCGAGCGCGGCACGGGCCGCCTGCTGGGCACGCAACTGGTCTGCGGCAACCATGAAAGCGTCAAGCGCGTGGACGTGATCGCCGCGCTGCTGCACAGCCGGGGCAAGGTGCAGGACCTGTTCGAGATGGACCTGTCCTACGCCCCGCCCTTTTCCGGCGTGTGGGACGTGCTGCTGGTGGCCGCAGACCGCCTGAGCCGCGAGATCGGCAAGAAGCAGGAATAGCGCACAGGCGGCCCCGGCATCTGCCCTGTCCCCTGATCCCGAACCCCCGCTCATCCGGGCGCGGATAATGCGGGCCATGAGAGGCTGGCCCCTGAATAAATGGCGCAGTTGGGACCGCAACGAGCAACTGGGCATCCTGAACGGCTGGGGCGTCTTTGTCGGCGACGGCTTTCTGAACGTGACCGTGGTGGTGGCGGGCTTTGCTTCCAAGCTGGGCGCACCCAACTGGGTCATCGGGCTGCTGCCCGCCATCGCCGGGGGCGGCTGGATGCTGCCGCAACTGCTGGTGGCTGCGCGGGTGCGGGGGCTGCCCTACAAGCTGCCGGTGTACCGCTCGGCGGCCACGGTCCGCACCCTGAGCTACCTGTCGATGGCTCTGATCGCCGCGTTCCTGGCCGATCAGCCCGCGCTGTGCCTGACGCTGTTCGTGCTGGCGATGCTGGTCAATTCGCTGGCCTCTGGCGTGGCGGGGCTGCCCTTTCTGGAGGTGGTCAGCAAGACGGTCAGCACCGAACGCCGCCCGCGTTATTTCGGCACACGCAATCTGTACGGCGGGCTGCTGGCCTTCGGCGCTGGGCTGCTGGTGCGCTGGATTCTGGGGTCCGGGCTGGAATTTCCGCTGAATTACGCGCTGATCTTCGCGCTGGGCACGGCGGCCTACACCTTCGGCTACTGGATATTCGGGCGCGTGCAGGAGCCGCCGGACCCCCCGCAGCAGGCCCAGGGGGTACGTGCCGAGTTCCGCGCCATTCCCGAAACGCTGCGTGATCCGCACTTCCGCGCCTTCCTGACCGTGCGCCTGCTGCTGGCGGGGGCCAGCATGAGCGATCCCTTCTTTACCGTGTACGCCCTGCGCGAACTGAACTTTCCCCCGGCCATCCTGGGCGTCTTCGTGATGGCCCTGACCGGGGCCGCCCCGCTGTCCAACATCGTGTGGCAGCGCGTGGCCGAGCGCAAGGGTTCGCGGCGGATCATCCGCTACGCTTCGGTGTTTTACGGGCTGGCTCCGCTGTACGCCGCCGTGGTGGGCCTGCTGGGGCTGGGGGCATGGGCCTACCTGGGCGTGTTCATGCTGACCAGCGTGGCCGCGCAGGGCTTCAATCTGGGCCACACCAACCACCTGCTGAATATCGCCCCGCCCAACGCCCGCAGCCGCTACATCGGCACGCTGAACACGCTGGTGGGCGCGGCGCTGTTCACCCCTGTGCTGGGTGGGCTGGTGGCAGACCGCTTCGGCTACCTGCCGGTCTTTGCCATCAGCCTGACCCTGTGCGCCGCCGCCTTCTGGCAGTGCGGCAAGCTGCGGCGGGACGCGTGAGCCGGAGGGGTGATTTACAGGCCCTGGATGAGACGCAGGCCGTCTTCGACACGCCGCAGCATCTAGTCAAAGGGCGTCATCTGTGGCGTTTTAGCGTGGCCCTCTGTATCCGGGCCAAATGGGGATCAAGGCGTGTGTCGTTGTGGTCTGCCACCTGATTGATGGCCTCAGTCAGCGGGTCCACATCTCTAGAGTTTTGAATGTGTCCTGATGTGACTTCAACCTTCGCGGCGACCTGTGCCTGCTGCTTAAACTGTCGGTACAAGTCTAAAATCGCAGACGACGGATCATGATTTCCTTGGGCCACAATCCGAACTGCCTCCTTGCTCTCGCAGGCGAATCTTTTTACCAACCAATTTCTAAACAGTTGATAGTTTTGGGTAGGGCCACAGGACAGCGTGGAGTAGCCAAAAAGAGGGCCGGGCTGGTATCTGGAGTGTGTGAAGACAACCAAAGCCGCCCGGCCCGCTCAATGTACGCCGCCCTGCCCGTTCTGCCCGACGCCAACCAAAGTTGGCGTTCACTCCAAGGCAGATCAACGCTACCGCTGCCACCAGTGCAAGAAAACCTTCACCCAGACGTATGGGACGCCACTGTATGGCCTCAAAACTGATGTCCATGTGGTGTTCATCATCTTGACCCTGCTGATCTTCGGTTGTCCGATTCCTGCC
>NZ_JNIV01000059.1 GCF_000701405.1 Deinococcus marmoris DSM 12784
ATACGGACTCCGATTAAATCCTGTAGGCTGTACAGATCAAAAAATTCTTCTCTTCCATCCAACTCCAGCACTCTGCTGACGACTTCTGGAGCATTTTCCGTGCCAGTACTTGCGCCGTCGAGCGGCGTAGAGCGCAATTCTTCGCTTTCCTCGCTGAGGGCAAAACGGAAACTGAACTTTTGGAATTGACCAAGTACTCAGTGTCTGGGGCGCGTAACATTTTGCAGCGGTATCACACCCTCGGCCTGGACGGTTTAGGGGATGGTCGGGCGCACAATCAGGGCGCACCTACGGTCCTGAGTCCAGATGAACAGCAAGCTGTTGCTGTTCATCTGCGACAAGATTTTGACCAAGGCATCGTCTGGGATGGCAAAATGCTCCAGCAATGGATTCGAGAACAGTTCGGCAAAGAGGTCTACCTCAGCCGAACCTATGAATTCATGCGTCTGGCTGGATTTTCGCCACAACGGCCTCGTCCCCGGCACGTCGGAGGCGACGAAGCAGCCAAAGAAGCGTTCAAATCAAAGTCCTGACGGAGCGGCTTCGCGCAGCGGAGCGGCTCCATCCACATGTCTCACTCTGGGCGATGGACGAGCATCGGATCGGCTTACAACCCATCACCCGGCCCGTCTGGACACCGACTGGTCAACCGGCCATCCGGCCCGTTCAGCCCCGTTACGAGTGGCTTTATCTCTACGCCTTCGTCTGTCCTGAAACTGGAGCCAGCCAGTTCTGGTTGATTCCAGAGGTGACAAAACGGGCCTATCAACTCGTCATTGCTGCCTTTGCCACCAGTCTTGGCGCTGGTCCCCATCATCATGTGCTACTCGTTGAAGATGGCGCGGGCTTCCATGTCCCTCCTGCGGAGGGACATCCTCCCGGCATCGAAACCATCACGCTTCCTCCCTATGCTCCAGAGTTGCAACCTGTGGAACGGGTCTGGAATTTGACCGATAAGCCGCTCACTAACTGCTGTTTTGACTCGTTGGATCACCTTCAAGACACGTTGGGTCAGCAGTGCGCTTGGCTTGAAACTCAACCTGACCTCATCACCCAGCACACCCTTTTCCACTGGTGGCCGCTCTGCATGAATTAATCGGAGTCCGTATCAGGCCACGCGGAAACGCCTCTTCCGCAGCGTGATCAACCCGCCCAACCTGACCAAACGGCAAGCCAGATCCCCGACACATCTTCCACACCACTGCTTGCTGTCTGGGAACCCCTTCAATCGGCCCCACCACGACCCACCGCTGATGCCCGTGCTTGCCAGCACTGCGGCAAGCGGGGAAGTCTCTTCGCGCCGCTCAAGCTGAACAACGAGGGGCTGTGCCGCGAGTGTGCCCACAAGGCTCAGGAGGCACTAGGGCGTTTCCGCACGCGCTTTCTGGCAGCCTGTGCGGACGGCGTCATGGAACATCATGAATGGCAGGATTTACAGCAGACTATTTTACGGGAAGAACTGTATGCCAAAGCTGCCCTTGATTTTGTGAGGACCGATGCTGTGCGCCTGATGGAGCGGACACTCACCCTCGCCTATTCGGATGGAATCATCAGTTCGCAGGAGGAAAGTGATTTTGGGGATCTGGCGCGTTTGCTCCGCATCCCGCCGGGCCTGCTGGCCCCCCTCCAAAGCGAACTTGCGGATTTGCGCGCCGCCACCAGCATCCGCGAAGGCCACCTGCCCGCAGTTCAGACGACAGTTCTTCTGGACGCTGGCGAAGTGGCCCACCTGGAAGTTTCTGCCACTTTTCGACATGTCACCGCCACCCGCAGCCGCGACATCGTTGGACGTGTGGTGGTGACCAACCGTCAGATTTATTTCATCGGCAGCGCGGGCGAGGGCGGCTGGAACGTGCAGTACGGCAAAATTCTTCGGATTGAGGAACGCTCGGACGGCGTGAATCTCGAACTGTCGGTCAAGAAGGGCAGCGGCACCTATCACCATGTCACCAAACCCCTGATTCTCAGCGCCACTCTGGACGCTTTAGTGCGGCTGCATAAGCGGCTCTTGCTGATGCCGCAGACTGAACGGGCAAGCCGCAGCATTCCACAGAACGTCAAAATCGCTGTGTGGCAAAGGGATCAGGGGAAATGCGTAGAGTGCGGGGACAACAATTATCTGGAATACGATCATGTGATTCCCCATAGCCTGGGCGGAGCGAGTACCGAGAACAATCTGCAACTGCTGTGTCGGCGCTGCAATTTGCAAAAGAGCAACAAAATCTAACCACCTCGTCCAAATCCATAAACCCACCCTTAGAAACCCCCCCTCCCCGCCCTCCCACACGCCCTCCATCCACCCCATCACCCAAAAGCAGGACGCGTGACTTGCTCTTAACTGACAGAATGCGGTCAATGCATCACGTTACTCTGGGGAATATGCGCCCCACCCTCTTTCTCGCCCTCGTTCCGGCCCTGCTGCTGGGCCTGAGCGCCTGCACGCCCAAGACCAGCGGCCCTGGCCCCACCGTGCAGACCAGCACGCCTGTCAGCACGGTGTCCTTTTATCCCAGTCAGGCCGGGCTGGCGTGGTCCTACCTGCCCGAAGGCGAGCCGACTTCCGCCATGCCCTACGTGCTGCGGGCGCTGGGGCCGAGCATCTACGCCAACCAGACCGTGCAGGCGCTGCAACTGACCGGGCGCGGTGCGGACCAGACGTGGTACCGGACTTTCTCGGCAGACGGCGTCAAGCTGCTGGGCCTCCGCAAACCCGGCGTCAATGTGCGACTGGACCCGCCGTGGCTGGAATACCCGGCGGAAAGCGCCTGGAAGGTGGGCCTGACGTGGCAGGGCGTGAGCAACATCGCCATCAGCGGCGACGACGGCAAGGTGCAGGCGCAGGGCACGCTGAATTACAGCTACACCGTGCAGGAACAGCGGCAGCAGGACACGCCCGCCGGAAAATTCGAGGTCTGGGTGGTCACCCGTCAGGTCAGCGATACGGTGGGCGGCCTGTTTCCAGCCACGCAACAACTGTGGTTCACGCCGTATGTGGGCGAGGTCCGCACACCTGAAGGCTTACTGCTGGTGGGACGCAACTTCAAGGGAGGGCGCTGATGACCGAACTCAAAAAGGCGGATGGAATGGATCTGGGGCACAGGCTCACACCGCTGCTGGACCGGATCGCTGGACCCGATGACCTCAAGAAGCTCTCGCGCGATCAACTGCCCGAACTGAGCCAGGAACTGCGCGACGAGATCGTGCGGGTCTGCTCGGTGGGCGGCCTGCATCTGGCGTCCTCGCTGGGGGCCACCGATCTGGTGGTGGCGCTGCATTACGTGCTGAACAGCCCGCGTGACCGCATTCTCTTTGACGTCGGCCATCAGGCGTACGCCCACAAGATGCTGACCGGACGGCGCGAGCAGATGGCCACCGTCAAGAAGGAAGGCGGCTTGAGCGGCTTCACCAAGGTCAGCGAGTCCGAACACGACGCGATCACCGTGGGTCACGCCAGCACCAGTCTGGCGAACGCGCTGGGCATGGCGATGGCGCGCGACGCGCTGGGGCAGGATTACAAGGTGGCCGCCGTCATCGGGGACGGTTCGCTGACCGGCGGCATGGCGCTGGCCGCCCTGAACACCATCGGGGACCTGCGCCGCAAGATGCTGATCGTCCTGAACGACAACGAGATGAGCATTTCCGAGAATGTGGGTGCAATCAACAAGTTCATGCGCGGCCTGCAAGTGCAAAAATGGTTTCAGGAGGGCGAGGGGGCCGGGAAAAAGGCCGTGCAGTCCCTGAGCAAGCCGCTGGCCGATTTCATGAGCCGCGCCAAGAGCAGCACCCGCCACTTCTTCGACCCGGCCAGCGTCAACCCCTTCGCCATGATGGGCGTGCGCTATGTCGGCCCGGTGGACGGCCACAACGTTCAGGAACTGGTGTGGCTGATGGAACGGCTGGTCGATCTGGACGGCCCCACGATCCTGCATGTGGTCACGCGCAAGGGCAAGGGCCTGAGCTACGCCGAGGCGGACCCGATCTACTGGCACGGCCCCGGAAAATTTGACCCGGACACCGGGGATTTCAAGGCCAGCAACGCCTACTCGTGGAGCGCTGCATTCGGCGATGCCGTGACCGAACTGGCAAAGGTTGACCCGCGTACCTTCGTGATCACCCCCGCCATGCGTGAGGGCAGCGGGCTGGTGGGCTACAGCAAGGCGCACCCGCACCGCTATCTGGACGTGGGCATCGCCGAGGACGTGGCCGTGACCACCGCCGCCGGGATGGCGTTGCAGGGTCTGCGGCCCATCGTGGCGATCTATTCCACATTCCTGCAACGCGCCTACGATCAGGTGCTGCATGACGTGGCGATTGAAAATCTGAATGTCACCTTCGCCATTGACCGTGCCGGGATCGTGGGGGCGGACGGCTCGACGCACAACGGTGTGTTCGATCTGAGCTACCTCCGCAGCATTCCAAATGTGCGGATTGGGCTGCCCAAAGACGCGAACGAGTTGCGCGGCATGTTGAAATACGCGCAGGAACACGGCGGCCCGTTTGCCATCCGTTACCCGCGCGGCAACACCGCCAGGGTGCCGGAAGGAACGTGGCCCGAATTGGAATGGGGAACCTGGGAGCGCGTCAAGGACGGCTCGGACGCCGTGATCCTGGCGGGCGGCAAGGCGCTGGAATACGCGCAGGCGGCGGCAGGCGATTTACCGGGTGTCGGTGTGGTGAACGCCCGCTTCGTCAAGCCGCTGGACCTGAACATGCTGCGCGAACTGGCCGGAAGCGCCCGCACGATCATCACGGTGGAGGACAATACGCTGGTGGGCGGCTTCGGCAGCGCCGTGCTGGAGGCCCTGAACAGCATGGGCCTCATGGTTCCGGTGCGGATGCTGGGCATTCCCGACGAGTTTCAGGACCACGCCACCACCGAGAGCGTCCACGCCCGCGCCGGAATCGACGCGCAGGCGATCCGTACCGTGCTGGCCGAGCTTGGGGTGGATGTACCGCTGGGCGTCTGAAGCGATCAACGAGAAGGGGAAGCAGTTTCGACTCTGCTTCCCCTTCTCCTGATCTAGTCCCTGATCTGCCCTTCCCCCACCACCACCCATTTCGTCGTGGTCAGTTCCCGGAGGCCCATCGGCCCGCGTGCGTGCAGCTTCTGTGTGCTGATGGCAACTTCCGCACCCAGCCCCAGTTGCCCGCCGTCATTGAAACGGGGGCTGGCATTGACGATCACGGCGGCGCTGTCCACATCCTGAATAAAGCGGGTGATCTGGGCGTCGTCGCGCGTCAGGATCACGTCGGTGTGGTTGCCATGCGTGGCGATGAAATCCAGCGCTTCCTCCAGACCAGCCACGACTTTGAGGCTGGCGGTCAGGGCCAGGAATTCAGTGCCGTAATCGGCGTCGTCGGCAGGTGTCACAACAATGCCCGCGTCCTGCAACGCGCCCCACGCCTCGGCGTCGGCGCGCACTTCCACGCCATTTTCCAACAATGCGCGGGTAATCTGGGGCAACGCAGGCAGGGCGTCACGGTCAATCAGCAGCGTGTCCAACGCATTGCAGGCGCTGGGTTTCTGAACCTTGGCATTCACGACGATCTCGGCAGCCCGCTGAACGTCCTGCGGATCACGGGTGAAGCTGGCGTCCAAGTAGATATGCACCACGCCGATACCGCCCACGATCACGGGGACAGTGGCATTCTCCACGCAGTAACGGTGCAGCCCGGCCCCGCCGCGCGGGATGATGGCGTCCACCAGATCGTCCAGGCGCAGCAGTTCGCGCATGCGCTCGCGGGCCGGATCGTGGATGACCTGCACGGCGTCGGCGGGGAGATTCTGGGCCTCCAGAGCCGCGCGAATCGCTCCCTCCAGCGCCGCGTTGCTGTGGACCGTTTCCTTGCCGCCGCGCAGAATGACCGCATTGCCGCTCATCAGGGCCAGCGCCGCCACGTCCACCGTCACGTTGGGGCGCGATTCGTAAATGACGCCCAGCACGCCCAGCGGCACGCGCCTCTGCGAGACCTGAATGCCGCTGGGCTGGGTCTGCGCCCCCGTGGTCTCCCCCACCGGATCGGGCAGGCGCGAGACGGCCTCCACGTCGGCGGCCACCGTTCTCAGCGCGGCGGCGTCCAGGCGCAGGCGGGCGATCATGTGTTCGGGCAGACCCGCTTCCTGCGCGGCCAGCACGTCCTGGGCGTTGGCCCGCACGATTCCGTCTTCACGGGCACGCAGCTCGGCGGCGATGGCCCGCAGCGCCTCTACCTTGCGCGCCGTGGGCAGGGAACGCAGCACCCGGCCCGCCGCTTTTGCCCGCACGCCCATCTCGCGGATCCCCGTTGCCGTGTCTTGCAGCGCTGTCATGCCGCCCAGCGTAACAGGCAGTGAGGGGCGGGGGACGGGCGGCCTCTAGTCCAGCGCCGCCTCCAGTGGAGGGCGGTCTGTGGTCTGGCTAGTTCTGGAGGCGGCGCGGGGCCTGGGTCAACAGGGCCTGGGCCAGCGCCACCGGATCATGGCGGGCCTGACCAGGTTGCAGCAGGGGCAGGACGATGGCGCAGCCGCTCAGGTCACGGCTGGCCCCCTCCAGGCTCAGCAGGTGTGCGCCCGCCTCTGCGTAGCGCTGCACGACTTCTGGCGGCAGCGAGGCGCTGTTGACCAGCACGCAATCGGGGGTGCGCCCCAGGTGGCAGGTGATGGCGCGCACATGGTCTTCCAGACTCAGGCCGTCGGTCTCGCCGGGTTCGGTCATCAGGCTGGACACGTAGATCAGCGGGGCCGCCGACTCGCGCACGGCGCGGGCGATCCCCGGCACCAGCAACGCGGGGATGATGCTGGTGAACAGGCTGCCCGGCCCCAGCACCAGTTGGTCGGCGTCGCCGATGGCGTCCAGCACGGGGGGCAATGCAGGCAGGTCCGGCGGATCGAGGCTGACCTGCCGGATGCGGGAGTGGCCCACCGACAGGGCAAACTGGCTCTCACCCCGGATCACGCCGCCGTCTTCCAGATGGGCCACCAGGGTGGCGGGGGCCGTGGTGGCCGGGAAGACCTGCCCGCGAATCCGCAGCACCTCGTGGATGTCCTTCATGGCCACGGCCAGCCCGCCCTCCTCCTCGCTGAGGGTGGCCAGCATCAGATTTCCGAAGGTGTGGCCCTGGATGCCGTCGCCGCGCGTGAAGCGGTGCAGCAGCAGCCGCGCCATGACCGGGCTGTCGCTGAGGGCGGCGTAACAGTCCACCAGGTCACCGGGGGCAATCATGTCCAGCGACTCGCGCAGCCGCCCGCTGCTGCCGCCGTCGTCGGAAACGGTCACGACAGCGGTGGTGTGTGCGGTGTAGGGGCGCAGGCCGCTCAGGAGGTTGGACAGGCCCGTGCCGCCGCCCACCGCCACGATCCGGGGACCGCGTGACAGATTGCGCCGCTCGTAGATCAGGTCCAGCGCCGTGCCGGGAGCTGTACCCATGCCGCGCAGAATGGAACGGTTGAGCATGGCGATGCTGAAAAACGCTCCAATCAGCGCCAGGGCCATAACCGCCATGCCAGTGATGTGCAGCGGGACCAGCTCAGGACTGGCCAGGGCATTGAGGTACAGAATCCAGCGGGTGGCGACGAAGTGCAGCGGTCCGGTCCAGGTGAAGTGGAGGAAGCCCACCGCCCCGACCAGCGTGCAGACCATGAACAGGGTCAGCCAGCGCTTGACGCCCATGCCCGGCGCGAGCCACACGCGGGCGCGGCGGCGGGCGTACTGCCCACCCCGCACCGCTCGACGCCGCACGGCACTGGCCCGGCCCGGAGTGGCTGGAGACCGCTTACCCAGCCGTTGGTCGTCGAGCAGGGGCGGATCGCTCATCGCCGCCTCCCCATCTCAGTCCGCCTCCAGCTTCATGTCGCGGTGATCGGCCACCTCCACATTCAGGTCTTTCAGATCACCCGCGAGACGGTCCGTCACGGCCACGGCGCGGTGCTGCCCGCCCGTGCAGCCGATGCCCACCGTGTATCCATGCCGCCCGCTGGCCTTCGCCCGCTCGGCGGCGGTGCGGACGAAACCGCGCAACTCGGCGTAGAAGTTCTGGGCATCGTCGTTCTGGAACACGTAGTCGGCCACGTCCTTTTCCAGGCCCGTGCGGGGGCGCAGGGCCAGATCGTAGAAGGGGTTGGGCAGGGTCCGCACGTCCAGCACCAGATCCACGTCGCGCGGCGGCGAGTGCTTGAAGCCGAAGGACACCAGCCGCAGGTGGAAATCGCGCTCCAGGCGGTACAAGCTCAGCACCCGCTCGGACAATTCCTTGGCACTCAGATCAGTGGTGTCGATCACCGTATCGGCAATCGAGCGCAGCGGCGCGAGCAGTTCGCGTTCGCGGGCAAAGTCCACCATCAGGGTGTCGCCCAGCGGGTGTTCGCGGCGGGTCAGGTTGTAGCGCTTGAGCAGCACGTCCGCAGTGGCCTCTAAAAACAGCACCCGCAGGTCCTCACGGCGGCGCGACAGCCGCAGGTAGCTGGATTCCAGCGCCCCCAGGAAGTCGCGGGTACGCGCGTCGGTGCTGATGGCCACCCGTTTCAGGCCGCGCGCGTCGGCCAGATCGTGCATGGCCCCCCACAGCTCGGGCGGCAGGTTGTCGGTGGTAAAGAAGCCCGCGTCCTCCAGCGTGCGCAGAACCGTACTCTTGCCACTGCCCGACAATCCCGAAACCACGATAAACGGCATACGGTCCAGTCTACTCGGCTCGCCGTGAACTTCGGGCGTGAACGGTTCGGCAGGGCATTCAGCAGGACGCATGGTGGGCTGGCGATCACGGTGCGAGTTCACGGTGGTCACGGTTGATCATGGTCCGGTCACGGTGTGTTTTTTAAGGTGGGGTCATGCGAAGGAGATGCATCTGGCCAGCGGTTGGCCGGGCTTCCCGCGCCCAGGAGGAGAACACCATGAAACCACTGAATATTGCCCTGCTGCTGACCACCGCCCTGAGCCTCGCCGCCTGCGGAGGTGGGGGAGGAACGCCAGCCGGAGACACCACCGCGCCCACGGTCAGCCTGACGGCGTCCCCCAATCCGGTGATGGCGGCTGGAGCCGTGGGCCTGACAGCGGCGGCCACCGATGATGTCGGCGTGACCCAGGTGGTGTTCTACCGGGGCGCAGCCGAGATCAGCACCGACACCACCGTACCCTACGAGGCCAGCGACAACGTGACGGCAGCCGACAACGGCACCGTGCAGTACCGCGCTGTCGCCCGTGACGCCGCCGGAAACACCAGGGAGGCCACCAGCGACGTGACCGTCAGTATCGGGGCACCCACCGACGTCACTGCGCCCAGCATCGTGTCCATCACGCCGGCCAGCGGGGCCACCGGCGTGCCCAAGAACGCCAACATCACGGTGACCTTCAGCGAGAAGATGAACCAGGCGGCCACTCAGGCGGCTTACCAGTCTACCGATCTGCCTGCCGCTGGAGTCGTCTTTAGCTGGAATCCGGCAGGCACGGTCATGACCATCAATCCCAATGCAGACATGCTCTATACCGCCGCCGGCAAGACCTACGCCTTCAGCCTGACCACCACTGCCACCGACATGGCAGGCAACGCCCTTCCCGCCACCAACAGCAGCTTCAAAACCTTTAAGCAGATCACCACCACGATTAACAGCACGGCGACGCTGGACGGGCGAGTGCGCTCGGACGGAGAGGTAGTGACCAACGACGACTCTCTGTATATCGGCGACAGCGCCTCGGTTGGAAATGCCACTTACCGCAGCTATCTGAGCTTCGATCTGACTGGCCTGCCAGCCGCCCTGACCAGCGCCAACATTCTGGCCGCGAACCTGACCGTCAACCAGTATGTGGTGGCTGGCAATCCGTATACCGACCTGGATGTGGGGGCCAGCGACCTGATTCTGGATCATGTGAATTACGGCACCTCACTGACCGCCGTCGACTTCGATCCCACGGTGTACAGCAACCAGGGCGACATCATCAGCAGCCTCACTCTCGGCAACTACACCAAGTCTGTCCTGAGTGCCCTCAAGGATGACCGCACCAACAGCCGTGTCCGCTCGCAGTACCGCCTGCGCTTCGCCAAGCTGACCGACGGGGACGGCAACGCCGACATCGCTTACCTGAGATCGGGCGACAGCGCCACCAACAAGCCCACCCTGGAAATCACCTACCTGATTCCGTAAGCATCCATCCAGAACCAAAGCTGCCAGAGGCTCACTCGCTTCTGGCAGCTTCTTATTTTGCCCGTGCCTCAGCGAACCTTCGTCCCACTCGGCAAATCCAGCCCCAGGCCCACCAGATCAAGGTTACCCGCGTCGTCCTCGGCAGCCAGGATCATGCCCTGGGATTCGATGCCGCGTAACTTGGCAGGCTTCAGGTTCGCCACCAGAATCACCTTGCGGCCCACCAGGGCTTCCGGCTCATACCACTTGCGAATCCCGCTGACCACCGTGCGCGTTTCCTCGCCCATTTTCACCGTCAGCTTGAGCAGCTTATCGGCCTTCGCCACCGCCTCGCAGGCGATCACCTCGGCCACGCGCAGGTCGATGCGGGCGAAGTCGTCGATGGAAATCAGGGCCTCGGTTTCGGCGGGGGTAGCACTGGCGACGGGCGGGATAGGTTCGGCAACCTGGGTCACGACTTTCTTCTCCTTCTGCACGGGCTTCTGGGGCTTGGCTGGCTTTTCTGTCGCACCTTCCTTTGCTTCCTGCTCCGGCTTGGACAGTTCTGGTTTTGGAAAGAGAATCGGCCCCCCCGGCACGCGGGTTCCGGCTGGAATCAGGCCCCAGGCCCCGGCCAGAGCGTAGGTCTGGGTGCCCAGGCCCAGTTGCGCCCGCAACTCGCGGGCCTTGCCGGGAATCACCGCTTCCAGACACACGGAGGCGACGCGCAGGCCCTCGGCAGCGGTGTACAGCACGGTATCCAGACGGCGGGCCGTGTCTTCGGACTTCGCCAGGTTCCACGGTGCACTCTCAGCGATGTAGCGGTTCAGATCGCGCACGAAGTTCATGGCCGCCTCAATGGCCATATTGATCTTGAGGTCATCCACGAGGGCCAGAATCTGACCCGGCAGGGCCAGCGCCGCCGCCTCAATCTCGCGTTCGCGCTCGTTTGGTTCGTGCGCGGCGGGCAGCACGCCACCTCTGTATTTATGGATCATGCTGACCGTGCGGGACAGCAGATTGCCCAGGTCGTTGGCCAGATCGCTGTTCAGGCGCGACACCAGAATGCCCTCGCCGTAGGGACTGTCTGCGCCCAGCGACGCCTCGCGCAACAGGGTGTAGCGGATGGCGTCCACCGGGAAGTCATTCACCAGTTGCTGCGGGTTAATGGCGTTGCCCAGACTTTTGCCCATCTTGCGCCCATCCTCGGCCAGGATGTGGCTGTGGACCACCAGCTTGCGGTACAGCGGATAACCCGCCGCCTTCAGCATGGTGGGCCAGAAGACCGCGTGCGGCTTGAGGATGTCCTTGCCGATGACGTGCCACGCCAGACCGCTGACCGTCGCCGGGTCACGTCCGCCCGCCACGAAAGGGGTCAGATATGACAGCAGCGCGTCAAACCACACGTAGGTGACGTGATCGGCGTCCCAGGGCAACTCAATGCCCCACGGCACGCGGCTTTTCGGGCGGCTGATGCTCAGGGGGCCGATTGGCTCGGAGAGCATTTCCAGCACCTCGTTGCGGTATCCGGCGGGTTGAATGAGCGTCGGGTTGGTCTTGAGGGTGTCCAGTAGCCAGTCCTGATACTTCTCCATCTTGAAGAAGTAATTGGCCTCGCGCCGCAGTTCGGGCGGCTGGGGGTCACCGGGGTAGCGGCGCACGCCGTCCGGCCCCTCCACCAGTTCCTTGTCGGTCACGTAGCGTTCCGCGCCCACCGAGTACAGCCCCTCATACTCGGCGAAGTAGATATCCCCGGCGTCGTACACGCGCTGCAAGACGCCCTGCACGAACTTCTTGTGCTTGGTGTCGGTGGTGCGGATAAAGGCGTCGTAGCTGATTTCCAGCCGATCCCACAGTCCCCGGAAGGCGCGGTCACTCAGGTCATCTACCAGTTCCTGTGGCGTGACACCGGCCTTGGCGGCGGCCTTGCTGATCTTCTCGCCGTGTTCGTCGGTGCCCATCACGAAGGTCACGTCGCGCCCCGAGAGGCGCTGATAGCGCGCGATGGCGTCGCCCAGAATCTTCTCATAGACGTGGCCGATGTGCGGCTCGCCGTTGGCGTAATCAATGGCGGTGGTGATGATGAATTCGTTGCTCTGTTTGGTGTCGGTCATGGTTTGCCTTCCTTTCCACCCGGCACTTTGAGGGTGCAGCGCCCTGATGAGAGGCGGGGCGGACAACCTGCACAGGATACGGAAAAAATGGCCAGAAAAAACGGGGGCGGGGTGCATCCCGTTGAAGAGTTACACCCCGCCTGAAAACCCCCTGTTTTGACTGAACACAGCCGCTCAGGGGCGCGGGGGCATTCGCATCATCCCGGTCTGGGGGAAAGTGATGGTCATGGTGAAAGTTTAGCTCGGGTGTGGGTTGGGGGAAATATGGGAAATGGCAGAGGGGTTGTGGGATTGCCCTGCCCGCTTAACCCCTCCGGCCCTGCGGGCCACCTCCCCTTAGAAGGGAGGCAAGAGGATTGCGTGTGGCACGATATTCCACGCTCCTTGGCTCCCTTTTGAGGGGAGCTGGCTGCGAAGCAGACTGAGGGGTTTCTTTTGGCTTCAGCCTGAGCGCTTGCCATCTAACCGTTGTAAACTGCACCCACCAAAACCCAAGTCCGCGCCGGAAGCCGTTCGCCCCGCCCCCTCTTTTTGACTAAAAAGGATCGGTGGTCCAAGAATGCCCGTTCGTATTGTGAGTCTCGCCGCGCACAGCGGCGCTGGGAAAACCACGCTCTGCGAAGCCCTGCTGCACCACAGTGGGGCCATTTCACGTCCTGGCAAGGTGGAGGACGGCACCACCCACAGCGATCACACCGACGCCGAGAAGGCGCACGGCTTTTCCATCACCACTGGCGTCGTGCGCCTGAAACACGGCGGCACCGATATCACGGTGCTGGACACCCCTGGTTACGCCGATTTCGTGCGCGAGATTCGCGGGGGCATTCGCGCATCCGACGCCACGCTGATGGTGGTCAGCGGCGTGAGCGGCGTGGAGGTGGGCACCGAGCGCGTGTGGGCCACCGCAGACCGCTTCAACATGCCTCGCCTGATCGCCGTGAACAAGATGGACCGGGAGCGGGCCAACTTTTCCGCCGTGCTGGCCGATCTGCGCTCCAGCCTGCCGGGCAATGTCGCGCCGCTGTTCCTGCCGATGGGCGAGGGGCCAGAATTTCGGGGCGTGGTCAACGTGTTAACGGGCGAGGCGAGCGACGGGCAGGACGTGCCTTCCGATATGCGCTCGGTGTTGAAGGAAGCGCGGGATAGCCTGACCGACGCGATCATTGAGTCCGACGACGCGCTGATGGAACGCTTTCTGGAGGGCGAGAAGATCGGCGTGGATGACCTGCACGCCGCCTTCTTAAAGGCCGTTCACGCCGGGACGCTGTATCCGGTGATTCCGGTCAGTGCCACGACTGGCATCGGCATTCCGCAACTGCTGGATTTGCTGGTGTCGGGTCTGCGTAGTGCCCGCGAACGTGGCCCCACCATCGGGCAGGACGGCCAGAACCGCGAACCGCTGCCCGACGCGCCGTTCAGCGCACGCGTGTGGCGCGTCAGCATTGATCCCTTCGTGGGCAAGCTGGCGTATATCCGGGTCTACAGCGGCACCCTCAAACCCGGCGACACCGTAGTCAATACCTCGCGTGACCATACCGAGCTGAAGCCTGCCCACCTCTATCTGATCAACGGCAAGGAGTTGACCGAGGTGCCGGAGCTAAGTGCTGGAATGATCGGCGTGCTGACCAAACTGACCGACTTGCACGCCGGGGACACGCTGGCCGATCCAGCCCACCCGATCCAGTACGACGCGCTATGGCTGCCCGATCCGGCGCATACGGTGGCCCTGCACCCCGCCACACGTCAGGATGAGGACAAGCTAGGCGCGGCGCTGACCCGGCTGATGGAAGAAGACCCCACGCTGCACTTCCGGCGTGACCCGCAGACCGGGGAGCAACTGCTGAGCGGCATGGGCGACATGCACCTGACCATTGCCGCCGAGAAACTGGCCGCGCAGGGCGTGACCGTCACCACCACCACGCCGCAAATCGCATACCGCGAGACCATCCACGCCGCCGCCGAGGCGCAGGGCAAACACAAGAAACAGAGCGGCGGCCACGGGCAATACGGCGACTGCACCATTCGCATTGAACCCGGCGAGGATTTTGAATTCAGGAGTGCGGTGGTGGGCGGCGCGATTCCCGGCAAGTACATTCCCAGCATAGAGAAGGGCGTGCAGGAGGCCATGATCAAGGGCAGTCTGGCGGGCTACCCGATGCAAGACGTGCGCGTGACCGTGCTGGACGGCAGTTACCACGATGTGGACAGTTCGGACATTGCCTTTCGCATGGCGGGCGGTCAGGCCCTCAAGAACGCGCTGGAAAACGCCCGGCCCGGTCTGCTGGAACCCGCCGTGCTGCTGAAGGTTCGCGCGCCTGCCTCGTTCACGGGTGACCTGATTAGCGACCTACAAACGCGCCGCGCCCGCGTGCAGGGCATGGACACGGGCGGCACGGTCATCACCATCAGCGCCGTGGTGCCGCAGGCGGAATTGCAGAACTACAGCGCCGATCTGCGTTCCCTGACTGGGGACCGGGGGGCCTTTTCTGTCAAGCCGCACGGTTATCAGGACGTGCCGGATCATCTGGCGAAGAAAATTATTGAGGAGCGGCGAGCGGAGGTGGCGGCAGGCTGAAGCTTTGCGCCTTCCGGCTGAGAGAATTTGGCAAGAAATGGCAGGTTAGCCTGCTGATCTGATGACCGTCCTCGCGCCGTCCTCCACTTCTTCTGCTCCCACTCACCTTTCTCGTGACGCCCTGCGCGACCTGCTTCTGAACAAGAAATTCTCCGCGCTGGAAGAGTATTACGGCGGTTTGCACCGGGCTTTTTCAGAGCAGCAGTTCTCTGAGAAAGAGTTGCATCGGGCCTATGCCGTGGCCGAGTCCTACCGCCCGGAGTTCACCAAGCCATTTCGGGCCTGGGTCAACGCCTATCCTCAGTCCTATCCGGCGCGGGTGTCGCTGGCATCGCACCTGTTTGCCCACGGCCTGAAGCTGCGAACCATGCGGCTGGCAAAAGACATTCCCGAAGAAAACAGGCAGGAACTGGCCGAGATGATGGCAGAAGCATGGTCTTACTTCGTGGAAGCCGTGGAGCTGGACACGCAGGCGACGCTGGCCTACTGCGGCCTGATCCATTTGCAGATGCAGCAGGGCGAACAGGGCTGGGACGAATATCTGGCCGGGGTCAAGGCGGCTCCCCAGTCCATGCACTTACGTCAGACCATGTTGAACAATCTGCGTACCGAATGGGGCGGCAGCCATGAGGCGCAGGAGGCGTTCGTCAAACGCCCGGAGCATGAGTCACTGCCGGAGAAAGAACGCTCCCGCCTGGAAGCGAGGCGTCTGCGTCAGCTCGGGCATTATCTGAGCCACTTTGCCGGTGATCAGGCAGGGGCAAAAAAAGCCTTCCGGCAATCGCTGGCCCTGAGCCGCGAGGCCCATGCGCTGACGGGACTGGCAAACTGGGCGGGACCATTCGCCAAACGCCGCCTTCTGAATGAAGCGCTGGCACTGGAGCCAGAAGACGATCACATCCGTACGCTCCACGCCATTGGCCGCCTTGAGACTTTTGCCTTTGCCGGACCACAGCTTAAAATCCTGCGCGACTGCGCCGAGTGGGGCGAGCCGTTCGCCACCGATATTCTGGGTGCGCCCATGTGGGTGATCCGCCTGCGCCCTATCCTGTTGCGCTTCATTCACCGCTGAGCATCCCGCGTTGCTACCATCCTCCCCATGTCCCAACCAATTGCCGATCTCCGCTCCGACACCGTCACCACGCCCACCCCCGAAATGCGCGCCGCGATGGCGTCGGCGGCGGTGGGCGACGACGTGTACGGCGAGGACCCCACCGTCAACGAGTTGCAGGCCGAAGTTGCCCGCCTGACCGGACACGAGGCGGGCCTGTTCATGCCGTCCGGCAGCATGACCAATCAGGTGGCGATTGCCCTGCACACCCGCCGGGGCGAGGAAGTCGTCTGCGCCGAGGGCAGCCACATCTACGAGTGGGAACTGGGCATGATGGCGGCCTTTTCCGGCGTGGTCCCACGCTTTGTGCCCGCGCCGCTGGGCGTGCCGGACCCCGAGCAGGTGCGTCTGGCGGTGCGCCACAGCATCCACCAGTCGCCCACCGGACTGATCAGCCTGGAAAACACCCACAACAAGGCGGGCGGCACGGTCATTCCGCTGGAAGTAATTGAGCAAATTCGCGCGGTGGCCGATGCCGAGGGGCTGCCCCTACATCTGGACGGCGCACGGGTCTTCAATGCGTCGGCGGCGCTGGACGTGCCGCTGTCCGAGATCACCCGGCACTTTCACACCGTCAGCGTATGCCTCAGCAAAGGGCTGGGCGCACCCGTGGGCAGCGTGCTGGTGGGCAGTGCCGCCGCCATGCAACAGGCGCACCGCTACCGCAAGATGCTGGGCGGCGGCATGCGTCAGGCTGGGGTTCTGGCAGCGGCGGCGCTGGTGGCCCTGCGGGGCGGCCCGGCCCTGCTGAAGGAAGACCACCGCCGCACCCGTGAACTGGCCGGGGCACTGGCAAATGCGGGTTTTGACGTGAACCTCGCTGCTGTGCAGACCAACATCATTTACGCCACGCTACCGAATGCCGCCGGACATGTGGCGAAATGGGCAGAGCAGGGTGTGCTGACCAGTGCGTTGGGACCAGACTCGGTGCGCTTCGTGTTACACCACCAGATCGGGGATAAGGCGCTGGCGGGGGCGATTGGGGTTTTGACTGCGTAAAGCGAACTCCAGAATTTGCCAGTGACCCAGGCCCCAACGCTCAAGAAACCTCCCCCTTTCAGCGGAGGCGTGTCCCGTGGCCAGCGCAGTACCCTCTGAACCATGACCGTGCCGGATTCTCCCACCACGCCCCAGCCCTGGCCCGACGAGACGCAGTTTCCCAAACCGCCCGGTGGCATCCGGGCCGTGGACGGCAACCGCGCCGCGCTGGGCCTGCTGATTGTCCAGAACGTGGTCTCGGCGCTGCTGATTGCCCAGCGTGTGCCGCTGGGAACGGCGCTGCTCGGCTCGTTCGCGGTGGTGGTGGCTGCCGCCTTCATCTTCTTCCGGCCCACCGTGCGGGCGCTGGCCGCAGACACGCGCTGGCGCACGCCGCCGTCGTGGGGGCTGGCGCTGGCGGCCTTCGCCCTGGCATTCCTGGCCTCGCGGGCCTTCGTGCTGGCGTACATCACTTTCTTTCCAGGGGCAGCAGATTCCGTTCCGCAGTTTCTGAGCAGCGGGCCAGACCTGTGGGCGCTGCTGCTGGCGGCGGGCCTGCTGATCCCCTTTGCCGAGGAAGTCGCCTTCCGGGGTCTGATGATGCGCGGCCACGAGCGGGCGGCGGGCTTCACGGTGGCCGCACTCACCTCTACCTTCGCTTTCTCGGTGGCGCACGGCGTTCCGGCCAGCATCGCGGGCATTCTGCCGCTGGCCTACGTGCTGGCGCGGCTGGTGCAGCACAGCGGCAGCCTGTGGAACGGCGTCGTGGTCCACGCGCTGAACAACACGCTGGCGGTGGGCCTGGGCGCGTTTCTGGCCGGCAAAGACCTGGGTGACCCCGCACAGGCGGGCGAACTGCTGAGCAATCCAGCCCTGAAAATTCCGCTGGGGATTGGGGCGCTGCTGTTTGGCAGCGTGGTGATGGTGGTCCTGCACCTGTGGCTGACGCCCAGACCTGACGCGCAGGAGCGCAGCGCCCCCGGCCCGTGGCTGAGTCTGGCTTACGTGGTGATCGTGCTGTTCGGCGCGGTAGCGGTGGCCCTGACCTTCCCGCAGGTGGGGCTGTGGTTCTCTGATCTCAGGGGCGCGCTGTTCTGATCCCGTCCTCTGTCCCCCGCTCCAGCCGCTAGCATGGTGGGGTTTATGGCCCCTCCCCGCAAATCCAAGCCCGGCAAATCCAATGCCAGCAAGGCCAGCGCACCCGCGCCTCTGCCAGACCCGCCCACCCCGGCCACGCTGCTGGTCAGCCCGCGCAGTTTCGTGCTCCAGTTGCAGGAGGTTGATCTGGTGTGGTGGCGCTACGTCTGGGTGCCGGCAGTGGCTGGGCTACTGGGCGGACTGGCCTATACCCTGCTGGTGCGCCACGCGGCGGCGTTCGCGGCGGCCAACAGCGAAACGGCGGCACCGGGGCTGGCTACCTCCGCCGTCAATGTCCTGGGAAACACCTTTCTGAGCGTGTTCATCTTCGTGCTGATGTGGGGCTTTGGCCGGGTGGGGGCCGGGTTCAAGGGCCGCGCCGCCGAGGTCTACGGGGCCAGCTTCGCGCTGATGCCGCCGCTGTACCTGCTGGTGATCGTGGTCACGCTGCTCACGCCCGCCGCCACCTTCCTGCCAGATGCGGCGGGCGTAGGCGCGCTGGGCAGTGATCCGCGCGTGCTGGAGCGGGCCGCCCTGGCCCAGACCTTCCAGACCTCTGCCGGGTTTGCGCTGGTGGTGGTCACGCTGCTGGGCACGGCGGCGCAGTTTGGCTTCGTTTACGCCGCCATGCGCCAGTTGACCGACAGGCCCATTCAGGCGGTCATGGGAACGCTGCTGCCACTGCTGCCCGCCCTGATCATTCAGTTGATCGGGGTCTCGCCGCTGCTGTTCGCGCGCTAGGAACCGTCGGGTCTGGCCTGCCTCAATCCTCCGAGTCCTGAATGCCGAACTCGTCTTTCAGCGCGGCCAGTGCGGCGTGGTAGCCCGCCATGCCGTGAATGCCGCCGCCGGGGGGCGTGCTGCTGGAACACAGGTAAAAGCCCCTGACCGGGGTGCGGTAGGGCGTGGAGGTCAGCACCGGGCGGGCCAGCAACCCCCACAGATCACCCTTGCCGCCATTCACGTCGCCGCCACCGAAAACCGGGCTGTATGCCTGCAACATGGGCGCGGTGGTGCGGTGGCGGGCCAGCACCAGATCGCGGAAGCCGGGCGCATAACGCTCGATCTGGCTTTCCATACGGTCCTGAATATCCTCGTCACTGCCGTTGGGAACGTGCGAGTAGGCCCAGAAGGTGTGCTGCCCGGCGGGGGCGCGACTGGGATCAAACAGGGTGTGCTGCGCGGCCAGCACGTAGGGACGCGGCAAGATGTGGGTGGGGGCGGCGGCCTCCGAGCGGGCCACCTCGTCCAGCGAGCCGCCCAGATGCACGGTGGCGGCGCGGGCCACACGCGGGTCTGCCCAGGGCACTGGGCCACTCAGCGCGTAATCCAGCTTCTGGATGCCGGGGCCGTAGCGGTAATGCTCCAGTGCGGCGCGGTAGGAGGCGGGGGCGCGGTCACCCAGTAGATTCAGCAACACGCCAGGGCTGCTGTCCACCAGTGTCACGCGGGCGGGGGGCAGATCGGCAGCGGAATTGACCTGGACGCCCGTGAGGACTTCTCCACCCAGGAATTCCAGATACGCCCGCATGGCGTCGGGAATGGCCTGCGCCCCGCCGCGCGGAAAGGGCCAGCCCACCGCGTGCGCCAGCAGCGCCAGCACCAGCGTCATGGCCGAGGTGCCGGGGGCCGAGAAGGGCAGCACGGTGTGCGCGGCCAGACCTCCCCACAGCGCACGGGCCTCCGGGGTGCGGAACAGCAGTTTGCCCAGCGCCCCAGCAGGCGGCAGCCCGCGAATGCCGAACTGCGCCAGCGTGAAGAAATGCGACGGCACACGCGGCAGCGGGCGCAGGATGTCGTGCAGCAAGCCCTCCCAGTCGTTCAGCAGAGGACGCATTAAAGCGGTCCAGGCGGGGCCGTCTGCGCCCAGTGCATCGGCGGTGGCCTCCAGACTGCGCTCTAACGTGACCGAGCCGCCTCCCAGCGGGTGCGTCACGGGCGCGCCCGGCTGCACCCAGTCCAGGCCAAAAGCGTGCAGCGGCCACCTGCGAAACGCCGGACTGGCGGCGGCCAGCGGATGAATGGCGCTGCCGTAATCGTGGACAAAACCGGGCAGGGTCAGCGGCAGGCTCCGCATTCCGCCGCCCACCGTGTCGTGGGCTTCCAGCACCTGCACCCGCAGTCCGGCGCGGGCCAGCGTCAGGGCCGCCGAGAGGCCGTTGGGGCCAGCGCCGACGATCAGGGCGTCCAGGGTCATGGGCGCATGGTAGTGCCTGCGCTGTATCTGCGCTGTGCCGACGCTGTGCCTGCATTGGGGCAGGTTTGCCGTCCAAATCAGCCGGACGCCGTGTCCTCCCGTGGCTGTTTCTACTCTGGAGACATCACACGCCCCTGACATCCCACATGCCGGGCAGGTATGCTTCGGGCGATTCAGAGCCGATTCCTGTAGCCCAAACCTCAATCCCCGGAGGAAGTTCCCTTGCCTGTCCCGTCACGCCTGTCCACTGCCCTGCTGGAAAGTCGCCGCTCGCCCCTGATGGTCTTTTCCGGCCAGAGCAACCGCCCACTGGCGCTGGCCATCTGCGAACACCTGGGGGTGACGCTGGGCCACAGCATCACCGAGAAATTCACCAACGACAACCTGATCGTGCATTACGAGCAGTCGCTGCGCGAGGCGGACGTGTTCATCGTGCAGTCCTTCAGCAATCCGGTCAGCGACTCGATCATGGAACTGATGCTGATGATCGACGCTGCCAAGAGTGCCAGTGCGGGCCGTGTGACCGCCGTGATCCCGTATTACAGCTATGCCCGCAGCGATAAGAAGGACAGCCCCCGCATTTCCATCGCGGGCCGTCTGGTGGCCGATCTGATCCAGGCGGCAGGGGCGGACCGGGTGCTGACCATGACCCTGCACAGCCCGCAGGTCCACGGCTTTTTCAAGGTGCCTGTCGATCACCTGTCGGCGGACCTCGTGCTGTCCGAACACTTCCGGGGCTGCGTCGACAATGCCCACGAGGGCGTGGTCCTGGCCCCCGACGCGGGCAGCATCAAGCGGGCCAGCAGCATTGCGCGCCTGCTGGACTGCGGCTTGGCAATGATTGACAAGGAGCGCGTGTCCGATACCGAGGTGGTGCCGCGCGCCCTGATCGGTGAGGTGGACGGCAAGACCGTCTTTATCGTGGACGACGAGATCAGCACCGCCGGAAGTCTGGTGGAAACGGTCAACATCGCCCGCAGCATGGGGGCCAGGGACGTGTACGTGGCCGTCACCCACGGCGTCTACAGCGGCCCGGCCATCCAGCGCATCGCGGGCCTGGACGTGACCCAGGTGGCCAGTTGCAACACCGTGTACGTCTCGCCGGAAAAGATTGAGGCGGCGGGAGGCAAACTGGCCGTGCTGGACGTGGCCCCGCTGTTTGCCAGCGCGATTGCCAACATCCACACCGGGGCGAGTGTCAGCACGCTGTTCAGCTAGAAAAGAACCCCACGACCCAGCCCTCTCTTTCCCGGAGAGGGCTTTTTTGTGTCTTCAGCTATCAGTTGCCTGAGTCCCGGCGTCCTGAGTTCCCGTTTCCTGAACATTGGGCAGTGTGAAATGCACGGCGGTCCCACCGCCCGGCGCGGCCTCGATCCAGATGCGCCCGCCGTGCTTTTCCACGATGCGGCGGCACACGGCCAGCCCGATGCCGTTGCCCCCGGTGGGCGTGCGCCCGTGCAGGCGCTGGAACATTCCAAAAACCTTGTCGGCGTACTCCGGCGCGATGCCGATGCCGTTGTCGCGCAGGGTGAGGTGGATCAGATCGCCGTCCGGTTCCCCGCTCAACTCCACCCGCAACTGGCTCTCGGCGTGGAACTTCAGGGCGTTGCCCAGCAAGTTGCCCAGCAACTGGCGCATCTGGGGCGGGTTGGCCCACACGGGCGGGATTGCGGCCACCTGCAATTCGGCGTCCGGGGACCAGTTCAGTTCGGCCTGTACCTCGCGGCACAGTGCGCCCAGATCGGTGGCCTCACGCGGGGCTTCCTCGCTGACGGTGGACAGAGCCAGCACGTCGCGGACCAGCCTGCGGGCGCGGCCCACCTGCTCGGTGATGTGGCCCAGGTAGATGTCGGCGCGTTCGTCGAGCTGCTTGCCCCGGTAGCGCTGGCGCAGAATATCGGCGTAGGCCCCCAGCGTCCGCAGCGGCTCCTGCAAATCGTGGCTGGCCACGTACACGAACTGCGAGAGTTCCTCGTTGCGGTCCATCAGCTCGCCGTTCAGGCGTTGCAGGGCCGCCTCACTGGCCTCCAGCGCCTCGGTGCGCTCCTGGACCCGCCGTTCCAGCCCGGCGTTCAGCGCCGTGACCTCCAGCTCGGCCAGCTTGCGGCGGGTGATGTTCTCGTGGGCCACCAGTGCGTAGCGCGCACCGTCCTGCGTGAAACGGGTCACGCGGGCCACGTAATAACGCTGCTCGGTGGGCGTGTGGCAGGGGTATTCCAGTTCATACACCTGCTGCTCTCCGGCCATCACCGCGCGGATGCCCTGTGCGGTGGCGCGGGCGTCCTGACCGTCCTGGCCCTGCGCCCCGTCGCAGATGGACAGATAGTTGAGACCCACATCGTTGCCCATCCCGCCGTTCCTGCGTGCGAAGGCGCTCCAGGCGTGGTTGACGGCGACGATCACGCCGTCCGCATCAACGATGGCGATATGGGCAAGCAAAGCATCAAAAGCCGCCACGGCAAAACGTTCGGGCGGCGGCTCGGGCAACATGGCCTTCAGGGTAACACCCGCGCCGGGGTCACCATTCTTCCATCTGATCTTAATTTTTTCTTTCTGGGACGCAGGATTGTCAACTGGATAACGATTGGACCCTCATCCGATTATTAATCTGCTGAGGTGAGTTCTCCACCCTTTCATCTGCTGCTGGTCGAGGACGAGCTGGCCGACGCCCTGCTCTTCCAGCACATGCTTTCCGAGCAGGATCAGGAGATCACGGTCCACCACGTCCAGAACGGCCAGGAAGCCCTGGACCACCTGTGCGGCCCCGGCCACGGCGTCCGCCCGCACCTGATCGTGTTAGACCTGAACATGCCGATCATGAACGGCCACGAGTTTCTGGAGCGCGTCAAGGCCCTGCCCGACGTGCGATCTATCCCGGTGCTGGTCCTGTCCACCTCCGAGCATCCCAGCGACATCCACCGCGCCTACGAGGGGCAGGTCAGCGGGTACGTGGTCAAGCCGGGCAATTACCAGGAATACATGCATGTGCTGGAAACGATCCGGGCCTACTGGCGCGGGCTGGTGCGCCTGCCCAGCCTGGAAGAGGTGATGCAGGGCCGCATGGGCTTTTAGAACCTGCGGAACCGGGACAGACCAGCCTCTACGCCAGATCGGGAGGCTTTTTTGCTGTCTTGCACGGGTTTCAGAGCTGTCGACCTCTCCACATTCCGACTTTGCGGAACAGTCTTATTTGCTCCGCAATGTCGCCATCGAACGCAGATACCAGTGTGCCACCGCCCGCATCACTTCGTTACTGTCGCCGTCGCGGACGCTGACATCGATCACCAGACGCGCCTTGCCCTCTGTCTTGTAGGCTTCCAGGGCGGCGGGCAGTTCCGCAGCGCGGGCCTCGGCTCTGGCGGTCAGGCCGCCGCGTGCCCGGCCCACGTAATGGGTATCCAGCCGCTCGATCAGCGGCACCGCGCTGGCAAAATGGGCGGCGAAGGCCCCACCGAACGCTGCCCCGCTGACGGCCTCGGCCAGCAGGAACTGCGCCCCGGCGTGGATGGTCCCCAGGTGGTTCTGAAAGGGAGGGGTATCGGGGCACTCCCCGGTGGCCCAGCCCACGCCGACATCGGTGATGGTCACGCCCACGGTGGCATTCATGGGAATGTTGTGCAGGGCGGCCTTGACCGCCTGGACAGCTTGCGGGGGCAGGGGGGCTTGCAGCGTGGGCTGCGGGATTGTGGGCTGGGGCATAAAGGACCTCGGAGGGTTGGATTTTGAACCGGGTTCAAGTTCTGCGGTCAAGTATACGGGTCTTCCACATAGCGCCGCAGCACGCCCACAGGCGCGTATGTTCCGGCCCGCAGTTCCGCCTCGATCTGGCGGGCATGGTCCCAGGTGCGCGCGGCCAGTCCTGGCGTGACCAGCCTAGCCTCTACCGCCTCTTCCAGTTCGTCGGCGTCGATGATTTCGGTGGCGGCCACGGTCCAGCGCGCCGTTTCATCGGGATCGCCCACCACATCCAGGTACAGATCGTCGTGCCACGGCAGGCCGTCCTCGTCCACGCCCTCGCCACCGTGGATATCCACGTAGAACTGCACGGGCTGGCCTGCCGCGTTCATTTGGACGGTCAGGGCCGCGCCCATGACGCCCTCGCCCGCGCCCGTGGGATGACAGCGAATCCAGCGGTAGCCGTCGTCAAGGATCAGGTGGCGGAGGGTTGATCCCGGCCTGGACACTTCCAGCGGGCGAATCACGGTCTGGGCCGTGAAATCCACGATCACGTAGCCCGGCACGGCCAGCGCCGTCTGGGTGGACTGCGTGACCCGCGCCCAGGGCCGGAGGTCAAAGGTTTTGCGCTTCACGCCCCCAAGAGTAGCGGTTTCGTTAGGATGCGGGCGTGATCCGGTCTGTTCGTCGCCTGTGGCCCGCGTTGGTGTTGGTTGTGCTGTTGCTGGGGGCATTGTGGGCTGTTCCCGCCACCCGCGAGGCCGGGGCCGAACGCCAGCGCCAGACGCTTGAGGCCGCGCGTCAGGCCGAGGCGCAGCGTCTGATGACGTCCGATCCGGTGCGTTTCGAGGAATACGTGCGTCAGGTGGCCCTCGCCGCCGACGTGATCGGTGACGGCCAGCAGGACGCCAGCGGCCCCTGCCAGAGCGTCAGCGGCTTCGAGAGCGGCATCGGCGATCCACCGCCCGAAACCGCGAGCTGTGTCATCCGCGATCCGGGAGAGGGACCAGCCACCGTGAAACTGACCCTCAAGGACGGGCGGGTATTCAGTTGGCCCAGGGAGTGAGTGCCGCCTGTTCAGGACAGAAAAAGGCGGCGGAGGTCAGGCCCCCGCCGCGTTTTTAAACCCCATTTTCAGTTCATTCCGTTCGGGCCACCCTGGCTCTTGTTCTTCTCGTCGGCGCGGCGGCGCAGCTCGCTGGCCAGATCGGTGAAATCCTGGGCGTTGGGCAGCACCTTGCGGGACTGCTGCTTGGCCTCCTGAATCACCTTGACCTGTTCCTTGCGGCTGTCGGGCAGGCCCAGTTGCTTGCGCTCGAAGTAGCTCTGCGCCACCCGCCCCAGCGCAAAGGTCCAGCCGTACACGGCGGGCGCGGTGATGATGCCGCCGATCACCGGCAGCGCCAGTTTTGCCAGCCCCCGCATCAACTGACGCGCCGCCATGCCGTAAGCGATGGTCACGCCCAGCTCGCGCACAATCTCCAGCGCCCGCTCGGGCGAAATATCGAAGCCGTAAATCTTGCCGATGTGCAGCACCATCTTGGCCTGCACCGGGGTAATCACCAGAATATCGGCAAAGGGAATCGGCTCGAGGGCCACCGCGCCCGACAGCAGCGCCGCGCTCTTGATGACCTCATCGGCGTTCTCTTCGCGGCTCAGCCCCGGATCGATGTCGAAATTAAAGTTGTCGAGGACCTGCTTGACCAGCGGGGGCAACATAGGGCGAGTGTACTCCGGCAGGGAGGCCGCGCGTGAGCCGAAAGGTGGGCAGGCGTTCACCTTCGCCGGGGCCTGCACATCGCCAGGGCCTGTGTCGTCGGGGTCTGCGCCAGCCTGACTGTCGGCACGGCAAGGCAAAAAGTTAGGACACGCCGGGGGGGGTGACGTGTCCAAGGGAGGGAAGGACGAGGGGTGTGTTGCACCTCTCAGGATCAACTCTAGTTCCGCCCTCTCACATTTTCCTGACACGCGAATTCTAAAACTGGCGGAGAGACCTGCGAATTACGCCCTCCTGCTCAACGCCGCCAGCGCGGGCCATCCTTGGTGTCCTCGACGGTCACGCCCACCTGCGCCAGCGTGTCGCGCAGCTCGTCAGATTCGGCGTATTGCTTGTTCAGGCGATAATTCTGCCGCGCTTTCAGGACCAGTTGCATCAGCGTGCCGACCACTTCCGAGTTGTCCTCCTGCGCCGCGCCGCCCCCGGCGAACAGGCCCAGCACGTCGCCGCCCAGCGTATGGAAGGCGTCCCGCGCCCGCTCCAGCGTGGCCCGTCCGACTTTGCCCGCCGCCAGCGCAGAGTTCATGTCGCCGCTCAGGCCGAACAGCGCCGCCACCGCTTTAGGAGTGTTGAAATCGTCGCGCATGGCGGCTTCAAACGCCTGCACATGTGTCTCAATTTTGCGGTCCAGCGTGGCGTCTTCCCCATCCGGCGCGTCGCTCAGACGGCGCTCTATCTCATGCAGGCTCTCGCTCAGGCGGCGGTAACCATTTTTGGCGGATTCAAAGGCCGCGTCACTGAATTCGGTGATGGAGCGGTAATGGCTGGACACCAGCAGAAAGCGCACCACCATCGGGTCATGGCGGGAAAGCACGTCGGCAATGGTGGTGAAGTTGCCCTTGCTCTTGCTCATCTTCTCGCCGCCGATGGTCAGCATGTTGTTGTGCATCCAGTAGCGCGCAAACGCGTGGCCCGCCGCCTCGGCCTGCGCGATCTCGGCCTCGTGGTGGGGGAATTCTAGGTCCAGACCGCCGCCGTGGATGTCAAAGCCCTCGCCCAGGTACTTGAGGCTCATGGCGCTGCATTCGATGTGCCAGCCGGGAAAGCCGATGCCCCACGGCGAGGGCCAGCGCATCAGGTGACCGCCCTCGGCGTTCTTCCACAGCGCAAAGTCGCGGGCGTCGTGCTTGTCGCCGCGCACGGCCTCGCGCGTGCCTTCCTCCTGATCGTCCAGCTTGCGGCCCGACAGTTTGCCGTAGTCGGGCCAGCTCCGCACGTCAAAGTAGACGCTACCGCCCGATTCGTAGGCGTGGCCGCGTTCAATCAGTTCCTCGATCAGCGCGATCTGCTCAGTGATGTGCCCGGTGGCGCGCGGGTTGATGCTGGGGCGCAGGATGTTCAGGGCGGCCATATCGTCCATGAAAGACCAGAAATACTTGTCGGCCACCTCCATCGGCTCCAAGCGTTCCAGCGCGGCGCGTTTGGCGATCTTGTCCTCGCCGTCGTCGCTGTCGTCTTGCAGGTGGCCCACGTCGGTGATGTTCGCCACGTAGCGCACCGCGTAGCCGAAGTGCATGAAGGCGCGGCGGATCACGTCGAAGGCCACTTCCTTCCTGGCATGGCCCAGGTGCGCGTCGCTGTAGACGGTGGGACCGCACAGGTACATGCCCACATGTCCCGGCGTGGTGGGCGTAAACGGCACTTTCTGGCGCTGCATGGTGTCGTACAGGACGATGTTGGAATCGGGTTCAGAGTGGCTGGTCACGGATGGCTCCTTGAGGGTGGTTGGATTGGAAGGGCAATAAAAAGCCGCGCCTCAACAGCAAAGTCGGGGCGCGGACGGCAGACGGAACGCTGCTTTACCGCAATCGGAGGCAACACACGGTCTTCATGGGGGACATGGTAGCAGATGGGATGGGGAGGCGGAACGCTGTGTTTTTGGTCTGCCCCCACGGTTTAACCCCTCCGGCGCTCCGCGCCACCTCCCCTTAGAAGGGAGGCAAGGAGATTGCTGCGCTGGACGGTCTTTTGCGCTTCTTGGCTCCCTTTTGAGGGGAGCTGGCCGCGTAGCGGACTGAGGGGTTTCTTTTACCCCAACTCCAGATAAATCGCCTTCAGATACTCGGCTTCGGCAAACGTCGCGTGGTGGTCCGGGGCGTGGCGGCCCGTTCCCAGCTCCTTCCATGTTCTGCCGCTGGCCTGGGCCGCGCCGCGCACAGCGTCCCAGAATTCGTCGGCGCTGACGTGGGCCGAACACGAGGCGCTGAGGAGAATGCCGTCGGGGGCCAGCCGGGCGATGCCGTCGGCGGCCAGTTTGGCGTAGGCGCGAATGGCCCCGGCCCGCTCGGTTTCGCGGCGGGCCAGCGAGGGGGGGTCCAGAATGACCAGATCAAAAGTGCGGCGGGTTCTGGCAAGCCAGTCAAAGACATCGGCCTGAATGGTTTCATGCGGCGTGTTCAGTCCCGGATTCAGTGCGAAGTTGTGTTCAGCTCCGGCCAGGGCGTGGGCGCTGATATCCAGACTGACGACTTCGGTTGCGCCGCCCCGTGCTGCGTACAGCGAGAAGCCGCCCGAAAAGGAGAAGGCGTTCAGCACCCGCCTGCCCTTCGCCAGCCCCTCTATCTGCTGCCGGTTCTCCCGCTGATCCAGGAAGAATCCAGTTTTCTGACCACGCAGCACATCGGCTTCAAAGGCCAGACCAGATTCGTAGAAAACGACTGGATTTTCCGGCAAATCGCCGGACAGGATCTGACCGTCGGACAGCCCTTCCTCTGCCGCGATGCTCTGAATATTGCGACTGAGGCGCAGAACCATTGCAGAGTCAGGGAAGCGTTCCAAGAGCAGGCCCAGAATGCGGTCCAGATGCGGGAACCATGCCGCCGTGTAGATCTTGAGGACCAAGACCTGGGCGTAACGGTCCACCACCAGACCGCCGAAACCATCGGACTCGCCGTTGAGGACGCGGTAGCCGTCGGTGTCTGAGGCGTCGGCCAGCGCCGCACGCTTCTGCAAAGCCTGATCCAGATGGGCGGCCCACCACGCGTCGTCCAGCGTCACAGGTGGCCCGGCGTGCAGCACGCGCAGGCGCAGGGGCGAAAACGGGTCATACAGGCCAATCGCCAGAAAACGGTCCCGGCGGTCATAGATCACCGCCAGTTCCCCGGCCTCGCCGTCACGGTTCTGCTCCCGCACGCTGGATTCGTAGACCCAGGGGTGCCCGGCGCGCACGTAGCCTTCCGCCGCCAGGGTCACGCGCAGACGCAGGCGGGGAAGGGCAGGGGCGGGAGCAGACATTCGCGGAGGGTAGCAGATGGCGGGGCGGTGTTTCGGCCTGGGTGTCCATCCAGCAGGGCTACCGCAAAGTCAGGGTAGGGTGGTGGGTGTCATCCAAAATTATTCGTCAAGCAGACCTGATCACGCTGACCGCCACCTTTGCCACCCTTGATGATCCCCGTCAGGCACGGGGAATTCGACATTTGCTGTGCGACATTCTGGTGATCAGCGTTCTGGCGGTGATCTGTGGGGCAACGAACTACGCCTTGATTCACACCTTTGCCGTTCACCGACAAGTGTGGTTGCGCCGTTTTCTGAGGCTGCAAGGCGGTATTCCCAGCCAGGATACGTTTGAGCGTATTTTTGGGATCGTTGCTCCTGACACGTTC
>NZ_JNIV01000060.1 GCF_000701405.1 Deinococcus marmoris DSM 12784
ACCGCCACCGTGTCCCAGGGCTGCCCACAGCCGCACTGCCCAGTGACCGGGAGCGTCCTGATTTCATCAGGATGCTCACTCATTTTGAGCGTCTTGCCGGGATGGCCACGTTGCCCGCCAGAAGAGCGGTTGCTCTTCTGGCGCTCACTCTTGGGGACCCACGGTTTGTCCTGGCTGGGCGGTTGGCTAGAAGTTCGGCTTGTGGCGGCAAGGCGAGCTTCCAGGGTCAGCAATCGCAGTTCAAGCTCGTCAAGGCGAGCTTGAAGGATCAGGCAATTGGGGCAAAGAGCGTTCTTGATGCGCCTACTCTATCTGATTCCACTCCGCAAGTCCCCCTGCTGAGTAGTTACCAAACGGAATCCGTATCAAGTTTGAAATCGCGGCTGTGGTTGCAGCCTGGTATCTGGGCTCCTTGGCAGTATGGTCAGCGTACCTGCTGACCGGGGCGCAGCAACCTGGCCGGTGGTCCTCGAGGGTTCTATTCCAGACGGGCCAGCACACCCACCGCCCTCTGTCACTCGGTCAGACGAGACACCAGTGCCCGCAACTGTGCCGGGCGAAAACCATCGGTAATCAACGCTGGTAGCTCCAGTTCCACCGCCACGTCGGGATTCCACAGCGCCAGATGCACCACCCGGCGTCCACTCAGGCCCCGCGCCAGTTGCCGGACTGCCTCGCCCACTTCCCAGCGTTCAGTGGTGGCCAGGAGAATGGCCGCGTCTGGACATTCGGAGAGCAGAGCCGTCACGGCAGACAGGTCCTGACCGTCATGCAGGGCCAACCGTAGCCTCGGAAAAGCGGACCGCAGTGCTTGCGCCAGTTCCTGACCGCCCAGACTGTCGCCGTATGGCCCGCCCAGTCCCGGTTGCCGGTGGGCAATCAGCACCACCGTCCCCTGAGAATCCAATCTGGGCAGGTGGCCCAGACTGTGCAGACTGCGCTGAGCAATGCCAGTGGCCCAGGCATCATCGGTTTGCTGCTGTGCCAATGGATATGCCCTGGGGCGTCCAGGAAAGCGCCGTGCGGCCTGTTCCAGGCGTCCTACCGCTTCCATCACCCGCGCCGATGAGAGTTCACCCGCCTGAACGGCACGCTGGACCGCCTCCAGATGCTGGATATGAATGTCCAGACCACCGTGACCACAGACCAGCACGGCGTCTGCCCCAGCGCTCAGGGCCAGCGGCGCACCGTGTCCGTCCGGGTAGCGGTCCGCCACCGCCCGCATGTCCATCGCGTCAGTAACGATCACGCCGCCGTAGCCCCACTCCCGGCGCAGCAGGTCGTGCAGCACCGCGGGCGAGAGGGTGGCGGGATGTTCGGCGTCGATCTGCGGATACAGAATGTGCGCGGTCATGATGCTGCCCAGATTCACCCGGACGGCGGCGCGGAAGGGCAGCCACTCCACCGCCTCCAGTTCGGCGCGGGACTTGTCCACCACGGGCAACGCCAGATGGCTGTCGGTGCGCGTGTCGCCGTGGCCGGGAAAATGTTTGACGGCGCTCAGCACACCCATTTCCTCGCTGCCCTGCGCCCAGGCGACGCCCAGTTCGGCCACCATGCGGGGGTCCGCGCCGAAGGACCGCTCACCGATCACCGGATTCAGCGGGTCCACGTTGACATCCAGACTGGGCGCGTAATTCCAGTTGATGCCCAGCTCGATCAGGCCACGGGCCGCCACCCGCCCGGCCTCGCGCGCCGCTTCGGCGTCACCCAGCCGTCCCAGAGCCTGTGGCGTGGGGGCATGCGGCACGTCCAGCCGCCGCAGCACCGCCCCACCTTCCTGATCGGTGGCGATAAGGGCGTCGTGGCCCAGTGCGCTGCGGATATCGGCCACCAGACGGGCCGTGCGCTCAGGCGTTGTGATGTTGCGCGCGAACAGACACACGCCGCCGAAACTGTGCTGGGCGAGAAAACGCCCCTGCTCTGGCGTCAGGTCCGGTCCCGGAAGGTCCACGATCAGGGTTCGGGCAGGATTCACTGGAGGCCACCGTGAACGGGGCAAAAGGGGAAGAAAACGTCCGCCCCTGCGGCCCTCAGACCCCTGGATGCCCTCATTTCACCGCTCCTTCCATGCCACGCATGAACAGCTTCTGCGCCGCCAGGAACACCAGCAGCACGGGAATCATCATGATGATCGAACCGGCGGCGATGTTGAAGGGATCGTAATTGAACTGGCCCTTGAGCTTCAACACCGCCACGCTCAGCGGTACGGCGTCGGGCGCACCTGACAGCGCCAGCATGGGCCAGAAATAGGCATTCCAGGTGCCCACCAGCGTGAAGATGCCCAGCGCAGCCAGCGACGGCACGCTCAGCGGCAACATGATCCGGGTCAGGATGGTCAGCTCACCCGCGCCGTCCAGCCGGGCCGCCTCCAGCAGCGCCTGCGGAATGCTCAGAAACGCCTGACGCATCAGGAAGATGCCAAAGGCCGCCGCCACGGTGGGCAGGACCACGCCCAGGTGCGTTCCCAGCAGCCCCATCTTCTTGAGGGTCAGCGTGTTGACGATAAAGGTGGTCTCGCCGGGCAGCACGAGGGTGGCAATGATCACGGCGAAGATGATGCCCTTGCCCGGAAAGCGGAAGCGGGCCAGTGGATACGCGGCCAGCGCCGACACCAGCAGCGTGCCGATGATGGTCATGCCCGTGATGGAGACGCTGTTCCAGATGTATTTGCCCAGGCTGAAGGTGCGGTACACGTCTGCAAAGTTGTGGAACGTGATGGCCTTCGGGAAAAGGCTGGCCGGGAAGTTGTAGATGCTGCCGCCCGCCGTCTTATCGGTCAGGGCAATCGCCAGCGTCCACAGAAAGGGAAAGACCGCGAAGATCAGCACCGCGATCAGAAAGACGTAGCGCACGATGATGCGGCCCAGCTTGACGTTGCGGCGGCGCGGCGCGGCGGTCTGGGAGGGCGCGCGGACGACAAGACTCATGATTCTCCCCCATCGCTTTCGCGGAACAGGCGGAAATTGACCACCGACAGCAGCAGCGCCACCACCGCCACCACCAGTCCGGCGGCGCTCGCCAGACCGTAATCGAAGTTGAAGCCCTGGAACGCTTTGGAATACACGTACATCAGCGCCGTGTACGTGCTGTTCAGCGGGCCACCGTTGGTCAGCACCAGCACTTCCTCCAGCACGCGCAGCGCGGCGATGGTGGACAGCAGGCTGCACAGCAGGATGGTGGGTTTCATCAGTGGCACCGTGATGCTCCAGAAGCGTTTCCAGGAATTCGCGCCGTCCAGCACTGCCGCTTCCTCCAGCTCGGCGGGAATGCCCTGAAGCCCGGCCAGATACAGCACCATGTAATAGCCGAAGCCGCGCCAGAAGGTCACCAGCATCACGGCCCAGAAGGCGGTCTGCTCGTTGTTCAGCCAGCCGAAGAAACTGCCCTCGGGGATGAGGCGGACCGCGCCCAGCGCCCAGTTCAGGGTGCCTTCCTTGTTGTACACCCAGTCCCACATCACGGCGGCCAGCGAGATACTGGTGACCACCGGGATGTAATACGCGGCCCGGAAAAAGGCCATACCGGGCAGGTTCTTGTTGACCAGCACGGCCACCGACAGCGAGGCCAGTTGCAGCACGGGCACGATGACCAGGTATTTGACGCTGTTGCCCAGTGCGGTCAGGAACAGCGGATCGGCGGCCAGCGTGCGGAAGTTCTCCAGCCCGATCCATTTGGGAGCCAGCCCCTGGGCAAAGCGCGCCCCGCCGTACTCGGTAAAGCCCAGATACGAGCCGTAAGCCAGCGGATAAAAGGTGAACAGGGTCAGCAGAATCAGCGCTGGAGCCAGAAAGCCGTAGGACAACAGCGTGTCCCGCAGGGAATATCTGGCGCGCGGGGCATTGGGCTTTGGCGGCTTGATGCCGAGTGGCTGTGAACGGGCCATGTCATCACCTCCTTCGGTGAAAAGTCATCGAGGGCTTCGCTCCCTCTCCCATCGTGGGTCACCCGCAGAGCTGCGGAGCCGGGGCCGGGGTTGGCGGCAAATTCAGCAACGAGGCTCGCATAAGGTCCTATCCAGAAAAGCAAGAACCCGCCCGTCGATTTCAGGGCGGGGACTGTGGCATTCAGAAGACGGCTGAGGACAGGATCAGCCGCCCGCCGAACCTCACTTCTTCATGTTGGCGTTCCAGAACTTCACGGAGTCGTCCAGCGCGGCCTTGGGGGTCTTCTTGCCCAGCAGCGCGGCCTCGATGTTGTCGCTGAAGTTCTTGTACAGATCATCGCTGTTGCCCGGAGCCTTGAAGCCGGGGTTGATAAAGCGGCCCGACGCGCCCACCAGGGCGGTGGCCTTGGCAATCGGGTCGCTGGACGCCCCCTTGAACAGCGGATCGTTCTGCGCGGCAGCGGTGGTGGGAACAATCGGCACGATCTTGGCGAACGCAATCTGGTTGGCGTTGTTGGTGAAGTACGCGGCCAGTTTGGCGGCCTCGGCGGGGTGCTTGCTGGCCTGCGGAATGACCATGCCCATGCTGGTGCCGGTCTGGGTGTTGGCCTTGCCCAGCGGCGCGGTGGCCACCACCGTCTTGGCGTACAGGCTGGGGTTGGTGTCCTTGATGCGGTTCAGTGCCTGTGGGCCGCCCACGATCATGGCGACGCGGTTCTGTGCATACAGTTCGGTGGCAAGCTGGAAGGCTTCCTTGCGCAGCGCGTCCTCGGGGAAATAGCCGCCCTTAAACAGATCGACGTATTTCTGAAGGATCGCCACGTGCGCCGGGCTGTTGAACGCCGCCTCACCCTTGGCGTTGTAGATCGGCAGACCGTCGGAGGAGAAGTAGCCCAGGAACGACGCGCCGCCCGGATCTTTCAGGGCCGGAACCCAGGCGTAGGCCCCGGTCTTGTCCTTAATGGTCTTGACCATGTTCAGCAGCTCGGTCATGTTCTTGGGGGCTTTCACGCCCGCCTTAGCCATCAGGTCCGGGTTGTACAGCAGCACGCCCTCATTCAGCGAGCCGTACCACGGATAGCCGTAGACCTTGCCGCCAATGGTGAAGTTGGCCAGCGTCTGCGGATAGAAGGTGGATTTGAGACTCGCCAGCGGCGTCAGCGCGTCCACATTCCGTAAAAAACCGTTCTGGGCAGCCTTGCCGGTCTCGTCGATGTTGAGGTTCACCACGTCCGGGGCGCTCCCCAGGTTCACGCTGGCGATAAAGTCCTGCACCATGCTGTCCTGCTTGTCGAACCACTTGACTTTAATCGTGGGGTTGGCCTTTTCGAAGGCGGCGATGGTCTGCTTGATGTACGGATCGAATTTGGGGCTGAGATACCACGTCCAGAACGTGACTTCCGTGGGGGCCTGCGCGGCGGCGGGCGCGGAAACGGCGGTCAGGCCGAGGCCGAGGGTCAGGGCGAGCAGCGCAGTTTTGTGGAACTGTTTCATGGGCATTCCTCCTGGGAAAGTGAGGGGGCGAATGGACGGACTTCAGTACTTTTTTTCCACGACACTTTCGGCAGTGACGCGCAGCATGGCGTTGGATTCGGGACGGTGGCCCAGAACAGCGGCGTACAGCACTTCCAGCAACATCACCTGACTGGTCAGGGTGTCCAGCACGGCGTCGGTGAGAGGATCTTCCTGGGCGGCGGTGAACAGCACCATGCCGGCGTGGCGCGTGATCGGGCTGCTGGCCCGGTGGGTGATCGCCACGGTGGCCACCCCGCACGACTGCGCCAGCTTCAGGTGCTGCACGGTGTCGATGGTGCTGCCTGAACTGCTCAGGCCGATCACCACCCCCCCACGCGGCAGTGTGCTGATGCTCACGGCAGCCAGATGTGGGTCGGTATACGCGCTGGCGGTGATGCCGATCCGCATCAGGCGGTGGGCGAAGAACTGCGCGATCAGGCCGCTGTTGCCCTGCCCCGTCAGGTCCACCCTGGGGGCGCGGGCCAGCAGCCGGGCCACGTCCTCCAGCATCACGGGATCGAGCAGGCGGGCGGTGTCGTCCAGCGTGCGCGCCGCCTGCTGGAACAACCGCTGGGTGGCCGTGGGCATGTCTGCGCCCACCTGTTCCTGCGCCGTGCGCCCCCGCTGTTCGCGTCCGCCCAGATCGGCGGCCAGGGCAATCTTGAAGGCGTGAAATCCAGCGTAATCCAGCTTGCGGCACAGCCGGGTGATCGTCGCCTCGGACACGCCCACGCTGGCGGCCACCTCGGTAATGGTCTGATGAACGGCGCTGTCGGCGTGTTGAATGACGTGTTCCGCCACGCGGCGCAGGCTGGGCGAGAGGCTGTGGGCTTGGAGGCGAATGCGCCCGATGGCCCCACTGGACGGGGAACTGGGCAATGGAAATTGAAGCTGGGTCATGGTGCTGGCCCCCTCTGACCGGGTCATGCCGACGTGTGGTGCAACTGGTTCAGCTCGAACGTTTGGATTTGGCTGTGTGGTCACAGTACGCTTGAAAATTATTTTTGTCAACTTTTTGAAAATACTGAGAATAATTTTCAGAATGATCCAGGACGGACTCTCGCAAATGTCGTTTGCCATTTGTTTTGAGACTGGCTTGCCATTCTGGTGAGATTACCGTTTGCCATGAGACTGGCGGGTGACTGTTTGCCATTTGCCATGAGACTGGCGACAGGCCCCATAGTGGGTCATGCTCCCTCTCTCCCTGCCAGGGCGCGTGCAACCTGAGCCGGATGAATTGCCTGAAGCCTGGATCGTCCGTCTCGCGGAGGCCAACCACTGCACCGTCCGCGTCCTCTTGAGGCATATAGGAGTTCACCAAAGCGACTTTTCCTTGAGAGACTGGGCAAACACCTGGCTCGCCCTTGAACGTGTGTCGGGCATCGGTCTGAACGATTTCCCGCGTGACCAGGACAACGCGCTCAGCAGGCTATACGGCGCAGCACTCATCAAGCACCGTTCCCACTCCATCCGCATCTGCCCGGAATGCTTCAAGACCCTATACCATCTGCCCTCTTGGACCAAGACCATCTACTCTTATGTGTGCGAGAAGCACGCCCTGATGCTGATTGGCACATGCCCGACGTGCAGACAGGAGCTGCGGTATCTCTTCAATCAAGTGGGCGTTTTTCTGCGCTGCCATCACTGTGCGACGCCTTACAGCATGATGACCTCAACTCCCGTCCCAGATGCCGCCGCGCGTTTCCAGCAGATGATCAACCGTTCAGCCACCAACCTGTCACTTGACCACGCTGCTTTCTTTGAGATCACGAACAGCAATGCGGCAAGCGCCTTATTTTTTGATGAGCTGCACAGGGGACATGAGCGGCGGCGTCCATTTGAGGGCAGAAGGAGAGCCGAGAGACGTTTCGTTGCTCTCGGCACTCTCGTTGGTGGGACTGAAGATATTTACGCTGTCAGTCATCTCGTTTTTGCTTACTCGACGCAAACGAGGAAAATCAGTCTGCCGACGAACAACTATTTTCTTCGCCCATACCTGGAGGAAGTCGCGGAGAAGATTCACGATGCCCTTCATCTCCATCATGGACATAGACTGGGGAAATAGGCCAGGACAAGCCTATTTCCCCGCCCTTTCTGCTCTTATTTGACTCGGCTGAATCTCGCGTCCAACTTCGCAAAAATATGATCCGCTGCCGCCGCGTAGGCGCTGCTGTACCGGGCTGTGACCGTGGTGACCCCCGCAGAGCTAATCACGTTCCAGCTCATTTCCTGGGCAAAATTGGACAGGCTAAACGCCGTGGTGGTGGTCCGGGGCTGTGAGCGCAGGACCACGAGGTTGCGCTCAATGTCTTCTGCTCGCCAGGGTTGACGGTTACTATCCGTGACAGGCGCAGTCGGCGCGATTGCCACAATTGCTGCCAGCACAGGGCTGTCCTCGCCCGCTCTTAGCGTGCCGGTGGTGTAACTCGCGCTCATGGTGATTTGTGTCGGTGTGGCGCTAGTGACCACGGGAGCGCAGGAGGCCAGGGCAAGAGCAAGGGACAGGATCGCAGGGGTTTGTTTCATGGTGGGCCTCACTGGTTCAGTTGAATATTTTCAATTTTGCTGGGCAGGAGCGCCACGACGGTCTTTTCGATCCCATACTCGTCGGGCGACATCGAGCCACGGATCAGCACGATGGGCGTCTCCTTCAAAGCGCTCACCAAAGTCTGCGGCACGTCATCCCACTTATAAGTGACCCGCGTGGAATAGGCCGCTGTGCCTGGAATCAGATATGGCTCGCTGCTGCCAGCCGTGGTGGGCTTGGCGTCCGCAACGGGTTCTACTTTGGTCACTGCAAAGCGTCCGAAGCAGAAATAGCTGGTGTCGCCATCGCTCACCCAGTTGGCTTTGTACTTATCCGTCGGGGTCATGACGACTTCTGTTCGGCCTGTGCCATCTGGGGTGCGCGTCATCGTCGCTAACCCCTGCTGCTCAATAAAATCCACAAGTGTGACTGACCCGCCGCCAAAGAGGCCGCCCAGAACGGTCTTGTTCAGAGTCACGCCACGTAAGCACGGGCGCTTAGGTTTTTGATCCAGAGAGAGACCACCGTGATCGGCAAAAAACTGTGCCACTGGGGTCAGTGTTGCTGCACTCGGCCCGCTGCTGTTCTGGCAGCCTGTCAGCGCTCCACAGAGCGCGAGAACGCCAATAGCGGAATATCGCTGCCCCACTCCTTTCCCCCATAACCGCCATCGCCAGCGGTGTCCTGCGATCTGCTTGTCCATCTGGTCCTCCTCCCGTGGGCGCAGCTTTCGCTTCTCACGCCCGCGCTGAGTATAGGCTATGTATGTAAATTAGTGGTATTTATTCGGCTGTAGCTTAATTTCATTCCTCCCGACACGCTTGGGGGATGCCGTCTCATCCCAGCCGCAGCAGAAATACCCATGTCGCCACAGCGGAAGAACTGGCTTTCCGCATCTCGGTGGGGCAGCGTATTCGTGCGCTTCGGGCCGACAAATACAGCCAGGAAGCCTTCGCGGACGCTGTAGAGGTCTACAGGACGCAGATGAGTCTGATCGAACGGGGCAAGGCGGACCTGAAGCTCTCGACGCTGTACCGCATTGCCACAGTGCTGGGGATGGAGGCGAGCGAGGTACTGAACTTAGACGTTGCCTCCCCCTCGCCCAATGAAGAGTGAAGCCGTCAGTCTGGCCGAACATGATCTGCTCACCTCACTGCTGAGCCGGGGTGGCCGGAATAGAAGGATTCCAGTCGCTCAAATGACAGCGAAGGGGTGGACATTCCTTTCCTAGAGCCATGCGATGCGGCCCGCTCACCAGAGGGCGCTGGCGGACACCATCCTGAGCAACCGCTGGAGGCCCACTGGCGCTCGGCCTCAGATGAGATGGGGCAGACGAAGTCACTGCCCTCAATGTCCAGGAAAATTCTGGACTGATTTATCAGCCACTGTAAAAAATAATGCTAAATACTTAAAGCTAATACTACAATTTTTTAGCGATTCCAAACGTACTATAAAAATAAATTCTTATTTTTCAGAAGCTTGTTTTCATTTCTTACTAAACTCAGTTTTTTATGATTCTCGATAATACCTAATTTTTCTCGCTATAGATTCTACACATGGGAGATGCAACGAAAGACTTGACAAAAGCTGAGTGGGCATGGATTTTATCAATCTTCACTGACTCACCCGTTGAGACAATCCTGATCGTTCCAGCGCAGAATTCCTGTGAGGCACGACTGGAATAGGGTAGTTCTTCCAAATGATCTGAATATCCAGGGGGTAGATTACCACTGATAGGCACGCTCTCTGAACAATTTTGAGACAGTTGGGTACATACAATCCTTAATTCTGAATTACATTCCAAAAGCTTGTCCACTACGGTTTTTAATGGATTTTTATGTTTTCTTCTGCCAGTTGAAAATAAAACAAATTTGGGAGAAAATAATTTACTAATTTTCTCGGCAAAAGCTATATCTCTTGCCGCAGTGCCAACATGCCCTCCATGATGGGGGTAGACTAAAACTGGTACTGACAAATCCTGCCTCGTGCGCGCAATAAAATCAAGTGAGTGATCATCCATATCACCTCCGAATAAAACAATATCTTTACCTTTATCTGAAATTAAATAAACAGCAGATTGACTATTACTGGTAATTGTTGCTCCACTTAATGTTCTTCCTCCAGCGCCAGACAGTATTGTGCTTATTTGTGGAGCAATTATGTTGACTGCGATTGAGCCAATCATACAGATGGGTAATTTTTGGGCATACTGGTGATACACGTTTGTATCGTTCCGAACTACGCTATCTTCAATGGCAGCTAGTAGATCTTGATAATGTGGCCCTAATTTTGTGGAATCAGAATTCAGATGTATATTTTTAACTGAGAAATCTTCGCTTAATAGAATGGACGTCAAACCGCCTACATGATCATGATCTGCATGAGACAAAAAAACATGTTCTATTTCCTTGACTCCCATTATATCTAAGTTATCTAACAATGCCGATCCTGGGGCAGCATCGATTACTCCGTAAACTTGGTCACTTTCTATAATTGCGGCATTCCCATGTCCAACATCGATAATGATAATTTGAGTCATTATTCGATGTCCTTCCCATAAAGCTTCTTGGTAACAAGACTTTCTAAAGAAGATCGCGGTTCACCGGGAATTTCAAACTCATCAAAGTATAATTCCCATGAATTAGATGCACCCAAATTTACCTTTGCAAGTAAACGAACGCTTAGTGGAGGGTCGGCATTACGGACTAATTTTGAAGTCACATAGTCTGCAACATCATCACCCATTAGAGAGATGGGTAGCCGTATTGCTGTTTTAGGTTTCCAGCTATCAATAAAAACATCGGCAACTATATCTTCGCCTTCACGATCTATATGCGTTACCTTTACAAAAGTACGGTGTGGCCTGCGATCTGTCTCAATATTACCTTTGAGTTCTTCGATGCACTTTATCATTCCATCGGCAATTAGTTTAAGATCAACATTTGATCTTTGGAGTAATATGGGAATATTCCTCCTATATCTTCGTATAGTTGTGTCCACGTCTTGTTCGCCATACTCCGTTAAAAGAAGTGCCGGTAGGCGTTGGGAATATGACAAGGCTACAAATTCTGATCCGAAGAAATCGGCAAGAGACCCATGCTGTAGTCTATGGTCACAAATAATACCAGCATTCTGCGGTTCTATCTCTTCCATTAATTCAGAAGTTGTTGAAAAATGCCCTCTCGTTATAAGTATTGGTTTACAGCCTAAATCTTCAACTTGGTCCTTGATATCTCCAGCGGTGTCCTGATTGTCATCTATAATATAAATGGTTTCGGGTAGAAATTGCGAAAAATTCGTCATTTTGCGCCCTCATTTTATTGGGAGGGTAACAAAAAACTCTGCCCCTCCCAGTGATCCACTCGGAATTACGGCTACACTTCCATTCAGATCACTCACTGAGTCGCGGACAATAGTTAAGCCAAAGCCGGTGCCTTGGTTAGATGTAGTCTCCCCTGGATTCCAGATTTTCTCGATATCGATATTTTGTATTCCTCTGCCATTGTCGCTGTGAATTATTCTCGCGGTTGTCCCTTGATGAATAATTTTAACATTAACCTGTCTTTCCACCATTGTCGCACCCCTTTTAGTCAGTGCATATATGGAATTCGTTAAAAGATTAGTTGCAATAGATTCAATCATGGCAATGCTCCCATTGATGATGCATGGAGATTGCGGCGGTTCAATAGAGAAAGAAATTTGAGCTTCTTGAAGTAAAGGTGTGAAAAGTTCAGCTATAGTTTGCCAAGTCTCCCTCAAATCTACCTCAGTAATTTTACGTTTCCGCCTTACGAGATGGAATATAGGAAATTTTGAATATGAGCTAAGGGAGTTTGAAACAGAACGGATACGGTTTATCGGTTCCTTCAACTGAGCATCATACCGTTCACCCGCTATTTTCCTACCTCTGCGTTCCAAAGTATTGGCGGAAGATTTTAGAACTGTAATCGGTTTTGACGATTCGTGGGCGAAAACTGCCGATGTTGTTCCTGCTGTAGCAAGTGACCTATATAACTGTAATTCATCTTGCAGTATATACATCTCACTATTCTTTACTTTTACGAAAGTCTCTAATGCATCTTCTATATTTCGTTTTTCATCTTTCTGGCTTGCGGATTTAACTGCTGCTCTCAGTGACTGTAAAGCGTTCTTGCTTTCTGCTGGAGCGCTTCTCTTCTCGCTCTCTCTACGTGCCTCAGCTATTTTTAGTCGTTCCTTACCCATCCATTCCAAGCTGTCTTTAGCGAAGCGCCTCACTTCATTGAAAACCTCATTTTCTATGAATCCAATTCTATTCGTGGGTTGATCAAGACGCAATTTTGGATCGTTAATTATTACTCTGCCGATGACATTATTAGTAGATGGACGTTCTTCAGGTCTTCTAGCTCTCGCAAGATTCATATCGAGCCAATCAAATCCGGGATCTCCATATGGACGAACCCTAATCCCCCGGTGATATATGTGGACGCCTCCTATCGACTTAAGCCATTCTCTAATTTCTGGAAGTTTTACTGTTTTTTCATTGAAATACTCTGAGCTAAGAATCCATACCCATAGCTCAAATTTCGCAGGAGGCATTTTATATTTCTTTGATTTTCCATGAGGTATAGTGTCCGAAAAAAGAATTTGTCCAGAACTATCATAAACATCCGCTATACCTTCACCATTTTTACCTACGGAAGCAACTAGGCGGTAATTGGCAAATTCAAAATATGACTCATTCACACGTTTAACATATTCTTGAAACTCTTTGCTGATTAGTACAACGTCAAATCCATCACTAGTTTCAAAAGGATCTTTCAATAGAACGAGTTCTCTTGTTAATCTAGCGACATCTTCCGTGTTGAGTGGATTTGTAATTTGATCGATATATATTTCTGTACCAGATTTGTCTTTTGTTGGTAAACTCGTAATAGAGAGTTTGATATCCTCAATGGCCTCGGCTAGATCAATTTGCGCCCAATCAATTGTTGTTGTGTGTTCTATTCCTGGCTCACTTTTGGGACGACTTATAATCGTCGTGCTTGAACCTAAGCGCAGGGCGGCGAGCCTACCGAGACCTTTATCCCCAACTGTCAGTCTTCCATTTTTTCTCTTAACTCTTGGAGCTTTTCTTGATCTACCAATCATGAAAAAGCCGCTGAGTATATCATCAACAGTCATGCCTTTCCCATCATCTTTGATCACTATACTTCCGCCGCGACGACTCACTTTAGTTAAAGAAATTTCACAACGGTTTGCGTCAGCATCGTAAGAATTTTTAACAAGTTCAATAAGTCCCTGCTCAGGATTGGGGATAAGTTCCTCTCCTAGCCGTTTCAGGATGTCAGGAGCAAATCTCAGATGGCCTTGATTATCGCTTGGAATGGTCACACATCCCACCACGGAAGATCACGAACTGAACCGACTGTCAAATGGCGGCATCTGATGCGTTCATTGAGCCAGTCGTTGGTCTGTTGCATTTTGAGTCGTTTAAGCAGTTCCTTACAATCCCTCAAAAGTCCGCTCTTTGGTCTAACGATCAGTAGGTGATTCTCTACTGCGATAGTGGTATTCTCTGAGCCTGCCCGTCGCACCACTGTACCAACAGCCCGGTATGAGTCGCTTGATCTAGAGGAACGACGTATGATGACAAATGGCGGCTGCGAGGTGGTGCCAGTAAATCTTCTGAATTCTTTGTCTGCTCTGATTACGGCCCACGGTTCCAGGACCTTAGCGTGCAAATAAGGGTATTCTTTCCCTACTTCTTTATCTCGGTGAGGCACAACTCTGCCAACAGAAATATCAAAGAAATCTCCCAGCTTGGTTTGCATATCCAAATGGATATCATTAACGTTAGAGGGCCAAAACGAGCGTCTTTCCAAGATCTCTGCGGATTGCTCAAAAATACATCGGAATACATCAACACCTGTATCGGCATCAAATTGTCCCAGGATATTAATATGAGCTATCCTTGCGGATTGAGATATTTCTTCTCGCCACGAACGATAATTGCTTCCAGCGCGTAAGACATCTGGAAGAATTGCATGAACCAAATCCCCCGGCCTACTTTTCTCCAACGCTTTGACTATAAAATTGGCTGCCTGAGATACTTTTCCAGTGGCCCATGTACATCCTGGTAAACTCTGCACCCTGTTGTAAGGAGGATTCAGAAGTGTGATTTCTGCATGCGGCCAATCAACATTGAGGGCATCGCATACCCTGAGATGCGGAAACGGTTGTTCCATAACTTCCCTTGAATCCGCAAAAAAGTCATCTCCATACAGGTCACTCCCCCTGTACGCCGCCAGCAAAACGAGCCTAGCCCTGGTGGAGCGTATGAAACTCGGCTGAATATCAAATCCATAAATTTGCTCTCCCCACGCGAGGACAGTCGCGTTGAGTGTCCGCTGTACTGGGAGGCGTCTAGCATAAGCCAGGAGAAGATTCCCGCCCCCGCAAGAAGCGTCAAACACACGGCTTTGCATAATCTGCTCATCTGTAAGGTCTTCAATGAGCTTGTCGGCCATCGAGTCGCTGGTAAAAAATGCCCCGTAAGCGTGGAGTGTCGAGATCGGGACAACATCCCGTAGGGTTTTTGAAAGCTGTCCGTTCAGCGCGTTTGATACCATCTCCCGCTGGGCCGGAGTCTTGAGGAACTGATCTGGAGTGGTTGCCAAACGCTCGATACTGGCTACCAGAGGCTCAATGTTTTTGAAGGATTTTAGCACTTAGACTCCAAGACGAAATACCAAATGTCCGTTGCTGAACGCATATTTACAGGATAGCGGGTTGACTGTTCCTGCACAAGCTCATTCGAGCTACGAACACTCACGACTTTTTTACCAAGTTTCCGATCCCTCACAATAATACATTTCACCTCGACTTTCTCTAGATCGGTCACGACTTTTTAGCTTGGGAGGGGGAGCGTCTTCCTGGCCCGCCCCGTTCCGATATGCCCCACCAGGCACCCTTGAAACTGCACGTCGGCTGCGGGCAGGATGATGGGTTCATGGGCGTGATTCTCGCTATGGAGGGACACCACACCATTTAGCCGGTTCCAGCGTTTAAGCGTCGCGGTGCCCTTGTGAGGCAGGAGAACCAGCACAATTTCACCCCGGAGGGGTTTAACCTGGCTTGGGCGCAGGGCCACTAGATCGCCGTCGTAGATGCCTGCCCTATTCATGCTGTCGCCCTGGACATGCAAGAAGAAGTCACCCTCCTTTAAATCAAGAATGTCCTGCAAGCGGGCGATTGTGCGCTCAGTGTGTTCCTCAGCCCCCAAGGGTTGCCCTGCGGTGACGGTGCCGACGATGGGGAAGCGCAGTTCAGTGTCACTGCGTCCAGTGTTCGTCAACAGAATCAGAGCGCGTTGGCGGTTGCCCGCCTCGTACTGGACCAGTCCCTTGTCGCGCAGGGCCAGCAGATAGGTGGTAATGCTCCAAGAATCCCGTCAAGCGCGACAGATGGTGAAGATCAACGGGGAACGTCTGCTTCCCGAAACACACCCTTGAGGTATTTGTCGTTGGGGCGCGTCTGGTATTCCGCATGGGTGTAGACCAGAACGCCAATGACAGTCTGCGTCGGCTCGTGAATCATGTACATCAGGCGGCCCAATCGCCGCGCTCCACTTTCCCAGGGCAGGATGAAATAGGCTTTCCAGAACTCGCAGTCCTCTGGGTCATACTTGGACGGCCAAGGCTCCTGAACGAACTTGTCAATCGCCTGCAAAGGATGCCCCTGAATCTGCCTGGGGGCCGCCATGATGGCGTCAATCACATCCGTCAAAAGACTCTCCAGCATGGTCTGCTGGAGTTTCCCCTTACAACTCTTTTTTAGCGCCTTTGCGCTCCGTATGAACGGAGCGCTCGGCTCGAAGTCATAGGGACTGGAGGAAAGACCGGACATCAGAACGCGATTTTAGCGTCACTCCCGCAGGTTGATTTAGAGACTCGTGGACGGCTTCAGCGATGGCCTGCTGCCAAACCCCATTGTCCTCTTCTGCAAGAGAACAAATCTCTTGCATCAACGCAGTCGCTTCGTGTCCAAAAGCCATGAAGTCACCCAACTTCCCAGCGTAGGCGGCCCAGATTAGCCAAGTTATTCCTTTGGCGATCAGGAGCGGCTGCGCCCTCAAGGGCTTAGTGACGAACCCACCCTGTTCCGCAGCCGCGATAAGTTTCCCCTTTTCTTCTGGGCTGAACGTCGCCCAGTTTCTACGGATGTCGAGGCGCAATCGCACAGCAAGCTCTCTTTGCTGTCGGTAATTAATTTCCCGGCCTACACGGCTTGCGTTGGGAAGCTGGGTCACCATTTGCACGACAGTTCCAGGTTGCATTGTTTGCATCATCGGTCACCCCCAGCGCACTGTTGAACGGCAGTGATCATCTGAATTCACTGTACACGGTTTATCACTTCCGCAGTAGCACAAATGCCCCCATTCCACCTTCATATAGCGTCAGGTGTCCCCAGAATGGTGATTTTTTTGATTTCAACTTATCCGAAGCTGGAGTCATACCCCGCTCCCTGGAGAGCCAAAAGATGCAGCGCGGATGGCCTGTAGCGTTGGGGCAGGAGAAGTTTTCATGTCTCCGAATACACTCATTAGATTCTGTTGCGAACAGACCAGAACATCCTTATAATCAGACGGGGCCAAACGCATTGATCCTTTTGGATACCCCGCAAGACAAAAAAATGCTGCTCTGACGGGCATCAGCGCAGCGTTCTCAAAAAAATTCAGGTCACTCGCAAAGGAGACCGTATGGTTAGTTTACTGGCGCACCCGTGGGGTGTGCGAGGTTTCGGCTCACATTGTCTGGGCACTGCCCCATGATTCGGACCTATGAGGGTTCCACTCCAAGCCGCAAGGGGACGGTGCTGCTGCGGCGTTTTAACATTACGCTGCCGTTTGAAAGCACCATCGAGGAATGCGCTCTGCGGCTCTGGGATATTGATCCATTCATCACGTCAATCACGCGAGCTGAAGGCGTGGACTACCATCTGCCCGATGGTTCCAAACACATCTACACGCCCGATTTCACACTGACGCTGGCAGATGGGCGCTTACTATCAGTGGACTGCAAACCCGCAGGGATCGTCGGAGCCATGATCGCCAACGCGGCCCTGATTTGGCAAATCAAAGCAGAGCGTCTGGCTGGTCTGGGTCAGCCGCTGTACATCTTCAGGGACAGCGATTACAGCCCGGCGCGCTTACAACAGGCCCAGATGTTCGGGCGGTACTGCGGTTATGACATTGACCCACACGTTCGTCAGGACATCGTGACCCTTTTGCGTGAATGCGGAGCGATGCAGATGTCTGCCGTGCGTGACTTTGCTCTCCGTCTGGCGAAGGGCAATGAGGCCCAGGTGGACGCCTCACTCAAAGGAATGCTCGCGGCTCAGGAGCTGGTGGCGGAAGCCGAAGTCAAGCCTCTGGCGTGCCGGATTGACCTCCCCGGCAACAGTCTCGCGCCCCAACACTCTGTTCTAGGGGTGCCGATGCTCGCGCTGCTCCAGAACCCACCGCCTGTGATGCCTGAACCGTCCACAAAGCAGCAGCCCACCCACCTGCACCGGGAAGAGAAGTTCAAACAATCTGCGCGCGGGACACGGCTTCTTCATCTGTTTGTCCTGTACAACGATCCCTCACAGCCGCTGGAGGAGGCCGATGTGGAGCGCCTGACCGCCGCCACTGGGGTCTCCAGGCCCTCGCTGTTCCGGTTCCGGGCGGCGCTGCAAGCAGCGGGCGCACCGGGCATCACTTTTTCTGAGGTGGCCGCCGTCCTACTGGGGGAAACGAAGGGGCGGCCCAGGCGGCAGCTTGACGCCCAGGTGGCGGCCATCATGGAGCAGTTGACCCGGCAGCACTACTTCATCCCACTGGACCGCAAGGAAGGGGTGCGGGCAAGATCGGTGGCTGACTTATATGCCTGGATTGCCAGAGCCTGTCAGGATGAGGAGCTGCCCGTCCCTGGATATAACACCGTAAAGCGCTTTCTTCAGCGTTGGACAGACCGTGACCCTGTGCAAGCCGCCCTGCTGCGTGATGGACGTGACGCGGCGCACAAATTGGAAGCCCGCCAGGGCCGTCTGGACTTGCTGTGTTGCGGCGAGTTGCTGACGGTGGACTGCACGCCCGCCGATCTCTTTACCTGTGAAGACGGTTCCCTGGACATCGTGACGCGCGCCAAGAGAGGCAAGGGACAGCGTAGGAAGGGGGCCAGACGGGCCAATATCGTAACCGTGGTGGATGCCGTCACCTCGGAGGTGGTGCGCTCGGTGGTCTTCGCAGAGGCCATCAGCGCTGCCTCGATCCTGCTGGTTCTGCGTGATGTTTTTCTGGGTGAGCAGCAGGAACTTAACCAGGCCGGGGTGACCATGCTACCCGTGGGTGCAGGGCTACCCGAACGCCTCCGCATTGACTCTGGCAGCGAATTTGTCAACCGGCAGGTCAGTCGGGCCTTGACCCATCTCGGCATTGATGTCCTGCAACGCAACAAACCGTCACGGCACCACGGCGGCATCGAAGAGCGCACCATCGGGACGCTGACCCATCAGCAGCACCTGCTGCCGGGAACATCCATGAACACCATTGTCAAGCGCGGTGAGTATGATGCCCAGGCCGGGGCCATCCTGTCGCTGGAAGACCTGATCAAGTTCAACCACCGCATCGTGGAGCGACACAACCAGCTCTGCGCGCCGCTTCAGATGCTGACACGCCACGAACATGCCGCCGATCTGGTGCGGCGGGGTCTGGGGGCCTGGAGTCCCCTATCGGCAGTGCAGGAGGACTACCTGCGCCACCGGATGCGCCCACAGGAGGTGCGCCGGTGCCAGCATGAGGGCATCAGCCTGCATGACCTGATGTACGTCGCGGCAGTCCCGGCTGAACTCTCGCCCCTGATCGTGCGGCGGGCCAATGTGGACGTGGTGTTCGATGCCGACGACATCAGCGTGGCCCAGGCCATTCATCCCGACACGGGCAAGTTGATTGATCTGGTGGCCCGCGTTCCCCGTGAACTCGAAGGCCAGCCCCTCAGTCTGAAAGTCTGGTCCGCCTATAAGCGCAGGCTCCGGGCCAGCCGTCAGGTCGCTGAACAGCGTGCGCCCACCAACCAGCAGATCGCCGCGCAGGTGCTGGCCGAGCGCCCACAGCGGCCTGCGGGACGCGGCAAACCGGGTACGGTCAAGACAGACGTAGATGTGCCGAAGCCAAGTCCATCTCCCAAGCAGAGCAGCAGCACTCTGCCCGCACTGAAAGCCGCGAAGATCGAATTTGAGTTCAATCCCCCCACCCCACACATGGAGGCTTGAGATGGAAACTGTCAATCAGCAAGAGCAGCGTCACGCCCTAATCAACCAGCGCGAAACCACTTGGTATCCCGAACCCGCCCGCCTGGCCCTGCTGAGCGAGCTACACGCCATCGCAACTGATCCGGCGCGTCACCGGACCCGCAGCATCGCCATCGTGTCAGAGAGCAATGGGGGCAAGTCGGCGTTGATTGCCCGGTATCTGTACCTGCATCCCCCGGTCTACGGTAAAGAGGCAGTCATCATTCCGGCCATCCGCCTGACCATGACCGATTTCCCGCGCGTCTCGGACCTGTCCGTCGCACTGCTCACCGCGATTGGTGCGCCCGGTGCCGAGTCCGGCACCCACGCGGCGCGGATGGGTCGCTTCGTCGAGTTGGCCCGCAAGGTGAAGCTGGGACTGATCTTTCTGGATGAATTTCACGACTGCGCCGGGACAGACGGGCGGGGCAGGCCCTTTTTGCGCTGCATCAAGGCCCTGATTCTTCAGGGCCTGTGCGTCGTCCCTGTTGGCACCGAAGACCTGGCCGCTATCCTGTCGCTCGATTCCCAGCTCAACACCCGCTTCAATTTCTCGCGTGGCCGCCTGACCCGGCTTCGTGACGCGGGGGTGGTCAAGGCGCTGGTCATGGAAATCACGAAACTGGATGACCACGAGGTCACACACGCGGCGGTGAAGTACCTCCTGGCGGAGAGCAAGGGAATCATGGGCCATCTGCTTGATTTCATGGAGGGAACGCTGCTGGCGCACGGCAACCTTAAACTGGAGTCGTTGCGCCAGTACCGGCCATACATGGACGTGTTAGACCGGGTGGTGTGATGCGGCTGCCGGTCTATCCAGCGCCGGGAACAGGTGAATTGCTGAGCAGTTATGTTGTTCGGTTGGCCGATGCCAACGCCTTACGTCCTGATCAGATGACAGCTCTCCTGGGCCTGGGGCAGTTCTGGAGGCATGATCCAGACCTTAGCGCCACTGCACAGGACATCGCTGTACTGGAAGAAGCGAGTGGACATGCCTTGCGGCCCCTGAGCCTGGGGCTGACCTTGTTTCCAACAGCCACGCCGCCTGGCCCGCCGAGGTTGGTTGTGGACGTGGGCCACATCAAACGCACGCGAGGGTGTCCAGTCTGTCCCCTCTGCCTCCACGAAGGAAAAGGCTTCCAGTGGACCTGGCGCTTGGCAACAAGCGTCATCTGCGAGAGGCACGGCTGCGCGCTGATTGATCATTGTCCGGGGTGTGCCGCACCGATCAAACACGCCCACCAGGGAACCACAGTCCCGGCCATGAGGCAGTGCCACGCCTGTCATCAACCGTTCCCCAGTGCGGACACGAACACCCCGCAAAGTGGGGAAGCACAGGCGCTGCTGCGCCTTCAGGTCCAGGTGAAGAAGGCGCTGAACACTGGAAAGGTGCAGTGGGGCGGGGTGACGCTGAGCCGGGAAGACTTTATGGGGCTGCTCCACAGCCTGATCCTGTTGTCTATTCCTGACGACGCGCCTGATCCCGAACCGACGCGCCGTTTTGAACGGCTCAGTGTTCAGGACCGGGGCCGTGTGCTCATCAACGTGGCCGAGTTCTTGGACGTTGATCTGGCGACATGCCTGTGGCGCTTGCGTGAGCGCGCCGTCCGCAGCGCACAGCTCTGCCGTAAGGAGTGCGCGGTTTCTGAATGGATGAGACACCTGCTGGGTTTTGCGCTGGACGGTCAGAAGACCGGGGCACTTCCAGGCAGCAGACTTTACCTCACCGACGCGGTGTGGCGGCGCTGTCTGGCAGCCGGGGCGGGCGTGGTGCTGGCGCAGATGCAGTGGCCTGAAAGCCAACTCCGATTGCACCTTCAGGAGTGGTTGAACTGCAATATGCTCGGAGGAACGCGCCGCACCTGGCAGGGCACCGTCCACTATCTCCAACTCCAGACAGGAATAGAGCGGCTGCTAGAGGCTCCATCGTGCGCTGGTCTGATCACCGCTCTGGCACAGCAGCCGGAGTGTGCGGAGGCGTTGACCAGCCCGAAGACAGTCCGTTTCCTTTTGGACCACCAGCACCCAGACGCACAGCAGTTGTGGCGGCAGATGGTTACGCGACGCCTGCACGCTTTGATCCCCTACAACACATCTGTCTGACCGCTTCCATCAGCCAGGGGCCATCTGCAAAGCGCAGTGGCCCCTTTCCTGTTGGGGGCCTTGAGGGGGGTGAAACTGGGTATCGCCAGTCTCATGGCAAATGGCAAACGCTTCTCCGCCAGTCTCATGGCAAGTGGCAAAGCAATGCAGTGGGTCTCATGGCAAACGGCAACAGTCTCAATTAAAATGGCAAAAAGGCCAAAAAACGCTGTATTTCAGTCTCAAGTTAAATGGCAAACGACAGCAAAAGTTCCCTCGGCAAGAGCTTTAGAAAGAGCAGAGTGGGCTTTTGCATCCACGGCAGTGGGTCTAGGACGGCCATTTTTAGGGCCGCATGGCGCAGGAGATTTTTGCCGGGCAGGATGAACTCGAAAAGCTGCGAAGGAGAGACTGGAGTCGCCAGAAAAACGGACTTCCGGCAACTCATTCAGAGACCTGCTCTAGACCTCAACTGTCTGATGACGAGGTCATTCCCCGGGCAAGTTTCACAATGGTGGCAGATGTAAAATAATTTCCAGGATCACCGTGGACGCACGACACAAATTCTGCCTTGAAGAGGAGGCCGAAATGCCTGGAAACCAGTTGGCTGGCCCAGAGATTCTGAAAACCGACTTGCTACTGTCGGTGACCGCGCTGGGGCCGGGCGTCCATCATTTAGTCGAGCAGCGAGGAGAGGTTTTTCCATGACGCACGCCCTGACGACGGCCCAGATCCTCATTCGCCTGCACAATCGCCTCAACGAGCTGGGGGCCTGGCGCGACGCCCGGCGGCAGACACTGACAGGCGGTGAGTTCTTCGCTCACGGCTCAGATCGGGCCTACCCCATTGCGTTGAATGAAAGCTGGCCCAGCCGCGATTTCCCGGTCACGCTGCGCTTTGAAACCACGGTGCCGGCAGATTGGACAGGGCCGGTCTCCCTGCGTTTTGATGTCGGCGGTGAGGGCCTGCTGAGTGTGAACGGGCGGCCCATAGGCGGCCTCAATCCATACCACCATGAGTACCGGCTCCCTGAGATCTCCGGCGGGCAGCGCCTGAGCATCGAGATTCAGGCCAGCCCCAAGGACCTGTTCGGACGCCCGAACCTGCATCCACGGCTGAAGGTGGCCCATCTGGTGGAGCCTGACCTGGAGGTCCGCGCGCTGCACGACGACCTCAACGCGGCACATGAAGCGGCCCGGCAACTCCTGGCACACGGTCAGCCTGACCTGGCCGCCCAGCTCGCCGACGCCCTCAGTGAGCTGTTGACTGGGCTTCCGGTCCAGCGCAGTAACAGCGCCGCGTACCTTTCGCGCGCGGTCCAGCAGCGCGAGCAGGCGGACCAGATCGCCGGGATCTGGGACGAGTGGGATTTTGCCAGCGAGGACAGCCCGCCGTTCCCCGATCACCTGCGCCCGGCGCTCAGGCAGGCACGCCAGATCTGGGATGAGCGCCGGGCAGACCTGCTGAAACGCTTCCCGCCCACCGGGGAGATCAGCTTGTCGGGCCATGCCCACATCGATCTGGCCTGGCTGTGGCCGCTCTCCGAGACGCGCCTCAAAGCGCAGCGCACCTTTTCCACGGTGTTGACCCTGATGGAGCAGTACCCCGATTTCACCTTCAACCAGTCCTCGGCCCAGCTTTACCGTTACGTCGAGGAAGACGCCCCCGCACTGTTCGGGCGCATCCAGCAGCGCGTTCAGGAGGGCCGCTGGGATGTGGTCGGCGGCATGTGGGTGGAACCCGACGGCAACCTGATTTCCGGCGAATCGTGGGCGCGGCAGTTGCTCTACGGCCAGCGCTATTTTGCCGAGAAATTCGGCAAGGTGGCCCGCGTCTGCTGGCTGCCGGACACCTTCGGCTACGCCGCCAACCTGCCGCAACTGCTGCAACTCTCCAACATGCCCTATTTTTTTACCACCAAGCTGACCTGGAACGAGACCAACACCTTTCCCTATGACCTGTATCGCTGGGAGGGGCTGGACGGCAGCCAGGTGCTGGCCCACAGCTTTTATAATCCCCTGCCCGCGCAGGGCTACAACGGCGATATCGCCCCGCTGGACGTGTTGCAGACCTGGCGGAATTTCCGGGGCAAGCGCCACAGTCACGCCTCGCTGCTCAGCTTTGGGCACGGCGATGGCGGCGGCGGCCCCACCGCCGAGATGCTGGAAAGTTACGGACGTCTCAAGGCGTTCCCCGGTCTTCCGCGCCTGAAGATGACACGGGTGGCCGAGTTCTACGACGAGGTGAAGGCCACGAACCTGCCCGTCTGGTCCGGCGATCAGTATCTGGAAATGCACCGGGGCACGTTCACTTCCCAGGCCCGCGTGAAGAAGTTCAACCGCCGTCTGGAACACACGCTGGTGGAAACCGAGGCGGCCTGTACCCTGGCCTTCCGGCTGCTGGGACACCCCTACCCCCGACAGGATCTGACCACGTTGTGGCAGACGCTGCTCAGGAACCAGTTTCACGACATTCTGCCGGGTTCCAGCGTCAAGGCCGTGTACGACGTGGCCCACCAGGAACTCGGCGCGGCGCTCGAGCGGGCGACTGCCATGCGAAATGCAGCGCTGCAAGCCCTTGGCGACGCGGTGAGCGGCCCGGAGCGCATCGTCGTCTGGAACCTCTCTTCCGATGATCGCCCGCTGCGCGCTGTCCTTGAAACGGGGCGTCCGCTGGCCCTCACGACGGACGAGGGCCTTGCGGTCCAGACGCACTTCCAGGGTGGGCAGCTTCACCTTCACGGTGAAATGACCGTGCCGGGTCTGGGCTACCTGGCGCTCAAGGTGGGGCAGGCCGAGGCTCCAGCTTCAGCCATCAACACCAACCCTGACGACCTGACGCTGGACAATGCTTGCCTGCGCGTGACGGTAGGCGACGACGGCACGCTCACGTCCATGTACGACAAACGGCTGGCCCGCGAGATGCTCGCCGGGCGCGGCAACCAGGTGTGGGCCTACGTGGACATCGCCCGCGAGTACGACGCCTGGGAGGTGGACGCCGCCTACGCCGAGGACGGTGAAGAACTGCTGGCCGCCCAGCCTCCACAGCGTCTGTCGGACGCGCCGTATCCGGCCATTCGGGTGATCCGCAAGCACGGCGACAGCACCATCACCCAGGTCTATGAACTGCGGCCCGGCAGTGCCCGGCTGGACATCAAAACGGAAGTGGACTGGCGTGGCCGCCACACCTTCTTGCGCTCGCTGACGCCTGTGAATATTCGCAGCCCACACGCCACCTACGAAACGGCCTACGGCAGCGTCGTTCGCACCACCCATACCAACACCAGTTGGGACGCCGCGCAATTTGAGGTGCCGGCCCACCGCTGGGCTGATCTGAATGATGGGGCCTGTGGGGTCAGCCTGCTCAATGACAGCAAGTACGGGTATTCGTGCCGGGGCAACGTGCTGGGCCTGAGCTTGCTCAGATCCCCCGTCTATCCCGATCCCACGGCGGATGAGGGTCAGCACCGGTTCACCTACGCGCTTTACCCGCACGCGGGGGACTGGCGCGGGGGCACCCTGAGGGAAGCCCAGAACCTCAACGCCCCCCTGATCGCCCTTCACAGCGCGGCCACGGAAGGCACATTTCTGGCCCAGTCTCGCTTGATCAGCCTGCCCGCTGGCCTGCGCCTGAGCGCCCTCAAGCTGGCCGAGGATTCGGACGCCGTCATCCTGCGCGTCTATGAGGCCCACAGCCAGCAGACCTCGCTGGACGGCCTGAGCGCGCTGGAGATTCACCGCTGGAAGGTTGTGAATCTCCTGGAAGAAGTGATTTCAGACTCCGCAGAGACGGAGCAAGCCATCAGGCCCTATCAGGTGGTCACGCTCCTCGCCAGCGAATGAAAGAACAGAGGTGCCCAGTCGGTCCAGCAGTGAACCCATCTGCATCTCACGGAACCGCCAGAGTCGCCGTGGTCCAGGCAAACCCAGTCAAGGAAGCGCCTCTCGCCCAGGAAGAATGATCGTGGAAATGCGGTCACACTGGAGGGGGATCTGGCCGATGCCAAGACCCCCTTGCTCCATCACAGAAAGAACCCGCTATCGCAGGCGGGTTCTTCTCTTACGGGATTTTACTCGGCCCCTACTTCGGCAGCACGCCGGGGAATTCGGGCTTCTCGCGCAGCGGCACCAGTTGCGCCAGACGGATCGGGAAGGTGATGTCCTGTTCCGCACGGGTCAGGGTCACGGCGGGGGCGGGGGCCAGAACCAGGCGGGCCGCCGTGCCGGGCAGTCCAGCCAGTGCCGAGAGCAGCACGAAGGGCACGTTGTTGAAGACCCGCACGGCCACCGGCAGCAGCGCGCCGTCCACCAGCAGGTTGGCGCTGCGCGGGGTCACGCTGCTGACGCTCAGGCCCAGTGCCCCGGCACTGGCCGCCAGCGGCAGGTAGATCTGGCCGCCATCGGCGCGGGCCACCCCGGCAGCGACGATGGCCTGCTGCTGCGGCGTCAGCACCGGCACGGGCTGGGCTGGAGCGGGGGCGGCTGGGGTGGTGGTGGGCGGCACCTGCGCGGTGGGGGCGGGGACAGGGGGCGTCGTAGCTGTGGGTGTGGTGGCGGGGGGCGCGGCAGCCACAGGTGCAAGCGGCGTCAGGGCAGTCAGGGCGGCGCTGGCAGCCCCCTTGCGGGCCTGGGCGGCAGCAGCCAGTTCCCCGACGCTGGGCGCGCGGCCCACGGCGCTGGGCAGGGCATGGAAGGTGGTCCACGGCCCCACCGCCAGCGGGCGTACACCTTGCACGGCGTTCAGGCCACCGCCCTCGGTCACGAAGTACAGGGTCCCCGCGTCGCTGACGGTCACGCCCAGATCCATCTTCTTGCCCGTCCGCAGTTGCCACAGCGCCTGCCCCCCGGCGCTGATGGCGTGAATGGTGCCGCTCAGGTCCGGGACCACCACCGTGCCGTCGCTGAGTTCGACGGCGGGGGCGGCCACAGGCGAACCGGTGGCGTAGGTCCAGGCGTCCTGACCGTCGGTTTTTACGGCGTAGACCTTGCCGTCGTAACTGCCCACCACCACCAGCCCGGTGCTGGTCACGATGGGGCTGGCGTTCACGAACAGGCCGGTCTGGCGGGTCCAGCGCAACCCCCCAGCCGGGTCCAGCGCGTACAGCTTGCGGTCACTGGAGCCGAAATAGATGTTGCCCGCCGCGTCAATGGCCGGGCTGCTGAACACCAGCGATCCGGCGCGGAAACTCCATTTCAGTTTGCCCTCGGGGGTCAGCGCCAGAAGCTGGCTGCCCTGGGTACCCAGGTAGATGGTCCCGTCTGCGGCGATGGCCGGGCTGCTGAACACCGGCGCACCGGCCTTGAAGGTCCACAGTACCTTGCCCGCAGCACTCAGGGCGTGAACGGTGCCGCCCGCCGTGGCGGCGATCACGCTGCCGTCGCCTCTCAGCGCGGGTGTGGCGAAGATATCGCCGTCCAGCCGGACCTTCCACAGCAGTTTTCCTGCCGGGTCCAGCGCATACAGGGAGTCGTCGTAACTGGCCGCGATCACGCCTCCCTGCGGGGTGATGACCGGGTAGGCGCGGCCCAGATCGCCCGCCGCGTAATTCCACAGCTCTGTGCCCCCGGCGTCGGTGCGGTGGATGCGCGCGTCGCTGCCGATAAAGACCAGATCGCCTCCCCCCGCCACCGAAACCCCCGAGATCACGCGCAGCTCTTTGTTCCAATCGACTTTGGGAGGCTTGAACTGTGGCACGGACAGGCCGGGTGCGGGCGTGACCTGTGTATTTGAGGTCTGTGTATTCGAGGTCTGGGCCTGGACAGGAGAAAGCGCGGCAGCAGCGCACAGCACGGCCAGCAGACGGGCGCTCAGAAGAGTGGACTTCGGGGAAGGGTGGTCAAGAAAGTTCCTCATCTAAAGGTAAGCTCCTTTACATTGCCTTTACGCAATGGTGAATAGGTGGGGAGGGGCGTGGACGCCTGCCAGGGTACGGCCTAAGATGATTGACGTTATGAAGAAAATTCTCATGCTGACCGCGTTCGCGTTGACTGGCCTGGCCGCCGCGCAGGACACCACCCCCGCAACCACCGAGACCATGCCCATGACGGACACCATGCCGATGATGGGACCGGCCTCTCTGAGCGCCCCCGAGAACTTCGCCAAGGCGCAGGAATTCGCCGTGCAGGCCGACGTGGCCTACCCGGTTTCGTTCTACGACCGCACGCTGTGGAAGGCCGCCGTGGACCACTCGTACTACGCCGCGAGCATGGAAGCCAGCAACCGCGACTACAACGCGTACCTCGCGCAGCTCTACACCAAGACCCAGTGGTGGATCAACGCCTACAACGCCTGGGACCGCCTGGGCGAACTGAACGACACCGAAAAGCAGTGGGCCTCCCTGAGCGCCGCCAAGCTGGCCTTCCTGGCGTTGCAGCGCGGCGACACCGACATGACCCGCATGTACGTGGAAAAGGGCATGGGCTGGGCCGACAGCGCCAGCCTCCAGTCCATCATGAAGCGCCTGCCTTAACTTTAAAGGCAACAGGACTGACTCCGGGTTCGCCTGGGGTCAGTTTTTTGGTGTCCTGCTGCCGAATTGTCGGGCAGCAATCTTCTATTCTGTCGCTATGAATCGCCGCGTCGTTCGTCTGTTCTCGGTGGGGGCGCTCCTGACTGGTCTGCTGAGCGCCTGCGTGCCCGCCCCGCTGCGCCCGCAGCCCAATGCCCAGGTGCAGGTCCAGACCGTCCTGACCCCCGCGCCCGTGCAGACCGCGACCGGCGAGGGTGGCCTGTACCGCTCGCCCGGTCCAGCGGCCCTGCAACTCCGCACGGACCGGCCCGCCTTCGTGACTGCGGTGGTGGTGCCGCAGTCCGGCGGCGCGCAGGTTTTTCCGGTGGGCGCGGTGGCAGCCGACACGTCTGTCGCGGTGACGTTGCCGGGCACGCGGGGCTTCACGCAGATCTTCACCGTGACCAGTCTGGCCCCGCTGGACCTGGGCGCGGCGGCGGGCGCGCGTTCCGTGGACGAGGTGGCGCGCGTGGTGGGGCAGGTGGCAGCTCCCCTGCCCGCCGGAAGTTACACGGTGGACACCACGGTCTACCGCGTGGTCAGCTTTGGCAACGTGGAGGTCAGCGCCTCTCCGTCCGGCTCGGAGGTGCGCGTGGATGGCCGCCGGGTGGGCAACACGCCGCTGACCCTGCGCGACGTGCCCGAGGGCCGGGTCACGGTGGAGGTCTCGCGGGGCGGCTACGACAGCGTGTCCCAGAGTGTGAATGTGCGGCCAGACGCTACCACGCAGGTGAGCGCCAATCTGAACCGCGAAACCGGCGGCCTGCGGGTGGACAGCGATGTCCCCGCCCGCGTGCTGATCGAGGGCCAGGGCGCAGGCAGCACGCCCCTGCGCGTGCGGGTGCGCCCCGGCGTGGTCAATGTCAACGTGGTGCCGCTGGACCCCGCCGCCCGCACCGAGACCCTGCTGGTGCGCGTCAATGCCCGCGAGGACACCAGCATCGTCTGCCGCAGCGCACCGGAATTGACCTGTAGCGTCCGCTGAGCGCGGGAAGATCGAACTGGTGCAGGGTCGCCAGTCCCCTGCGCCTTTGCCATGTCATACGGATTCCGTTTGTTTCGCGTAGAGATCGGGAAAGCGCCGATCTCTACACTTCACGCCCGGAACCCGTTTTTCTCCTTCTCGCTCCGCTCGGATTGCAGGTGTTTTCAACACCTTCTAATCGGAGTCCGTAT
>NZ_JNIV01000061.1 GCF_000701405.1 Deinococcus marmoris DSM 12784
CGAATCGACATTTGGCTCGCAAAAGTCGCGGGGCTTCGATCTGGAACGGACCGGAGTCACGGACCCCACACGGTTGGAGCGACTGTTCGGTCTGGTGACCTTGGCTTGGTTGGCTTGCCTCCGGGTGGGCGTCTGGCGGCATGAGGCGAAACCGATTCGGGTGCTGGCCCATGGCCGGAAGGCCATGAGCCTGGTGCGCTACGGCTCGGAAGAACTGCGCCATGTGCTGCGGTGGATTCCAGAGAGAATCAGCGAGATTCTGCGCATCTTGATGGGTCCTTTTCCTGCACTGGGACAGCCGGAAACTGAAGTTGTCAGCTACTGAGGTAGATGACCGACAATCCGAAGCTGATGGCGTGACCTGGGCCGACCAGCAGGGCCTTTCCCAGCAGTGAGCTGTTCAGGTGGCCGCGCTTGACCATCTGGACACCCAGTTGAACGAGCGCGGCGAGCAGCAGGGCCAGCGCCCAGATGGAGGGCGGCACCTGGCGGACGTGCATGCCTGAAAAGGGCAGGGTGATGAGGACTGCATATGCTGGCTAATCCGGCACCCGCCGGGTCTCCCGCAGCTTCCGTGCTCAAGTCGTCAGGCCAGCAGGATCCGGCATTTGAGCAGATCAAGTTTTCCCCGGCCAAACATCTGCCGTTTGATGAGCTTCAGCCGATTCACCTGGCCTTCGGTCTGTCCGTTGCTCCACGGAGATTCAATCGCTCCACAGATGGCCGCAAAGTCCTTCTGAAAACTACGGCCCAGTCGCTGGATTTCTGCCATGCCGCTGTTCAGCGCTGTGGTGATCCAAGTCGTCAGCAAGCTTGACCCTGGCGTGGGTGCCTGCCGAAGGAGCGATGTGAGCTGTTGGATCAGGGCATACGTCGTCTGACCCTGTGGCCAACGGTTCACCAGGAGGCCCAGCCTCCTGGTCATCTCCAGTGTCAATCGGTCCGGGGCCAGGGTGAACAGCCAGGACATCTCGCGGACCCCGAGGCGCTTTTCTCGTGATAAAGCCACGCCCAGTTGATCCACCGTGGCCGGTGGTTCGTGACCCTCACGCAGCCAGGTCATGTACGCCGACACACCGCTGAATGCGCCCCCGTAGCCCTGCTGAACCAGCTCGTCGAAGATCTGGGTGACCGTCCACTCCCGTTGCGCCATTCTTGCCTGGATGAACGGCGCATACCGGGTCAGGCTGCTGGGTGGGGTCTGCCGTGCCGGAAAGCCTTCACGCCTCAACCACTCGGTGACCGTACTCCGGGCCAGGCCCACCTGCCGGGCAATCGCACTGAAGGAGTGTCCTGCAGCGAACAGCCCGGCCACCTGTTCATATCGCTGTGCCCGTTCTGCTCGCCGGGCCACGCTGTCCCGCAGGCGACTGCGAGTCGTCGTGCGACGAGGCCGAGCCGCTGGCTTTGCCAGCGGTCTGTCGAGCAGAGGTGAAGACCGTGGCATGGGATCCGGGCACTCACACAGCTCTTCCCGGTGATGGCGCAACCACGTCTCCACGGCCTCCCGGATGTTCCCGAACAGATGGAAGCGGTCTGCGATCTGCTGAGCGTCCGGCGCGCCGGACGCAGCCCCACGCGCGTACTCACCCGAGCGGTCCCGGCTAATGACCTCGACGCCGGGATGATCCTGGAGCCACTGTGCCAGTGTGGCTGCTTCACGGTCCTGCAGCAGGTCCACCACCTGATGCCGCTCCAGATCAATTAGGATCGTGCCATACGTCTTTCGACGGCGAAAGCAGAAGTCATCGACGCCCAGGACTCTGGGCGTGGTGAATTCCGGCAAGGGAAGACGGCGAAGCAGCCGCAGCAGGGTATCGGCACTCGTCACTTCTCCTAAGATCTGAAGCAGCCGATGGCCCCCTTCCCCACCCACCTGGAGCGCCACCTGACTCTGACGCTGTGCCAGTCGACAGGTGCGCTGGGCATACGGTTCGAGCCAGTCAGGCCAGCGCTCCGCGAAGGTCACACAGAAACAGGCTGGGTTCAGGCAGCGGAACCGACGCGTGTGAACGAGCAGCGTGACGGGGCGTTGTCCAAGAGCGAGATCTTGCGGCCGACGAACGTAGTGACTGTGAACATGGGCACTTGGCTGCTGGCAGTGAGGGCAACGGTGACTGGAAGATTGATCCTGCACCCGTAGGATCAGGTGTTCGCCGTCCTGAACGGAGTCCAGTAACTGCCAGGAGTCAGGGAGGAAGGAGAAGTCCATCCCCCATTATTCGGTCTGGGACGCCCCCAGCACGGAAGCTGCGGGAGACCCGCCGCTGGCCGGATTACACCAGCGTATGCAGAGGACATACACGAGCGCAATGATGGGCGTGAGCGCGGGTGAGCGGGGATCGGAGAGGAGTGTTTTCAGGGTCATGTTTTTCTCAGGCGCGGCAGTGTGGCGGAGTCTCCCCGTACGTTACAGGTCAATTCTGTCGTCATCGAGCATGAGGTTTGGTTAGCGCTGGTCATGGTGCTGTCCCACCTGCATCTCAACCGACTGCTGCACCTGTTCTTGAACAACGCCAAGTTTGTGCATCAGCACGGCTATTAACTCCGCTCGGCAGGGTGCAACCCCTGAGCCCAACACTCCCCCATTGATTCCATGCCTGAAATCAACCATGATTCTGTGCATGGAATCGAAAGCGGGAACACGAGGCGGCAAGCGCCCTGGTGCGGGCCGCAAGCCCGGCCCGAATGTCTGAGTTCGGCTGCCGGTGCTGCGTGAGGTGTGGGCGATCATCGAAGCCGATGCAGAGCTCAGTGAGCGCACGCCCCAGCAACACGCCGCTGACATCCTGACCCAGTACGCCGATGCGCCCCTGTCCAACCGCTCAGGCTGATCCCTAACTCCGCTTCGGCTGCGGCGCTGTCCAGGCGTCGTCCCCAAGCGGGAGGGCATTTAATTCGGCGCGCGCCTCCCGCCAGGTCGGCACATGTTCATCCAGCAGGGTCAGGAACTGCTGGCCGTGGGTCGGGTCGATCAGGTGAATCAGTTCGTGGGCCACGACGTATTCCAGCAGTTCCCTGGGCTTCTTGACCAGTTCCGTGTTCAGGCGGATGTGCCCTGACTGGGGATTGCAGCTGCCCCAGCGGGTTTTCATGCGCTGCAAAAACAGCTTCCGAACCCGCACGCCCAGGCGCTCTTCCCACTTCGCGATCAGCGGCTCGGCGGCGGCGCGCAGCAGGCTCTTATGCCACGCATGCATGACCTGGGCACGCTGCTCTGGCGCCGTGCCAGGCCGCACCGTCAGGGTCAGTTGCTTATGGTCGAGGGTTACCCCCGGCTTACGCTCCTGCTCCTGCACCCGCAACAGATAGCGCCGGCCCCAGACGAAATGGCTCTCACGCGTCACGAAGGTGCGCGGCGTCTCGCGCGCCTGGGCCAGTAAGGTGGACTGCTGCTGCTCGATCCACCTCAGCCGGGAGATGGCGTACGCACGGGCCACGTCCAGTCGGGTGTCCAGGGGCACAACCAGCGTGACCCGGCCTTCCGGCGGGTGGACGCTCAGGTGGACATTCTTGACCGCCTTGCGGGTCACGGTGAACTCAAGCTCGCCGATGATGACCTGCTCGTGATGGGCCGCGCCCATCAGTACGCCCACTGGTGTTTGAGCAATTCGAACAGCGCGCGCGTGGCCACCCGGTCCCGGCCCAGCAGAGGAAAAAGGGCGTTCTGGATCTGACGCTCGCGGGTCTCGTCGCCGCGCCAGTCGGCGGGTGCGGACTGGCGCACGGCGGTGTCCAGGGCTAGGGCCAGCTCGGCGCGGCGATCATCGTCGGCTGGGCAAGTGAAGCTTCCGTCGTGGGCCAGTCCTGGCAGATGGCTGTACAGAACCGCCACCTCCCGCCGTCCGTGCAGTGACGCGGGCATGCCCCCGTCCCCACGGCCCTGCGCGAGGCGCGTGATCAGGTCCTCGGTCTCTTTGAGAAAGTCCTCGTACAGCAGCGTGCCCTCGTCGCGCTGACGAATCAGGTCACCCAGCAGGGCCGACATCTCCTCGTAGAAGCGTGGATCGGTGAGCTGATCCCGGATGATGGTCTTGCGGACGTTGTTGATGATCGTCTCGGCCACAGCGCGGTTGGACAGATTGCCGGAGCGGTTGATCTGCTGGGCGATCACGTCGTTGATCCCCGTGTCCACGATGGATTCCAGCAGGGACAGGCCACTGAGCGCGCCCAGGTCACGGGCATGATCGGCCTGCACGTAGGTGTTGATCAGGTGGCGCATGCCCTGCTCGTAGGGTTTGATGTCGAGTTCCTCGCCCGACGCCCGCTTGATGCTGGCGCGCACCTCGGCGAAAAAGGCGCTGTCGCCGTGCAGGCGGGCGATGTCGTCCGCGATGTAGCCGAGGTCGCTGAGGCTGGCCGCCACCTCGGCGTAGGCGCGCAGGAACCCGGCCGCACTCTTGTAAAAGGCGATCCGGAGCGGTTCAGTGTCGGCCAGGGCCGCCGGATTCAGCACGTCGCCGCAGAAGTAGTGGATGTAGGCTTCCTGCGTCTTCGGAGCCGGAACCGGCTCGCACAGGTAGCGCAGTTCCTGCCACGCCGCGTCCAGCCTGGAGCGGCCCTCCGCGCGCCAGTCCTTCAAGAAGACGTTGCCGTCCTCACCGCCCTCGTCCACGGCCAGTTCGTCGGAGGTGTAGACCGCGATGGCGTGCTGCACGTTCTCGAACAATTCCTTGTAATCGACGATATGGCCGTATTCCTTGTCCTCGCCGTCCAGCCGATTGGTGCGGCAGATCGCCTGGAACAGCGTGTGGTCCCGCAGCTCCTGATCGAGGTACAGGTAGGTGCACGACGGCGCGTCGAAGCCGGTCAACAGCTTGCTGACCACGATCAGCAGCTTGCAGTTGGCCGGCTCCTCGATAAAGCGCCGCTTCATCTCGTCCTCGTAGGCGGCGGTGGTCTGTCCGGGGGCCAGGACCTGCTGGGTGTAGGTGTCGAACTTGTAGCGCTCGTCGCTGCCCTGTGGCTCCCGCGAAATCAGGTTGTGGTTGGGCTGGTAGGACGTGATCAGGCCCACCCGGCCAGCCAGCTCCGTGGTCTGGAACAGGCGGTAGTAATGGCAGGCGTCGTAGATGGACGCCGCCACCAGAATGGCCGTGCCGCGCTCGCTGATCAATCGGGGGCGCAGGTTGAAGTCCTCGATGATGTTGGCCACGATGCGCGACTTGCGCTCGCCGGAACTCATCAGCTCTTCCAGATTGGCCCAGCGCTTGCGCAGGACTGCTCGCTGGTAGGCGTTCAGGTCGCGGGTCTTCTGCGTGAACCACTGATCAACGGCCTGCGGTGAGCCCAGCCGCTGCGGCACGGTGCGGGCCTCGTACTTCAGGTCCAGCACCACGCCGTCGCGAACGGCCTCGTCGAACTTGTAGGTGTGGATAGGCGTCCCGAAGACCTCGCGGGTCGTCTGCTTGTCCTTCCGCAGCAGCGGCGTGCCGGTGAAGCCGATGAAGATGGCGTCTGGAAACCAGCGGCGCATCTGGCGGTTCATGTCGCCGCCCTGGGTGCGGTGGCACTCGTCGACGAACACATAAAATTGGCCTGTGACCCTGGGCAGATCGCCGCGCAGGTCACTGGGGTCGATCTTGTGCAGCAGGGCGCACATCAGACGCTGCTGCGGGGACGCGAGCTTGTCCAGCAGTTCCCGGCGGGACGTGATGCGCGGCGAGGGCGCGTCCTGTGAGATCACGCTGGTGTTGCGCATCACGCCCGAGATCTGCTTGTCCAGCTCGTCGCGGTCCGTGACCACCAGGATGCGGGCGTCCGGCTCGTGTTCTAGCAGCCACTTGGCGAGCAGCACCATCAGGATGCTCTTGCCGCTGCCCTGGGTGTGCCAGATCACGCCGCCCTCGCGCCGCCGGGTGCGCTCCTGGGCCGCCTTGACGCCCTCGAACTGGTGCAGGCGCGGCACCTTCTTCTGGCCCGCGTCAAAGATCACGAAGTTGCGCATCAGGTCCAGCAGCCGTGCTGGGGCCAGCATCTCGCGCACCGGGCCGTCCAGCAGCGCGCCCTCGCTCAGATCGGCTTCCGGCGCTTTCGTCAGTCCAGCGTGTTCCAGACCCTTCCAGCGCACGAAGAACTGCTCCGCCGTGCCCACCGTGCCGTAGCGCAGCCCTTGCGTATCGTTGCCTGCCAGGGCAAGCTGCACCGTGCTGAAAAAGCCCTTGTGGAAGATAGGTTCCTGGTTGGTGATCAGTTGCCGCACCCCGTCGGCCACCTCAACTTTGCCGCGCTTGAGTTCAATGACAGCCACGGCCAGCCCGTTGAGATACAGCACCAGATCAGGGCGGCGCTGGTGCGCTCCCGGCGCTTTGAGAGTCACTTCTTCCGCCACGGCAAAGGCGTTACGCTTTGGGCACTCCCAGTCGATCAGATGCACGGTCTGGTGCGGCGCGCCCGCCTCCACCTGAACCTGTACGCCGTAGCGTAGCAACGTGTAGGTCCGCAGGTTGGCCTGGTAAAGCGTGATCCCAGTGCTGTCCGCTGCCGTCAGCAGCTTCTGCACCGCCTGGGCGATCTGCGCGGGCGTGTAGCCGCGTGCAGTCAGGTTTTCGCGCAGCAGGGCTTCCTCGATGCCCCGGTTGTTCGTCCGCTCTTTCCAATCGCCCAGATAGGCGTAGCCGAGCGACTGAAGGGTTTTAATGACCCGTTTCTGGGTTTTGATTTCGGGACGGGTCATGGGCATTGCCTCCGGGAGAGCATCAGGGTTCGGCGCTGTTGAGACGGGTCTGACCTGCGGCGGTCAGGCGGTACTTCTGAAGACGGCTGGTGGGCGTGTTGGGGCGCGTCATCTCGATCAGGCCCGCTTCCAGGGCGGGTAGAAGATAAGCCTGGCGGAAATGCTCGGCATCCTTGAGGCCCAGGCGTTCTTGAAGGTCACGGCGGCCCAGTTCGCCGGTCAGGACCTGAAGCAGCGCGACTTCCGGGGTGACTTCCGGGGTGACTTCCGGGGTGACTTCCGGGGTGGAGGAAGTCAGCAGCGCGAACTCCACCCACAGTCCCGTCGCGTCATGGCGCAGGATGGGCGGCTCGGCCCCCGCTGCACGGCACGCCTGCACCATCCGCTCGATGCCGCGCCCCCACGACTCGATCTGTCCGGCGCGGAAGAAGGTGTTGGCCACGTCCGGGTTGAAAGGAATCGACGGATGTTTGCCCAGCAGTTTCTCCACCGTCCAGGTGGGCGGGAGTTGCCCCGCATTCCAGATCAGCAGGCGGTCCGGGTAGACGCTGATCTGAATGGGCACAGCGCTGGCGTAGTCCTTGTGAACCACGGCGTTCAGGAGCGCCTCGCGCAGCGCGGCCTCCGGCACCTGAAGCGTCTCGATGCGTTGCAACCCCTGGTAGGAGATGGGGGTCTTTAGATATTTGGCCTTCAGTAGCTCCACCATTGTCTCCATCTGAAGCAGCAGCGGCCCATGCACCTCGTCCTGAAAGCGCAGGTCCGCGTCGCTGTCCCCGAACGCGCCCACCTTGATCCACGCGCCGCCCACGAAGGCTTCGGGGTCCGGGTGGAACAGCAGCGCCGCCGCCCGTTTCAGGTATGTGCCGTCCGTCAGCCTCAGACGCTCGAGGAGGGCCGTGTCGGGTTCGTCCAGCCACTCTGTCGCCACGCGCCCGCTGCGGCCCGCCAGTACCCGGAAGCGGGCCAGGGCGGCCGCACTCAGGTCCGCTGGCCCCACGCGCGGCAACGGCACGCCGTCCCAGTGCCGCCCCTGCATTCGCAGCAGGAAGGCGTCCAGCGGCGCGCCGCTCAACTCCTGCGTGGTGCTGCCGCTGCGGACGTAATACTTGCCTCGGTAAGTCACCGGGTAGGGCGACGCCTCCACCTCGATCTCGATCAGGTCCAGGTCCGACTCGCGGCGCAACTGTACCGGCACTACTAAGCCCAGCAGGTTGCGGATCTTGTTCGGCAGGTCTTCCAAGAGCCGTGCCGCGTCTCGCACGCCCACCGCTGCGCCCGCATCATTCCGGCCCACCACCAGCGTACCGCCGCCCGTGTTGGCAAAGGCGCACACCCACTTCAGGTACTCGTCGCGCCACGACTCCTTCCATTCCAAGTGCTGGGACTCGGCGTTATGGGTCACTGGGCAGCTTGTCCCAGGCGTTCCGGTGACCAGATAAGCTGCATCAGGGCCAGGAGCAGCGCCTTGCGTGCCTGCTGCTCAACCTTGGTGAAGTGTTCGTACGGTTTAAAATTCAACGAGTGGGCCTGCTGAAATTGAGCAAATTTGGGTTGGTTGAGGTGGGCACCTTCATGCAGGCTGGCCGCGTAGACGTTCTGGTGAGCGTATTTCTCACGTTTCGCTTCGTAGGGCTTGTCTTGCAGGCTGCGGTTGACATCGGCGGGCAGGAGCAGCAGCGAGGCCACATGGTCACGGTAGAAATAGAATTGCTCTTCGCTATAGAAATCTTCCTTGACGGCGCTGTAGCGATTGGCCCAGATGTGCTCGATGTCGAAGGGATTTTTGACGCCCCGGTCGACCAACTGATCAAACCGCGCGGTGCTGCCACTGCCCAGCTCCACATTCTCCGTCACTCGCGCCAGCAGGTGGAAGATGTAGCGCCGGCTGAACTGGTTGAGTCCGAAGTCGGTCAGGCCCTTGCGTCCTTTGGACACGCTGCCCTCGAAGGTCACTTCATCCTCGACAAGCTTCATCGTCAAAATCTTTACCAGTTCGGGCAGGGACTTGCGGCGGATGTCCTTGCACAACAGGAACATGGTGTACGACACAGCGGAGTACCCCACGCGGATGTAGTTCACCACGCGGCGCATGATCCAGATGTCCAAGTAGGCCGCCGTGACCTCCAGCTTGCGCCGAACAGTGTCGTCGTCATCTGTGGCGATCAGAGGGGCCAGCAGCACCGTACTCTGCCAGGTAAAGTCGTTGTGGGCGTTGTAGTAGACCGATTCCAGCCCTGGCGTGTATTGGTTGCTGGCCTGGACGATCAGCCGGTACGCCCTGGCGAGAAAAGGCAGTTCCTGCAGCATGAAGGCCGTGTTGTTTGCCGCAGTTCCGAGTCCCACCTTGCTGCTGTTGTCTCTGACCCAGCGGTGGAAGACGGTGCCGAGCAGTTCCCAGTCCTTGTCAATTGAGCCTGCCTTGCGCTCGCGGGTGATTTCGGCGTACTGTGCCCGAAGCCACGCCTTGATGGCCTGGGCGTCCTGGTCCGGCTCCTGCTTGTCGCTCAGGAGCAGCATCTCGTGCCGCCAGACCTGATTGGCCTGCTGCCGCTCGTCCTCCCCCTTGACCTTGGCCAGCAGGTAGGCCTTGAGCATGTCCACAGGACTCAGCGGCTTGCCCCGATCGTTCATGGTCTCGAAAATGGCATACGCCTGGCTGTCGTTGTCCGTGGTGATCTCAATCAGGCCCACACGGGTCAAGAGCCAGTAAGCGAAGTTCTGGAAGGCGTCGCCGATTTCATCCCAGATTTCACTCTGTTCGATGTCCTGGTAGCGGGCGTACATGTTCTGAACGGACTCGTCTTTGCCGTCAGGATTAAACGGCTGGCCCTCGAACAGGGCATCAATGACGGGCAGCCGCTCAGGAATATCGAGCTTGAAGGCATTCGTGCCGACGTTGTCCCAGTAGATGAGGGGTTCGATACTCTGCGAAACCTTCAGCCCCTGCGCTTTGGCGGAGCGGTACAGGTGGATGAGGAGCAGGGTCAGGGACGTGACGCGCTGCTGACCGTCGACCAGGAAATTAGTGTTCTCCCGCTTGCTGACAATGATGGACCCCAGGAAATAGCCCTCGTAGGTGCTGACCTGTCCCGGCTCGTCGCCCTGGCGGTACGAGGTCATAAACTTGTTCTGCAAGTCGAAGAGTAGTTCGTCGACGTTTTTCTTTTCCCACTTGTACTCACGCTGGTACTCGTCGATGGAGAAGGTCTGGCTTTGCAGGAGTTGCTGAATGGTGCGGTAATGGGGGGTAATTTCAGTCATATCAGCCGCGTCCGTCCGGTCAGCAGCTCCTGCATCATCCCTTGTTTGAGATTATGGGTCTTAGCAACGCGCTCCTCTAAGGCTTCAAGTTCGGCGTCCATCTCGGAGAGGATAGAGGTGATGGCCTCCTGCTCGGGGAGGGGAGGCAGTGTAAATTCTAGTCCTAAATATTCTGGAATTCGAATGTTCGGATATGTTGAGGCTTCAACTAAAGATGGTAGCAGGCGTTTGACTTTTGGAGAAGTTAATAAATAGTAGAGATATTTTGGAGCAATATTCTTTGGACGAAGTAACATTAAAAAGTTGCTAAAAATAAAAGATCTAGCTATTCTGTGATCTACAAATCCAACTTTTCCCGACTGAATACTCGCCGCAGATCCGCTTGATTTTACAACTATTAAATCACCTTCTATTGGAGAGTATTTTTCATATTTATCCATATAGAAATATCGTATACTCATTTCTTTCGCATTCCATTTATCATCTGAGCTGATATGCGCAGTAGTAGCGACCGGGAAGCCCATCATTCCACTCTCCTGATGATCATTACCATAAATTCCACTTGGAATAATTTCTACTACTTCGCTAAGCTTCACTTCCCTTCTTTTATTTTCAAACCCTTCCAGATTTGTCTTACCCGTTAGCAATTCCTGCATGACGGCTTGCCTAATCTGGAGCTTTTTGTTTACCAGGTTCCCCAAGTATTCTAGTAATGCATCTACATCCGCAAGAGCGGAGGCGATAGCGCGTTGTTCAGAGATGGGAGGAACGAAGACTTTATGATTTCTAACCAAGTCACTGTTTAGATTTGCCTGTGAACCTGTTTGCCCCATTGACTGGAACTCTTTTGTCAGGCTCTTGAGAACGATGTAAATGTATTCTTTCGTAGCGGATTTTAAATTTGAAAAACCAACGAAGCCGTCATGAATGCAAGTATCTATTGCAGTGATGACAGGTACGCCTACGGTTGCGCAAATACTCATGATAAGGCTACCGGACGGTAGGAAGCGGCTATTGGCAATTCCGGCAGCCGATAAATATTCAGTTGTGGCTGTAAGGGTAGACGTTTTAGATTGAGTAACGTCGGTAATCCGTACCCATCCCACTTGACTCTGAGTGTCAAACCATTGTGGGGAGTCTATCGGGCGTGGTGATGCTCCCCGCTGAATGTCGGCCAGTTCACCTAATCGCATCACCTCCCAGCTCACTGGAATAACGCCTACCTCAGTCTGCTTATACCCTTCTTCGATCTCTGCGCTCACGCCTGCGCTCCCATGCGGGCCAGGTGCGCGTCCACCCGCGCGGCCAGCTCGCCCACCTGTTGCTCCAGCGTCGGCAGCGGCGTGTCGTACCGCCCGGCCAGTTCCCGCAATCGGCCCGTCAACCGCTGCGAAACGTGGTCTAGCTCGGCGTGCAAGCGGCCCTCCAGCTCGGCCAGCCACTTGTCGTCAATGACGATGGCCTTCAGCTCGGCCTCACTCAGTCGGGCGTACTGGTCATGGGCCTTGCGGTCCAGCGCGGCGTCCAGATCAGCCACTTTCTTTTTCAGGAAGGTGATCTGGTTCTCCAACGCCAGCCAGTGATCCACCACGGCCAGATCGGTTTCCGTGTCGGCGCTGCGGGTCAGGCCGGGGCGCAGGCTCTTGACCTCTTTGGCGTTGACCTTGTCCAACTCGCCGAACACGCCCTCGTCGCCGCAATGTTCCTCGCCTAGCTCGTCCTGCTCGCTGCGGGCGGCGTCCAGCTCGGCCTGCCGGGTGTTCAGCTCGGTCTGCTCAGCGGCAAAAAAGCGGGCGACGACGAACGGCTTGGGCAGCAGGTCGCAGGCCCAGCCCTTGTCTTTGCTCTTGCCCTTCTTGTCCACCGCCATGATCCGCGTCGGCGCGGCCACCCAGCCGTCAGCGGTGATCAGGTCCAGATCGTCCTGCATGGTGGCCTGCCAGAAGTTCATCAGGTGCTGGTACACGCCGTAGGGGTCCAGCAGCAGCGCGGCGCGGAAGGTATCCAGCAGATCCTCGGCCAGCGTCTCGATCAGTTCTTTGCCGGAGTCGCCCACCTGAATGCCCAGCAGCTTCGGGCGGTTGGCAGCCTTCCAGCTCCCAAACAACTCGCCCACGGTGCGCTGAAATGCCTGAAACTCGGCGTGGCCTAGGATGTCAGTCTTTAGGTCCGCCCGTTCCGGTTTCAGGTGGCCGTAGCCGGGGCGCAGGGCTTTAAACAGGTGTCCGCGTAGACCGGGCATGACTTGCCAGTAAGCGTCCAGTGCGTCGATGTCCCGCTCGGGAATGCCGCCGTGCAGGTGGCCGCCGATGTCTTGAAGGTCTTCGGGTTCGCTGCTGTCGATGTAGCGGGGCAGGTTCAGGTTGAAGTCGTTGCGCGGGTCGGCGATCTCACTGAAGGGCACCATGCGGGCATAGCGGGCCACCTCTTGGCCCTTCTGGAAGGTGTCCACGATGCGGTGCAGATCCTGCTCGCGCAGGCGGTTCTTGGGGCCGTCTTTGGTAAAGCCCTTGCTGGCGTCGATCATCATGATGCCCCGGCGCGTCTGGGCGTTTTCCTTGTCCAGCACCAGGATGCAGGCCGGAATCCCGGTGCCGTAGAACAGGTTGGCCGGCAGCCCGATGATGCCCTTGAGGATGCCCGACTCCACCAGTTGGCGGCGGATCACGGCCTCGGCGTTGCCCCGGAACAGCACGCCGTGTGGCAGGATCACTGCGCCCTTGCCGCTGGCCTTCATGCTGCGGATGATGTGCATCAGATAGGCGTAATCGCCCTGCTTGGCGGGCGGCTCGCCCCAGGGAAAGCGCTGGAAGGGATCGCTGGCGGGCGTCATGCCCGTCGTCCAGGCCTTGTCCGAGAAGGGCGGGTTGGCCACCACGTAGTCGTAGGTCCGCAGCGCCTCGCCGTCCTTGAACTTCGGGTTGGTCAGGGTGTTGCCGGTCTGCACGTTCGCGGTGGGAAAGTCGTGCAGGATCATGTTCATGCGCGCCAGTCCGGCGGTGCTGACATCCTTCTCCTGACCCTCTAGCGTGATTTGCTTGCCCGCTTCCGCCGCCACCTTCAGCAGCAGTGACCCGGACCCGCAGGTGGGATCGTAGGCGGTGGTGCTGGCCACCGAATTGCGCGGCGAGATGCCGATCACCTTGGCGATGATGCGGCTGACCTCGCTGGGTGTGTAGAACTGCCCCTTGCTCTTGCCGCTCTCAGTGGCGAAGTGCCGCATCAGGTACTCGTAGGCGTCGCCCAGCAGGTCGTCGTGTTCGGCGCGGTTGCGCGAGAAGTCCAGTTCGGGCCGCTCGAAGATGGCGATCAGATTGGTCAGGCGGCCCACCATCTCCTGCCCTGTGCCGAGTTTGTTCGGGTCGTTGAAATCCGGGAAGTCCGAGCGGGCCAGCCGCGCGTTGCTCTCGATCAGCGGCTGAATCACTTCCTTGTTGATGCGGTCCCCGATGTCGGCCTTGCCCTTCATGGCCACCATGTCCCGGAAGCCTGCACCCGCTGGGATGTTCACTGGCGGCGCGAAATCGTCGCTGCCCTCGTACTTGTCGGAGACGTACTTGATGAACAGCATGAACAGGACGTAGTCCTTGTACTGGCTGGCGTCCATGCCGCCGCGCAATTCATCGCACGAGGCCCACAGGGAGGAGTAGAGATCAGACTTCTTGACGGCCATATGGGGGCCATTCTGTCATCTCAGCCGTGCAAACGGCGGCGACGATGCGGCTGACGCGTTTGTGTTCAGGGTGTCGGACGGGGCTGGTCTGTGCGCGCCCGCATCATCGCGTCACCACGAATCGTTGCCTCAGGCTCAGGCCGTGGGTGGGGCCAGGTCAGGCCTGGCGGTGAATACCTATTTGAGGGAGGTACAGCATGAGGCCGTGCCTTCACGGCAACGCCATCACCGTGGCGTCAGGTCCCCTGTCGTCGATCACCAGTTGTGTGCTGTTGCCCCGGCCGATCACCTGCACCTTGGCGATAGAGCCTGAGGTCTTGAGTGCTGCCCCCATGGACATCAGCGAGCGCCGGGCGTTGTCGCCCCGGCCAGGCAGCCCGAGCAGTTCGCAGGTGGCGTCCACAGGCAGCCGCCACTGACCCGTATCCATGCCCTCCGGCAGCGTTCTCAACACCTCCAGAAGGCTGTAGAGCACCAGGGCGTTGCCTGGAATATTGAGAGTCTGACGTGGGGCCGGGTGGGCGCGGCATCCACGCATCTGGACAGCAAGACCAGGGCTGAGTTCGACATGCAACTGACCGCCTGGGGCCAGCCCTGCCCACGACACCAATTTGAATTGATTGGGCAGACCCAGAACCTGTGGTGCGCGCTGCACCATGTAGGTCACGTCCCGGAGGCGGTCCAGCGCGCTGAACAGCGCACCGTGTTGCCGCCCGCCCGTCCCCATATCCGCCGTTCGTAGCAATGTGGGGATACTGACCTGAACCTGGCCGTCGTCAGCGGCGTGCGTCATCAGCGCAAACAGGACGCGCAGGTCCGCGCCATGGGGGAGTGCCAGCGGGCTGGTGGCGGTGTAGGCCAACGAGATCTGGCCGAGGACCACGTCCACATTGCGGTTGGTGGGTGCAGTGGAGCGGGCCGCACTGATCGGGGCCAGCACCATCAGTGGGGGGACTCGATAAAACTGCATAACGACATCCTGGCAGGGAGGGGTTGCCGCCATTTTTCCGTTTGGAGAACGAACAGGAGCGGGGTCCAGGGTATGAGAGAGGCTGGTCTGGACAGTCTGGGTGGCCCTCATCGGAGACAGGGTTCCCGTCAATGAATGCCTGAGCTGGCCCTCAACCAACACGCGGCATGACTCCGCAGAAATGGCGCACTGAACGGTTTCCCTCATTGGAGACAGGCGAGGCGGGAGTGGAAAGGGGCCATCCGAAACGGACTTTCTCCCTGATTTCCTCATCCGAGACATCACCACTCGAGACGACAGCCCCGGCGCTGCGATCACGCGGCGTTTCCAGTTCAGTGTGAATGGGGAAGGGGAGAGGCGGCGTGGACGTAGGGCGTACGCTGGCTGTATTTGACACCGCGTACTGGATGTCAGCGCTCAAGGGAGAATCAGCGTGGGACTGAGGCGATGGGCGTACTGACCTCACCGCCAACCCCTACACTTATAGTTGCGGCCTGATCAGATCGGCTGTTGATGGTCTGCAGGCGATTCCATTTTGTCGGCGGCCAGCGCTGACGTTTTCAGGAGATATTCATGAGCGATGACCGCCACAACAGCACCCTGGTCAATTTCATACGCACCCAACAACCGCAGTTCGTGTACGAGATTCCTGAAACCGATCTGGCTGGCAACGACATTGACGCCAGTGACCTCAGCGCCCTGGCCCTGCTCGATCCGGAAACCGCGTTTGAGAAGATCAGGTTCTCCGAGATGGATGTCGGCGGGCTCCAGAGTGTCGATGAGAACTTTGACGTGGGCGGGTTGGTTATCATCAGTGACGACGGACGCTATCTGATCCCGTACAGCCCCACCAAGGAGTGAAACCTGCGGCGTGTCGGTCTGGGCCTCCGGGGGTGTTGTCGGCACTCAAGGCCCGGACCGTGGGCGGCTGTGGTTATTCGTGGAGCCGTGATCTGTTCCAGAGTTGGCGGCCTGAAAGCTGAGCCGGACGGAACGGAAATGTATGTGCGCTCACATCATCACACTCCCTTGAAACCTCGACGCCACCTGCATCTCTTCTGCTGTCGTAGAAGCCTGCTGGACGCGCGCAAACGGATTAAGCTGCGCCCAGGCGTGCTCTATTCGCCCTTGTGTGGTTCAGGTTACGTTCGATAGCAGGTGAGTGCGTGGGAGCGTTCGAGGGTGGCCTGATGCCCATCAATGGACACCCGAAACTCTGCCACTTCGATGTTCCCTGGTGCCACTCACGGCCTGATCTGGAGCGTGGTTCTGCGCCACGGACATCGGGCTCATGCGCGCAACATCAGAATATTTGGAGCGTTCGGCTGTGCAGTACTGGCGCAGGCGTCGGCCGACGGAAGCAGGACATTTCTGGAGGTTTGGGGACTGAGCCGGAGGATTCTGACAGGGCATCAGGCCAGTGCTGGGTGTGGTGAAGGGTAGGCCAGTTGGGCAAACCAGTTCCTCACACACTGCAGTTTTTAGACTGAGGTCTGGTGCGGGCGGAAGCGTGAACGCCGTCACTTTTCTGGATGCCGCTGGGCCGCCCGATTCCATATGCAGTTCTTCTGCTGTCGTAGAGGTTTGCTCAGCGCGATAAGACAGGTCAAGCAGCGCCCAGCCGTGCTTTTCCCAGCCTATGTAGTCCAATCTACCTTTTGCGGCCACCTGGCGTTTGAAGCGGTTTCGGGTTGCAAATCTGCCCAAGCAGAGAGCCGCGCCAGGGTCTTGGAAATTCATTCCGACGCTCTTGCGTTCCTGCTGTGTACCCATCCTGCTCATTTTTTCGCCCGCTCGCGACCCTTTGCAGCTATTTATGGAGGTATGCCCCCACCCCTCATCGTCACCGCCTGGAACCTGCAACCTGATTCCTTCAACGTCAACCTCGCCCTGACCCCGCCCCAGACGGAACTGCTTGAAGCCGTGCTCGACTGGCGTGGGCTGTTTGAAACCGACGCCCTGTTGCTGGCCACCTCCGCAGACCTGTTGACGCTGTTGATCGCCGAATTGCTCCACCGTTACCCGACGCCATGGGGGCCGGTGCTGGTGCCTGGGCCGGCGGGACTGCGGCGGGTAAACCGCTCCACCCGCAATCGTCCCAGCCCGGACACGGCCGCCGATCACGCCTACCTTGCCCACGCGATCTCGTATCTGGAAACTGAGCGCGCCTGGAAACACACGAGGATGCGGGGACGAAACGTTCATGTGCTGCTGGATACTGACGGTGTGCCGCACTACGTGTGTGGACGCGCGCGGGGGCATGCGTCGCGCTCGCTCTGGCGGCTGATCGGCCTTTACCGCCTCGAACTGTCTCAGGCGAGGGGGACCCTGGTCATCGTGACCCCGGACCGTCGGCGCGCACGGTTCGTGAAGCAGGCCAATCCCTGGTGCGTCGAGGTGCTGCATTTGCGGGTGGTTCCGCCGCCCCCACCTCCGCCCGTGCCTAAGCCCGTGCCAGCGCCCTATGCTGGCCGCCACCGCCGGGTCAGGCCCACCACGGTACGCGGATCAACGTAAAACGTGCACGATCGTCTGGCGACGGCCACTCGGTCCACAAACGGCGTTTCACGTATGTGAGACGCCGTTCACCGCTGACTGCATAGATCACGTGGGCATAGTTGCGGCCAAAATCCCTGAGTTTTCGCCGCACGGTGTTGTCGTCGTAGCTGCCGGTATCAAATTCCACCGCGCTCATGCCGCGCTCCATCAGGTAAGTGGCATCGGGCCTGGCACTGTCCAGCCTTCCAGCTTCTGAGCGCCACAGCGCGCGGGGGTTGTTGGTCAGGGTGCGGGCCTCGGCGACGCCAGCGAGGTGGCCCAGAACCCAGCTCTCCTGGCGTGCCCAGCGGGGGTTCAGGGCGACGAACTGGACAGCGAGGACGGAAGCTGGGGCACCATGCACGGTCACCATCACACGTTCGATGGAGGTCAGACCCAGGGTGCGGATCCTGACCGGGGTTAAACGGATGCCGTAGCGGCGTTTGACCTGTCCAGCGGAAAGGGCGTGATCGACAACCAGATCGTCGAGCAGGGCCTCAGTGGGGGTGGGGGTCATAGAAAACACGCTAGCCCCACCCCCAGGAGGGCATATTCGATGAAAAAGCCAGTGGACACGGGGAGGGGATGAAAAAGCCCAACCATATTTGCAAGCAGAAAAAAGTGTGTGTAGGCCGCATCATTCTTGGTCAAGTTGTGGGGTCAAACCGTCTTGCCTGTGACTGTCGGCCGGCCCTTCCAGACCACACTTGCCTGGTACGGCGGTAAAAGTAGCAGGCCGCGTTGGAGTTGCGCTGCCCGCCTCTTGGGTGTGCGGCCACAGCCAGCCCGGAACCCGTTGAAAACCACTCGGCTCATCCGAAAAGAGGAAAGAGCCAGAAGAAGCCCCGGAAGTAAAAAAGGCAAAAAGTCTCCTGTCAGAAACGAAAAAACGCAAAGAAATAGCGAGCACCCACCACATCAACCGTGGGACGGGGGCCGCAGACTGCGCGCCCTGACCCAGGAGAAACCATATGCCCCCACCACCCGTCGCGGACCCCCATCTCCGCCTGCGTCATCCGCTCTACCCAAGCGCCGTTCAGCGGCGCGCCCTCGATCACCGTTGGACCCTCGTTCACCGTCTGTGGCGCGTGCTTGCCGTCCATGCCCAGCTCGAAGCGTCCGGGCATCTGCGGCCCCTGCGCGAGGTCGCTCACCTCGTGGCCGCCGGCCAGGAACCCACGCCCGGCAACGTCCCGCGACAGATGCCTCACCGCAGCAACCGTGACCGTCAACAGGAGTTGGAAGCCGTCACCCAGGATCTGGGCTGGCGTAGTCTTCTTGGCAGCGCCACGCTTGAAGGGCTTGTTCGCAGCTTCGGCCGTCACCTGCAATCACTCGGTTCGGTGGCCCGGCCTGCGGCGATCGTCCTGGAACCACCCAGTGACTTCGCGCTGATGCTGGGCGGACTGGCCCGCCCAGTGGGCGAACTGCACGTCGAGATCGTCGGCATCCCAGATCTGGTCCTCGCGCCGCTGTACCTGTTGCCGGGACCGGCCCAGGCCGCTGTGCGGGTCTGGCGGGCAGCGTTTGATGACCGCCTTACCGCTGCGCGCGCTGTTCTGGAGGCTGCGCTGCTCGCCGGTGATCCTGCCGCCGACGCCGGATATCTCGCGCACATCGCGCGGTATGGCGCGCTCGAACCCCATCTGGCGGCCCAGGCCGGGCCTCCCCAGCCTTCCCTGGTTTCGCTCTGCCTGGCGGAGGCCGCACGGCTGCACCGCACCCCAGCAGGCGACTACGAGATCGACTGGGGGTTCCGCGTGCTGGATCTGCTCCCACCCCGTCACCAGGCGTTGATCGCTCTGGATCCTGGCGAGCGCAACCTGTGGACCTGGGCGACCGCGCATCAGGGCTGCGGGCGCGTCCACAACCCCCTGAAGCTGCGCCGCGCGTGGGTGGCACCCCAGCCTGCGGCCCCGGTGGGTCTCATTCAGCATCCGCTGGATCACAACTATGCCCGGATGCGCCGTCACCAGCTTCTGTTTCACGCCCAGGTGCAGCCGGTGCTCGAACAGGCCCTGAGGCACCTGCTGTTGTACGCGGGAATCGGCATTGAGCACACCACCCTGGAGCGCATGGCCCGGCGCGGTCTGGATTACGCGCCGTTCGTGGCCTTCACTGGTCTGCGGGTGTACGAGACGTTTCTGGCGGAGCTGGCCCGGCTGGATCCGGTGCGGCGGGCGTTGATCTGGGTGCCGCCCGAGGGCACGTCAGCGGACTGCTCGGCGTGCGGAGCGCGGCGCACCATGCGGTACGCGCGGCGCGAGGGGCGCCGGCGCACCTGCGCTTCGTGCGGCGTGCGGCTCAACCGGGACCTCAACGCGGCGCGCAATATTTACTGGCGTGCGGCAGCGGACTGGCCGGACACCTTGCCCTGGAGACCAGCAGCGCTGCCTTGTGTTCAACCCTGGACGCGTCAGTGAGCGGAACTTCAGAGGAGTGCGCCACGCGCTTGGAGCAGGGGTGGCCCCTGGCGCTGCGCCGCGTTCCGGCCTATCTGCCGTTCCGGTTTGTGCCGCGCGCGTCCGGGCGACTGGGGAAGCGGCCGTGTTCGCTCACTGGACAGTGGGTTGATCCCTTTGACCGGCGGCATCATCTTTCGTTTGAGGTGGCGCTCGAGGCGTTGCGCCGGGGAGCCGGTGATGGTCTCGGCGTCGTCCTCGACGGGCGGCTGGGCGTGGGTGGGTTGCCGTTGGTAGCGGTGGATCTCGATGACGTGGTGCGCGGTGGGCTCCTTTCACCTGCCGCACTTGAACTGGTCACTTCCATGGTGAGTTACGCCGAGTTGAGCGTGTCTGGCGCGGGCGTACACGTCCTGGCTGGCGGTCAGCTTCCAGCGGCTGGCCGACGGGGCAACTGGCGTGGGCTCCCCGTCGAGCTAATTACCCACGGCTACGTTGCCATCACTGGCAATCATTTGCCTGACACGCCGGTTGGCGTGATTGCCCGCCCTGCGGAGGTCTCGGCGCTTCACCGCGCGCTATTTCCAGCGGTGCTGTCAATGTCCCCGGCGCGGGCCAGTCCACTGGCCTGTCTGGGCGACGAGGCCATCGTGAAGCGTGCCCGCAATGCCAGGAATGGCACGCGTTTTGCCGCGCTGTATGACGGTGACCTGTCTGCCCACGGCAACGATCCCAGTCGGGCCGATCTTGCCATTCTCTCGCATCTGCGCTGGTACACGCGCGATCCCGAACAACTGCGCCGCATCTGGGCGAGCAGCGCGCTGTACCGCCCGGACCGCTGGGCCCGTCTCGCCACCCATGACGGCCAGGATTACGCCACTGTCACCATTTCCCGTGCGCTGGCCCTCGGTCAGCCGCATTTCGATCCCATCAGGAGAACACCATGACCATGCACCACAGCACCGAATTTGAAATTATGCCCAGTCCTGCCCAGGCCTATAGCCTGAGGCAACTGCGCGCAGCGTGCGGGACGGTGGCGCTCGCTTGCGCTGAGCAGGCGCTCGCCCAGGCACGCGGGCAGGACAACTCCATCGCCTCGCTGCTGGGCGGCGCGGATCACCCGGTCCGCGATCCCCTGGCCGAGGCCACTGAACTCCGCAAAAACGGTGATGTCTGCGATACCCCACTGACGTTGCTGCTCAACACTATCGTCAGCCAGCGGGCCAGGGGGGGTCACCTCGTCAGTGCTCCGGTGCAGCTGGGCGGTGAGGATTGGCTGCTCGGTCTCAACAGCGGTGGGGTATGGCTGCGCGGCGTGCCAGGCATCATCCCGGCGCGGATGGGGCAGATCGCGCACTGGGACATGGCCTTCCCGGTTCCAGACGCGACGCTCCGGGCCTACCAGCCGACGGGAAGTGCGTGGGTGACCTGTGAACGCGAGGTCTGGACGCTGGACATCGGCGTGCTTTGCAACGAAAAACAGCCCTGGACTGAGGTGGGCTGAGGTGTCAACTGCAAGGCACTGGCATCACGCCGCAACGATTCCAGGACGAGAGATATCCTGAGTCAGGGCTGATCTGCTGGATTGAAGACACACCGTGCGCGCTCGCGAGTTGTAGCATCCCCTCTCTGGGGAACTCGCGGGTCATGGCGCGACGATGGACCGCACCGGAGCGCGTCGACTGCCAGATGTCTTGCCATAAGACACCGTTGAATCTGGAATTACCAGCGGCGATGGGGGAACAGCTCGCTCAGGGTGCGGGGTGAGGCGTAGAACAATTTACCTTCCCTGACCTCCACCAGGGTTTCGCTGAGGTCATCAACGATCTGCGCTGGGATGTTCACGCGGCAGCGCTGTCTGGCGTTCTCTGTGCTGTCTTGCGGATAGGCAGCGTCGATCTTTGCGCGGAATTCGTCGAAGCGGTCCGCGAGGCCTTTGCCGGGGATGGTACGAATCAGCATCTCCTCTGCGCCGTTCCACCAGTTGATGTAGATGTGATCCACCGTCATTGCAGCCTCCAGCTTCTGGCGCGCGCCATGCTGGTAGTACTGATATTCGTAAGGCATGCGTCTGCTGGACACGCTTTTGACCTCAGCGTAGAGCAGATCGTGACCGTATTGCTCGCTGGAGCGGGGTTGCCGGGTCAGGATCGCGGCCAGCAGTTCCATGTCATCGGGACTGATGCGCTGCTCAGCCCCGGACCGACTGCCCTCCATGATGTAAGGCGCGGCGAGCTTGGCGCGGGCGCGGGCGGGCTGGATAATGACTTCCTGCAAAAACTGCATGAATCCTTTTGTGTCCAGGGTTTCCAGAGGAGCAGCGGTGATGGTCATCATGCGGTGACCCTAGAGCTAAACGGCCTGGCAAGGGGGACGGCGGTATGGATTGCGGTCTGTTTGGTTTTAAGGCATGCCGTAGTGTACACTAGACCTACGGCACGCCTTAGGGTGTCCGTTGAGTCGAATCAATTTTCAGTCTGCTAATGGCATCAGGGTTGGAGGCGTTGTCCCTGACGACACCACTCTACAGGCCTCAAGAGAACACACGGAACACGTATTACACCGTAATTACGTAACGAGGCGTAACGCATTTACACACGAGGTGGCAATGGCAAGACCAGGAATCACGATGGAGGATGTTGTGTAGGCCGCGCAGGCCCTGCGGGAGCGGGGTGAACGGGTGTCGTTGACGTCCGTCCAGAAGGAACTGGGCCGGGGATCGTTTACCACGGTCAAGCGGTTGTTTGACGTCTGGTTGCTGGACCATCCTGAGCAGACTGTCCCTCAACTGGTGCCGCTGGCCGCACTGCCTGACCGGCTGGCCGCGCAACTGGAAACGGCCACGCGCGGACTGTGGACGGCGGCCACCGAGGTGGCCGAGACCCGGTTGCAGACCGAGCGCGAGGGCTACCGACAACAGGTAGTGGCGGCGGAGGTGGACCGCGACGCAGCCGCTGAGGTGGTCGACGCGTTGGCCAGCACCAACGAGACGCTGACCGAGCAGGTGAGTGAACTCCAGGAGCAGTTCGCTGAGACGCAGCAGCGCGGACGTGACGCCGACGCAGCGCGGACCGTGCTGGAAGGCCAACTGGCCCAGGAGCGTGAGGCGGGTCAGACGGCAGCGGCCCTCGCTGCCACACAGGAGGAGCACAACGCTGATCTGAAAAGCGAACTGGACCAGCAGCGCGCCACGGTGGCGTCCGAGCGACACCACCATGCCGATGCGTTAAAACATGCCCAGGAGCAGGCCGAACAGCGTGTGTTGGAGGTGCGGGCCGATCTGGAGCGCCAGGTTGCTGACGGACGTGAACGGGCTGAGGGCGCGGCAACTGAGGTGCGGGTGATCCGCGAAGGGGCTGAGGCCACCGCCCTGGGCCTGCGCCAGCAACTGGATCAGGTGAGGAGCGAGGCTGCGCAGGCCCAGGGCGCACTGACGACGATGCGGGAACAACTGGAGACCCAGACGCGGCTCCTTGAGCAGGCACTGGCTCACTCCACGGCCCCTGAGGCCAAGTAGGTCAAGGCCGCCCACCCGGTTCAGACGCGTCTTTCAGGGGCCACAGAAAAACTCTAGAACACCGTTGAGATCGGTGTTAAAGGCGTCACCTTCAGCCGCTCCAACGGTATGGACATGACGTTCTGACTGCTGAACTGGTGGCGGTCTGGTCTGAAAATTTGCTCAAAACCCCTGTGCCAGGGTGCAGGACAGGGTGTGATCCAACCCCACGGAGACAACGATGAAAACGAAAAAGAGTCCCATTCCCCGTCCCAGCAAACCAGCGCTCACGCTGAACAACGAACCGTTGGCCGGAGCCAGCACGCAGCAGCAGACCCTCAAGACCGATGCCGGTGCCCTTTCCGAAAGCGCTCAGCAGGCCACGGTGAACTGGAAGGCCGAGGCGGGCCTCGGCGTTTCGGTGCCGCTGGCAGCGGGTGTCGTTGAGGCGGCCAGCGATGTAGCTGGGGACGCAACGATCAGCCCGCACGTGGCCTCCCTGCTCAGTCTGTTGCAGATGCCCCGGCAGTACCGTGTGCCGCACTTTCGCCGGTCCTACTGCTGGCAGCTCGAGCAGTGGGCCACCCTCTGGGATGACGTGCTGGCGGCAGGCCGAACGGGGCGAAAGCATTTCACAGGAACACTGGCGTACGTCATCCGCCCGGATGACGACATCGAAACCGCCGCCGAGGTGTCACTGATCGACGGTCAGCAGCGCCTGGTCACCATCCTGCTGCTGCTGATCGCTCTGGCGCGGTCCCTCCAGCCGTCCGGCAGTTTCATGGTCAAGAATGGTGGCGTGATTTCCACGGCGTCGGCCGCGTCGCTCCTCGATTTTCTGACGATGAATGAACCCCAACGACACAGACTGGTGCTGGTGAAACCGGATCATGACACGCTGAACTGGTTGATCGACAGTCTGAGCGATCCCCATACGTCGTCCCCAGCGGATCTTTCCACGGCCATGATCGACGCCCTGGCCTACTTCGAGCGTCAACTGGCGGTTCCTGGCATTGAACTGGCCACGGTCTACGCGGGCCTTCAGCAGCTGGAGGTGACCTGTATCGCGGTGACGCACGGCCCCGTTTACCCGACACAGACCGTGCAACAGATCGTGGACAGTTTGAACACTACCCGGGGTCAGGGTGAGTTGACCCAGGCGCACCGTATCCTTCTCTATGCGCTGAGAGTGCTCGGTCATCAGCAAGGAGAGGAGCTGTACGGAACACACTGGTGGCCGATGGAAGCCCTGTTCAGTGAGATGGACGAGGGGGCGTTTGAACGCTTCATCCGGGGTTTTCTGAGCAGCCGGAGTCAGGTTCCGGTGCGTCCAGGCGATGTGTACGCCGCGTTCAGGTGCCAGGTGGAGCAGGGGGGACCGCCTGTCGCGGCTGACGTCCGGGCGCTGGTGATCGAACTGGCCCAGGCAGCGCACCACATGGCCCTCAATGATGCCTAGACCGAAAGTCCAGGGGTGAATACCTGGATGTGCCGGGCGTGGAGCCTGCCCGGCAACCGGATCGCTGAAGTTAAGCAATATCTGCAGCGCGTAGAGGGGAAGGGGGGGGATCCACACCCTCCCTGGACCGCCATAAGGAAGAGGTGGAGTTGATCCTCCAAGGTCCATATTGGATGGTATACGTTGCTGTCGTCCTCCACCTTCAACGTGTTCCTCGTACCTCCTGCCTGTGCCTGGGCCAGTGCTTAGCCGCTTGCTCTGAACTTTATTTGGATTCTGTGCTTCAAGGTCTGGAGCAATTTGGTTTGGGTGATCTGGCGGTCTGAAGTTATGGAGGAGAAAGCTGCCTCACATATCATCCAATACACCCTCCGTTGGCTCTCTGACTCCACTCGACTTAACGCTGAAACCAGCCGCTCTTCCCCACACAACAGGAGCCAGCCATGATCACGGACCCACCCCCCCCAAACCTATCTGAGCCAATTGCAGGCCGACGCCAGGATCGGCCGGACCTACCACTGGTCAAACACTCCCCAGCTCCACCTGCTGTTGACTCAGCTGACCGGAAAAAAAGCTGGTCCGTTCCACCTGCAGATCCAGATCGACTTCAACCTGCACTTCACGGCTGCGCTGCTGGCTGCGGAGACGATCACCCTCGATCACCAGGAATTTACGGCCGCCACACCCGCACAGGCCAGCACGCAGCCCCACCCCGGCACCCCCCTATGGTGCGAATTCCATGGGCTGCGTGTCCACAGTTTCGAACCATTTAACGGTGCGCTGCTGTTCGCTGTGCCGCAGGGCACCCTGTTTTTCGGCGGACCACTCCAGGACAGCCTGATGTTCATGGTTCTGCTGGGTGGGACTGACAAGTTCATGGTGGCGTACATCCCCATGCACGGCAATACCATCACGCCGGCCCAACTCGCCTCGCGCTCCACCACCTCGGTCCAGCAAATGGTCTCCCGGGGCCACAGCCTGCGCAACGTCGTCCACCACCACAACGACGGCCTGCTACTGATGCGCGCCATCCTCACCCGCGCCGCCAGGGAAGACGACATGGCGTGAACGGCCAGAACGGTCTGGACTGACTGAAACGGACCACGGCCCGGGACGGGGGGCAGGCAAGCACACAGTTCCCAATTCACAGGCCTGTCCCAACCGCCGGATAGGGCACCCGCCCTATCCGGCCACACCAGGAGCGGATCAGATGCAAAAAATTATGCGAGTGATTGACCCCTCCGGACGACAGGTGATCCACGAGATCACGCCAGACACCGACATCCGTGCCCTCCTCAAGCAGTCGCTTGGCAGATGGCTGGAATATGTTCCCCATCACCGCCACGCCCTCCAGGAGCACGGGGTGGTGGTGGACGAGGAAGCACTGGTCAAGGAACTCCAGCCGAGCTGGGTGGGCAGCCGCCTGATCGGGGTGAACCTTAACCAGTCCCCCCCCCTGCGTGGCCCCATCGTGATCGTGCCACACGACTCGGAAGGCAACCACAGCCCCAAACAGCAGCACGAGTGGGTCAACCCGGTAAACGTCTACGCCCGCGCCCTGGAAGGCGACGTGGAGGCGCTGGTGGTTCTGGGCCTCAGCAGCCCCGAACAGATCACAGTGATCGAGGTACGTCCCCCGGTTCAGCACCACATCTACCTGATTCACCCGGACGGCCACACCGAGCGGTTCGGGTTGTGCAGCAACGAGGAGAGCCGCTGGTGGATCGCCAGGAAACTGGGACAGGCAAACCGTCTACCCGATTACGCCTGCACTGTGAAGGCGTACACCGTGCTCTTCAGCGTTGCTCCCCGCGACAAACGGCCCAATCTGGCCGCGCAACAGGCTGCGCCGTGTTCGGCCCGGTGGTGCTCGTGTCCGCAGAAAAGCCAGATGCCTCCCCCACCCATCAGCGTCTGGACGAGGCCCTCAGCGGAAGCCCCGCCGCCCTCGCCAAACTGGGCCTCACCGCCGACTGGTGCGATCTGAACACCTGAGCACCTGTCCCCATGAACAGGAACCATGACCATCCATCCCCCACCCAGATTCTGGCTGCGCCAACTGCAAGCCGACGACAAAGCTGGCAAGAGTGAGCGCTGGAATGAGTGCCTGAAGGTCCCTCCCAGCAACCTTGGATTCACCTAATCCACATAAAGCTGTCGCCGCCGGTTAGCCCCCGACTGCGACAGAGACGGAGAAATCCCGTCAGGTTTGAAATCCGACGCACCCGCGCCTGTCGACACCCTATGCCTCATGACACACGACGTCAATTGTCCGTCCGTCTTAACCGACAGAGTTTGTAAACACAATACGATTCAACGACGTGAGGCTTGTTGTCACAGGCGCCCTCCAACACGAGGGGCAAAGATGAAACCTACCAGCATGCACGGCAAGCCGCCCAGGACCACGCAAAGAACCGAAGAACAACCGAATTCCCACATCGACAGGGCCTGTACCTACAGAGGGACGAAGGCCACCACCCGCTTCTTCGAGATGGCCCGCGCTGCCCTTGTCCGCCAAGAAGCCATGCCGCCCCCAGCGCCCCTGAGCACGGATCAGGACTGGAAACGCGAGTGTGAGGCGTTAGAGAAGATAATAGCTAAGCGGGAGGCCCGCAGAGATGCCGAGGTCGCCCGCGCCACCAGGCTGGAAGCGCAAAAATGCGAGGCCCAACGCCGCCGCGAGGAACGCCGCGCCGCCGCGCCGGAACCTCAGCACCCTTTCGGGAAAAAACTTGGCGACTTTACTCCCCCGGCAGACCTGCCCAATGCACTCCGGGCTTGTTACGCGCCCAGGCGGCTGACCATAACGGCCACGGATCAGCCTCCACCCCTCGCAGAGTTGGTGGATCTGGACGGACTGCGCCCCACGCGCGGCAAAGGGTTCGGTACGGCGGGAGCCGGCGCGCTGGCCCAGCTTCTGGACCACCTGGCCCGCCACGTTCTGGCCGTGCGTCCGAACAAGTACCGGGGAAGGAGCGTACCCTGGCCCCGTCAGATCGTGCTCCACCTGTCCGCCGAAATGCTGGCCGCCGGGCTGGGCAAGAACATCGACACCGTGCGGGAGTGGACCAAGATCCTCGAAGAGTTGGGCTACCTGCACGCCCGCCCGCACTACACCACCACCATCCGGGATGGAAAGCGCATGGCGGTGATTGATGGCACCCTGTACGCCATCCGCCTCCAGCCCGGTCACAAGGCACGGCTGAGGTACGACGATCTTCGCCAGACTTACCGGAACCTGGACGCAGATCGCAAAGCGGGGCGCACCGCCTACCGGGTGATCGAGCGGGCCGAGAAGCTGGCCCAGAATGACGCTGAACGGCAGACACAGCAGTTTATCAATAAAAGCATCGTCCCAGACGCGGAAAAAAATATCCGGGGGTCAACACCGACTTCCATGAAGTCCCGGTATCTGCGGGACCAGCTAAAAGCCTGGGCCGTTAATCCCGGCCAGGTTCAAGACCCGTTGTTCACTGACCCCCGGATATTTTCACCGGATGAGCTTGGAGAGGCGATTCAGACCGTGCAGGACGTTATCTACCTACTACCGACAGTGGCTGAAACGCACGCTGACAAGCGAGCGGCGTTTGTGGGTGCCCTGGGGGCGGCGCTGGCCCGCGCCCTGGACGATGCCCATTCCCGGCGTTGGTACTGCAAGACGATCTGGGCCGCCTGGACGGCGGAGGTGGAAGGGCGGGGGGGACTCCAGGTGCTGGCCGCCCAGTTGGCCCGACTGGACGTGGACCGGCAGGAGTGGGGGACGCTCAGACGCCCCGCTGCGCTGCTGAATGCCCGACTTCGGGCCGCATAACCTCTGGCGCATCTGTCCCAATTGAACCATCCGAGACTAAATACAGCGTTCTGTAAATTCCGTTCCTCTCCCTCGCCCACAAGGCGCGAGGGAGGGAGCCGCACAGCGGCGGAAGAGTGGGCGGCGCAAACTCAATGCTCTCAAAACTTTTAGAACGCTGCACTAGTGGGTCACTTGCCCTATAAGGGCGGTTTCCCAGGGTGGGGACTATCTGGAGGGAACCCGTCCAGGATGCATTCCAACACTCTCATCATTCAGTGATCCGAAACCGAACATCCACGCCAAGTGACCCACTAGTGGGTCACTTGACGCAGGAGTAGGCTTTGCGGATGCCACGACGTCAGAAGCAGCCTCTTCGAGCCCTGACGGATGCCGAGCTGGTCGAGCTGGAACGGCTCAGTCGCGCGCAACAGACGGCGGCGGCCGTGGTGTCCCGTGCCCGAACCGTGCTGGCGGTCGCCCACGGGCGACCGTACACCGTGGCCGCTCGGGAGACGGGACGGAAATCGGCTGAAGGT
>NZ_JNIV01000062.1 GCF_000701405.1 Deinococcus marmoris DSM 12784
GATCATCCCTGGACGATGGAAGAACTCCTCTTATTTCGGTTGCCGCCTCCTCAAGCCGCTTGACCACGACTCCACGCCGTTCTGTGGTCCTACCCAGACGAGCAGCGCCTCAAACTAAGGGGGTCAACTTCGTAGACCACGCCGCCCACGCGCTGGCCCTGGCCTCCTGATCGCAGCCAGGAGGTACGCTGCTCCAGGCTGAGGGCGTCGTCGGCGTTCCCATGATCCGCTGCGTGCATCTGGGTCAGAGCACCGACCAGTGCTGTGAATGTGAGATTGGCAGGCCGCATGACAGGCCGTGCCTTGGGAAGGTGTGGTGGGTCAGCCCCTTGTTTGCGGCGTGGAGCATGACCAGTGACAGCTTGATGAACCCAGACTGCCCCTCTATAAATCATCGGACTAAAATGAGAAATAAGTAAATTCTCCTTTATTTTTTTGCTAACTTTCGGCAGTGGGCGAACGGGGGACAGGCGCTTAAGCTCTGTTCAGTTCCACAGTTCCGTTCTTCTCCACAGACCCTCGCGGAGGCATTGGATCACCGCCGTGGGCCGGGAAGAGGCTGCCGGACTTCACCCCAGCACCCCTTTCACCACCGAAAGGCGCGCGGTCTTCCCCAGGAGGCTCCACCATGACCAATTCCATGAAAAATTTCGGACTCGGGTATCTGCTGCTGGGCACGCTCGTCCTGACCTCCTGTGGATCGCAGGGAAACACCGCTGGGACGCCGCCCACGCCGGCAGCCACGAACGCAGGACCAGGGGCAACGACTGAACCGACGGTGGCCGAACAGATCGCCGCGTTCGCCCAGCGCCCCGAACTGCAAGACGCCGACACCCAGGCCATCCTCAAGGCGTACGCCAATGATCCGCTGCTGCTCCAGGGTCTCCAGGAGGCTTACGGCCTGCCGAACAGCGGCCTGAACGCTGAGGCGCTGGCCCTCCAGATGGGTCAGCCGGGCCTGAGCGCCCAGGCCAGCGGCAAGGCGGGCTACGCCCAGGGCGTCGCCTGGGGCAGCATTGCCTACCACGCCGCAGAAAGGCGCTCGCCCAACTACAGCGGCCTGAACTGGAACAACGACGGCTGTAGCGCCCCCCGGGGCCTGGGCCTGGGTTACAGCGATTTTTTCCGTAGCGCCTGCAACGTCCACGACTTCGGCTACCGCAACCTGCCCAAGCTGATCTCCATTCCTTACTGGCCCTACAACAAGTCCAGAACGGATTCGGCCTTCCTGGGCAACATGCGGGGGCTGTGCAACGCCAAGAGCTGGTACTCGCGTCCGGCCTGTTACGCCGCCGCTCAGGCGTATTACGAGGTGGTCAGCAGCGCGTTCGGCTGGACCAAGTGGCACCGCTAGACAACACCGGGTAGGCCGTCGGGCGGGAACAGAGTCTCATCGTTCTGTTCCCGCCTGACGGTTTGAACCGGGTGTAAAGGCGGTGGGTCCAGAGGTCCAGACCGCTTAAAGTGGGGGCGGTCCACCTCCATCCTTGCGCCCGCTCTGCCCATGGCTTCCGGCCAGGCCACCTTTTTTGGTCCTCCTCTCTGCCGAGGCCGCCACCATGACTGTTCTGCTTCCCCCGCCGGTTTCCCCACCTGACGCCTTGACGGTCTTAAAACCGCGTTTCTGGCCGCGCTGGCGTCCATCTCATGCGGGCCAGGCCGCCGCACCTCATGACCCCACCGATGATCCCTTCTCGGAAATTCGCCGGGGTGTGCGCTGGACGGGTCTGCTGCTGTGGCTGGCCCTGCTGGTGCATTCGCTGCTGGCTCCCCCCAGCCGCGAAGGACTGACCCAGGGGGAGGTGCTGCCCTGGACGCTGGTCATGCTGGGCTTCATCACCGTGTTTCTGACCGCGACTTCCCTGCCGAACCAGCCCCGGTGGCAGCGGCTGGCGCTGTACCTGGCGGCGCTGGAGTCGGTGCTGGCCCTGCTGGGCAACGCGCTGCTGGACGGCAACAGCGTCCTGGCCGGGCTGCTGCTGGTGATTGCGGCCCAGGTGGCGTTAACCCTGCCGGTGCGCTGGGCGCTGGTGTGGGTGGCGGCCCAGACCTTGGGGCTGATGGGCGTCTACCTGAGTTACTGGAATGCCCCGGACGCCTGGTCTTATGGCACCGGCTACCTGTGTTTTCAACTGTTCGCCGTCACCACCGCACAAACTGCCGTGCGGGAGGTCCGCGCACGGCGGCAGTTGGCCGTGGTGGTCAACGAACTGCGCGCCACCCGCGCCCTGCTCGCCGAGGCCAGCCGTCAGGCCGAGCGCCTTCAGATCTCGCGCGAGCTGCATGACCTGATGGGCCACCACCTGACCGCGCTGGGCATGAACTTGCAAGTTGCGCTGCACCTGCTGCCCTCCGGCCCGGCCCGCCCGCATGTGGAGCAGGCTGGAGAGCTGGGGCGCACGCTGCTGGGCGACGTGAGAACTGCCGTGCGTGGCATGCGGGAGGCCGCGCCCTGTGATGTCCAGGCCGAGATCGAGGCGCTGGCCCGCACGGCGTCCCTGCCCGTTCACCTCAACTTCTCGCCTGGCTTCAGCGTGCCGTGTCCATTGCGGTCCCAGGTGCTGTTGCGGACCGTACAGGAGGGCCTGACCAACGCCGTGCGGCACGCCGGGGCGCGGCAGGTGTGGATGGATTTTGCATGTGGTGTGAACCCGCTTGGTGGGGGCCGCCAGCTCACCCTGCACGCCCGCGACGACGGCCACGGCAGCCTCAAATTCAAGCCTGGCTGTGGATTGAACGGCATGCGTGAGCGCCTGGAAAGCGTGGGCGGCACACTGGAGGTGCGCGCGCGTCCCGGTCAACCGCTGGAACTGCTGGCGCGCCTGCCCCTGCCCGGCCCGGTTCCGGTGGAGGGGCAAGTCTTGAGCAGCGGGCCGATTTACGGCGCAGTGGGAGGCGTGTCATGATCCGAATCTGCATCGTGGAAGACCAGACCCTGGTGCGCCAGGGCCTGCGCAGCATGCTGGCACTGGCCGGGGACATGCTGGTGGTGGCCGAGGCCGAGAACGGGGAGCAGGCGCTGATCACCGTCCCGGACGCGCGGCCTGACGTGCTGCTGCTCGATTACCGGATGCCCCGCCTGGACGGCCTGGGGGTGTTGCGCGCACTCTCTGCCTCTGCACAGCTCCAGGGCCTTCCCCTGGTGCCCACCCTGATCCTGACCACCTTCGACGACGACGAACTGCTGCTGACCGCCGTGCAACTGGGCGCAAAGGGGTATCTCCTCAAGGATGTGGCGCTGCCCGTACTCCTGGAGGCCATTCGTACGGTGGCGGGCGGGGGACGCTGGCTGCAACCCACCCTGACCGATCACGTCCAGCGGGGCGTGGATGAACTGTGCCTGGACAGGGAGGCGGCGGGGGACAGGTCCATCGTGCTGACCACCCGTGAACAGGAGGTGTTGCGTCTGATGGCGGGCGGCTTCAGCAACCGTGAGATCGCCGGCCTGACCACCACCACCGAGGGGACCATCAAGGGGTACGTGTCCACCATCCTGTCCAAGATGGGCGTCCGTGACCGCACCCGCGCGGTTCTGAAAGCAGTTGAGTACCGGTTGGTTTAGGTTGGAGACAGCAGCGTGAGCTTGCATGGCAGTCGCCAGTTCTCTCTGTTCGGCCTCTGCTGGGGACCGTGGAGGTGCGCCTCAACCCACTGGGCCACCGATTCATTAAGCCTGGTACAGCGTTCTGGGAGTCGTCATAGCCGGGTATGTGCCGTCCCCTACGCTATAAAACGGCCTGCTGTTTGAATTCGGCAGTGTACTGCTGCTTCGGGGTAGTCCTATGCGTCTCCAGTCTGAGTCAGGCTGAACTCCCCCTCCACAAAACCCTAGCAAGACCAAGCAGGCATCAGAACCAGGTTCCGAGCGTTTGCAATCGCCGCTGCCCATCACATTAAATGTCCTCTGGCACCGCCCAACGCGCCGATGACAACCTTGAATTTGCTCGTCCAATCGAGATATACGGTTGCACCGACTACTCCACCGGTAGGGGACGAAAGGCAATCACCCTCTGCGCCCGCCGCTTCATCCGAACGTGCAGACAATTCTGAACCGTAACAACCCAGCTTTATGCCGCCCGTCCCTGCGGGCAAGTTTCTAAAAACCCTGCGTCCAGTCAGTATTCCGCTGCGTCCCAGTCGGCGGGCTTGAACTCCATAAACCATGCCTCCCACACGCCCGCCCTGGCCTCCTCGTGGCAGCCGAGGTCATCGGCCAGATCGTGCCTTGGTGCGGGCTGGGCGCGTCGTCGGAGGGGCTGTGGTCCAACTCAAGCAGCCGAGAGAAATTCAGCGGTCTCGGTGCGCTGGTGCAGGGTCACCGTTCAGTCACCTTGACCCCTCCTGTGCCCGCACTGCGCGGCTCCATGCCATCCCAGAGAGTTCCTTAAGCAGAACGGGAACCCCGCCGCCCCAACCTCTTCTAAGGTGTCTCTGTTCACAGTCGGCACCTGATCCTGCTCTCTCACCTGGAGGTCTCCCCCATGTCACTGTCATCTCGCCTTGTCCTGCCTCTGCTTTCCCTCACCGCCCTGCTGTCCTGTGGCCGCTCGCCCGAGGTGCAGGGCGATCCCTATGACCTGGCCCTGCTCAACGAGCAGGTGGGCAGCGTGGCCGCCCCTTATGACGCGGTCAAGGGGACAGCGGCGCAGGGGCGGGTGCGGGTCTCCTTCTTAGGCGACGCGCCAGACCTGCCCGCCATCGGCGTCCGGCAGGTGTTACTGTGCGGGACCGCCTGCACCACCGCGGGCAGCGCCGCTTCGGTCACAGCAACAGATGACGGCAGTGGCCGGGGCGTCATGTTCAGCGACGTGGCGGTGGTTCCCGGCGAGATTGACCGGATCATCGTGCAGCCAGACCCCAAGCTGGGACAGGCCGTGGCCTTCAAGACCATCCGGTTAAGTCAACCGATTGTCGTCGAGGCCGGGGAACGCAAGGAAATCTTTCTGAGCCTCAAGGCCGTCCCTGAAAACGCGTCCTCACCGATGGAGGTGTCCTTCCTCGGGGCCGCCAGCTTGCCCGCCTCCTCTACCACCGTGATGGCCTACCGCCCGGACCGGGCCACGGCGTGGCCCGCCGGGGAAGCCATGGGGCTGGCGATGGCGGCGGGCGGTTCCACGGATGCCCAGGTGTTCGGACTGGAGTTGCAAGACACTGGAGGCGTGATGCCCCGGCTGGCCGTGTGGCCGTCCATGAAGATGAACGCCCCCATGAAAGTTTCGGTCAACATCGATGACAAACGCCTGGCCCAGGACCTGACCGCCGCGGACTACCGGGTGCAACTGGCAGACGGCTCCTCGCCCAAGATGACCATGAAGGGCAACACCCTGACCTTTGAGGCCGCCAATCTGGAGTCTGCCCAGTTGGTCACAGACCGCAGTGTGGTGGAAACCAGCGATGGCCAGCGCATTGCCCTTCCGGTTCAGAATATTCCGCTGGGTGCCCAGCAACTGAGCGCACAGAACACCTCTACCTGCAAGAACAGGCTGATTTCTCGCCGCGCCGAATACGAGCAGTTCTTCACCAACGGCACCGACGCCCTGCGGATCTTCGACTGCGAGAGCGTGGCCCCCTACGTGCATATCGTACTGATCAACCGTGCCAACCGGAGCCGGACGGTGGAGTTGCCGGTCACGCCCAGCGTGGATTATCCGGGCAAATATGTGCTGCGTCCCATCACCTCGCACGCAACAGGCGCAGCGGTGGCCATCAACGGCTTCACCTGGTCCGGCGACAAGGGAACGGCCTACTCCACCGGGTACGGCACCCCGCTGGGAACATTGATTACGGCAGGGACGGTTCGCAAGACGAACTCCTCAACAGAAGCCATCCTGGGTTTCGAGCGTCAGGCGGCGGGACAGGCCAGCGGCACGTCTGCGGAGTTCTTTGTCGGCGCGAGCAGCAGCCTGAATTTCGGCACGCACAACTACAACGTGATCGGCTCAACCACGTCTGTGATCCGCAGCGGAGCCTGCAACCCGAATCAGGACGCCAGCACCCTGGAACGCTGGAGCGCTGTGGGAATCGGGCTGAACCGCATGGCCCTGGTGTCGTCCACCAGCAGCGGCACATCCACCTCGCGGGACCTGTGCAGCGTGTTCGAGGGGCTGGGGTACCTGAACGGGGCCATTCGCCTGGACGGCGGACCATCGGCGGCCATGACGTGGAATGGACAGCACATCAATCCCCTGGGCGGCATGAGCTACGGCGTTTTCGGCAACGCCCGCAACATCCTCAATGCGCTGGTCTGGAAGTGAATGGACGCCACAGCGTGGGTGTGAAGACGCCACCAGCACGGTTCAGGTGACGTAGAGGCTGCTGGGGGCGACCGCCTACCACACTCCGCAGGAGAGTTAACCCTCAAGTGTGTCGGCGGATCAGGAGGTGGGAGGGACTTGCAGCAGTGCCCAGAGACTGCTGCGGGGCAGGCGGGGTATATCCGTACCAGCGTTCCTTCGTGCGCAAACGCCACTGCTGGGCGACTGGGGAGACTTGAAGGCCGAGGCCCTGCACGGGCTGGGGCCGCTGATTGGCGCGGCCTTCTTCACCCTCGACTGGCTCGAAGGGGCGATGTAGACGTCAGGTGGTCACGGCGATCCGCTCGGCCACGGCCAACACCGCCTTCGGGTCCAGCACGCCCTTGAACCAGATCACCCGGTCTCCAAACTCCGCCGGATTGACCCCGGCCTTCTCCAGATTCAGCCGCTCGGAGACGCACACGATCAGATCCGTTCGCCCTGACTTTTTCAGCAGGGCGAACTTCTTTTTCAGGTACTCGGGCCTCCAGTAGCCCACGATCTCCATCAGCACGCTGCGCTCGCCGTCCACCAGGCGGAAGTCGGGGAGGATCACGCCGCCTGGCACCGGCACCAGGTCCACTTCCCTCTCCAGAATCCATGACGTCTCCAGCTTGGTGAAACGCTCGGCAAAACCAGACTCCAGCGCGCTGTCGTGTTCCTCTGGGGCTTTGTAGTGGCTGACATAGCCGTCCTCACTGGTGACTTGGTAAGACCATTCCTCGTCTTTCGGGTCCACCCAGGCCAGATCACGCCGGGGTTTCAAAGCGGCGCTCAGATCCCACTTCGTGACGTGCAATAACGCAGGCAGGAACTTCGCCATCGCTAATCCGTAGCGGGTGGTCCCGGAAAAGAGGCTGGTAGGACCGTCCATCGTCAGCGTGAAACCATGATCCGCGTCCCCTTCCACCGTGACCATCAGGCCAAACAGTTTCAGGTAGCGTAAAAGCTGCTTGTAGCGGGCGGGTTCGTTGCGCCGGGCGGTGATGACGAGCTGAAAGGCGCGGTAGAGCATCCCCTGGGCCTGGGCCAGATCAAAACGCTGAATCAGGTCCAGGGGGTCTAAAGGATCAAAGGCGATCAAGGTCTGCTGGTCGGGCAGATCGGCATAGAGGGCTGCCGCCACCTCTGCCGAGGTCAAAGGGGTCTCCGTGGACAGCGCCCGCGCGGCCTGCTCCAGAATGTCTTTTGTCCGCTGGCGGCTGGGGGGATGACCCTGGGCCAGCGCAAAGACCTTCTCGCGCACGGCGGGGGGGGCAAGATTGCCCCCGGCTTCAAACTCTCCCCGCTGGGCCAGCAGATGCGACAGACCGCGCAGCACCCGGAAATCGGCGCGGCCCGCCTCCAGCGCCCGCACTTCCTCGGTCAGTTCCCACTGACGTTTGCCGACATGCGTTTCAAACAGGGAGATCAGCGTTTCGGCGAGTTTCAGGTTGGTGGTGGTGGGTTTGAGCCGCCGGGGTTCGACTAAACCCGATTTCACCTTGAACATCAGCAGTTCAGTCGGAAGCATTGATGTCCTCCCAGGTGGGGGCAGACTGCTGCGGCTTCCACTGGCCCTTTCTCTGCTGGCTGACGCGCTCCTCGGAGGTGCCTTCGGTGACCACTTCGTAGAGGGTGGCCTTCTTGCCTTTGGCCTTGCGCAGAATGCGGCCCAGGCGCTGAATGTATTCACGCTCGGTGGCGGTGCCCGACAGCATCACGCCCACAGACGCTTCAGGCACGTCCACCCCCTCATTCAGCACACGGCTGGTGGTCAGGATGCGGTAGGTGCCGTCCCGGAAGCGTTCCAGTACCCCATGCCGCTCCTTGGTGGGGGTCTGGTGCGTGATGGAGGGGATCAGAAATTCACGGCTGATGCGGTACACCGTGGCGTTGTCGTCCGTGAAGATGATCGTTCGCTCATTCGGGTGGTTGGCCAGGATCTCTTCTAAAACCCGCAACTTTCCCTCGGTGCCGTAGGCCAGTGACCGGGCCTCGCGGTGCGCCAGCATGGCCGCCCGGCCCTGAGGCGAACCGCTGCTCATGATGAACTGCTTCCAGCCGTCCAGCGAACCGAGTTTGATGTTGTTCAGGCGCAGGAAATGGTTGCGCTGCCCGATGAGCCCGTCGTAGCGGGCCTGCTCTCCAGCGCTCAGGCGCACCTTGATCACCACCTCGCGGTAATCGGCCAGTGTGGTTCCGGCCAGGTCTTCAGGGGCGCAGGAATAGACCACCGGGCCGAGCAGCATATCGAGGTCTCTTTCCCGCCCGTCGCTGCGTTTCAACGTCGCGCTCAGCCCCAGCCGGTAGGGGGCCAGACTCATTTCCGCGATCACACGCGTGAAGTCGCTGGGCAGGTGGTGGCATTCGTCACAGATCAGCAGCGCGTATTTCCCGGCCAGATCCTCGGCATGGATGGCAGCGGAATCGTAGGTGGACACCAGAATGGGCGTGTCGTCATGGCTGCCCCCGCCCAGGAGGCCAATGTTGGCATCGGGAAAAGCGGCCACCAGTCCCGAATACCACTGCTGCAACAGGTCCAGCGTCGGCACGCAGATCAGCGCACTTCTGGGGGTGTCTCGCAAGGCGAGCTGGGCCACCAGCGTTTTGCCCGCCCCGGTGGGGAGTTCGACGGTCCCCCTTCTGCCTGCTTCCTTCCAGGCTTTGAGCGCGCCGAGCTGGTGGGCGTAGGGCGGCAACTCACGGGCCACCGACAGTTCGAGTTTAGCGAAGTTGGCCGCGTCGTCTTTAAAAGTCACCCCCTGTGCCCGCAACGTCTCCACGATGGCGCGGTAATGCTGCCCCCTGGCACGGTGGTTCTGGCTGCGGGCATCCCAGGTGAAGAATTCAGAGACGCAGGTGGGAACCGCTGACATCACCAGGGTTCCCCGGTCCAGGCGCAGCGGAGCGGTCATCCTGCCCATGTTAAAGGCCAGAGGCGGTGGGCATTCTTCTCAACTCGCCATTTACTCGCAGGCCCGTCCATCGCCGTCGCGGTCCAGCTTGCGGCTGTAGCCGGGCTGACCGGAGAGCAGCGGCGCTTTGCCTGCGGCGCGCACGGCGGCGCAGTTGGGATAGGTCACCGAGCTGGGGAGGGCCGGGATCACTGGGGGGGTGACCCGTGGGACGGGTTGGGGCGTCACTCGTGGGGGAGCTGCCTGGGGTGTCGTCCCCGTGCCCTTCTCGGCCATCAAGCTGTATTTGCCGCCGGGCTGCACGGTGATGGTCACCGCGCCGTTGAGATCCGTGCGGTAGATGGCTGCGCCCATGCCCTTGTAAAGAGCCAGCGCCTCCGAGGTGGGATGCCCGTAGTTGTTCGGGCCGACACTGATCACGACGTTGCTGGGCCGCACCGCTTTCAACCACGCGGGGTTGTCCCCATTCTTCGCCCCATGATGGATGCTCTTGTACACGTCGATAGGCCCGAGTTTGCTGGCCAGGTAAGCCCTCAGCCAGCCCTGCGTTTCTGCTGTCTCGCCGTCGCCCGTCATCAGCGCCCTGAACGCGCCGTATTCGATCAGCAGGCCAACGCTGTTCAGGTTCTGGTCTCCTCTGGGCATGTTCGGTGGAGGCGGTAGGACAGTGACTTTGACGCTGCCCAGGTTGATGACCTGATCTTTTGCCAGCAACCCCTGGGTCCCAGCGGCCTGAACCGCTGCCGTCAACTTGCCGAAGGTCTGCGTCGTCGCCGCAATGCCGTTGTTCAGGAAGAACCTAGGCTTGAACATCTGGACTGCTGGAATCAGTCCGGTGATGTGGTCCGCGTCGGCGTGCGAGGCGGCCACGACAGCCAGGGATTTGACGCCGTACTGAGTCAGCAGTTGCGTCATGCGTTTTTCAGACCGTCCCCCGTCGTACAGCAGGCTCTGGCCTTCAGGAGCGGTGATCAGCACGGCGTCCCCCTGCCCGACATCCAGGAAGCGGATGGTCAGCACGCCAGGGAGTGCGGTCTGGGCAATAGCTCCCCCACCCAGCAGGGCGGCCAGCATCAGGACGCGCCTCACAGGTCAAGGTCTCCGTCGGGCGCTTTAGCGTTCAGGCGGTCGAGCTGCCGCTGGCCCAGGGCGAGTCTACGGTCCGTTTCTTCGTGGTCAATCTCAAGGTCCATGTCGCCACCCTGCACGTTGATCCTGATGACATCACCTTCTTTAATCCCTCTGGGCAGGCTCGACAGCCGCCAGTCCTGCGTGGTGCCATCCGGCAGCTCCACCCGCGCCAGTTTTCCCTCAATGCCGTCAATGGTGATGTTGCTGATGCCCAACTCCTCGTGCTGCTCCGCTGCCATGCCTCACGCTAACGCACGTAGGACGCGCCGTTGATGTCCAGCGTCGCCCCGGTCATGTGCCGCACCAGCCCGGAGGCCAGGAAGACCACAGTGGCGGCCACGTCCTCGGGTGGGGCCGCGTCCCCCAGCGGGAACTCCTGGGCCAGTTCTGCGGCGTGTTCATTCAGGTACGCCTCGGCCATCTCGGTGCGGACCCAGCCCGGGGCCACCGCGTAGGCCAGGACGCCTTCATGGGCAAAGCCTCTGGCAATCGAGCGGGTCAGGGCGATCACGCCGCCTTTCGAGGCGGCGTAGTGCATGGCGTTGGGCTGGTCTCCCCGGAAGGCCGCCCGACTGGCGATATTGATGATGATGCCGCCACCCTGACCCCGGAAGTGCTGAATGGCTTCCCGGCAGGTGTCGGCCACGCTCAGCAAGTTGACCTGCAAGGTCTCTCGCCAGACGGCGGACCACGCGTCCAGGGGATCGTCCACGGTCACGGGCGGCGCGATTCCGGCGTTGTTCACCAGCACGTCGACGCGGCCCTTCCACGCGGCGGCGGCCTGGAACAACCGGACAGCCTCCCCTTCCCGCGCCAGATCACCACTCAGGAGATGAACCCGGTTAGCACCGAATTCCTCCATCAGCGCCTCACCGCCCTGTCCGCTGCGGCCCAGGTGGGCGGCCACCGACGCGCCCGCATCCAGCAGACTGCGGACACAGACTGCGCCAATGCCGCGAGAGGCCCCGGTCACAAGGACCACCTTGCCGTCAAGATTGATCATGTCTGCCAGTCAAGCATACAGACGCCCATGTCCACGCTCTATCCAGGCAGAGGGAAAAAGCCTGTATCAGACGCAGTCACCGCGCCGAGAAAAGAATCGGGGCGCATGAGTTGACAGCGGCTGCATACCACCCTATATTGAAGGAATCAAAGCGGCCTTCTGGGCCGCTTTTTCTTTGTCTACTTGAGCTTGAGCGAACCCAACGCCTTGTCAAATGCGCCCCGCTGGGCCGCTGTGGCAACGGGTCCCGTGGTGAACTGGACACTCAGCAGGTTGCGTTTGCTCACCCCATACCAGTACTGCAAGCGCACCACGGCTCCATTGGCCTTGAGGGTCAAGTCGTACACCCGCTCGGTGCCCTTGATCCCGCCCGCTGTGCGTGGACGGTCACCCACGCGCTTCAGGGTGGCCAGTCCACCCCCCGTGAGCGATTCCTCGACGCCCCCGATGAACTCCTTTAAAGCTCCAGCGTCATTGCCCTTGCTCTGATACGGGGCGTAGAACAGTTGCAGGACGGCGGACGGAGGGGTGCCGGGGGCCACCACCGTGATGCCGGGCAGGCCACCTGGGTAGGGCCGCTGTTCCCAGCCCGCAGGAACATCGGCAGTGAGCGGGGCCTGGGTGTTCTTGAGAGGGACAGCCAGCGCTGCACCTGTCAGGGCCGAGACGAGCAGAAGCGCCATGCGAATGGAGGAAGACATGAGTCAGAGCATAGAGAGAGGAGCGTCTCCAGAGACAGCTCTGGTTTGATTGAGGATTTGTCGGCGACTGCCCTGGGTCGTCGTCAGACATGCGCGCTGTTTTTCCCTGCCCCCGTGCAGTCTTATCCGGTGACCACCGAGCGGCTGCCTGACCTGATTCCCACCAAAGCTGAGTGGGACGCCCAGACCCGCGCCCACAAGATGCTGAACTGACGCGCCCACTGGCCCCCTGCTGTTATTCGAGGACGCGCACCCGGTTGCCGCCCGCCCGTTTGGCCTGATACATGCCTTCGTCGGCCCGGCGCATGTCCTCGGCCAGCGTGCCTGCCGCCTGAACCACCCCAATGCTGAGCGTCACCGGCTCCCCCAGCTCCCCTGACCCGCAGGACTGTTGGCCTTGGCGTTCGCACCCGGCCCGCAGTCCCTCCATATCTCCGGCCAGTCCCTGACAGCCGCTGTCGATGCGGGCCACCACAAATTCATCTCCCCCCAACCGGGCCAGCAGGTCGTCTGACCGGGTGAACTGGCGCAGCCGCCGCGCCACATCCCGCAAAATCTGGTCCCCGGCTGCGTGTCCACAACGGTCATTGATGCCCTTGAAGTGGTCCAGGTCAATAAAGGCCATCACCATCGGCTGTCCCTGCTGGTGACGCAGCTCGCTCCACTGCATGAATGCCCGGCGGTTGCCCAGCCCGGTCAGGTCATCGGTCAGGCTAAGTTCACTGGCCTCGCGGTGAAGGACTTCCAGTGCAGCAGTCCGCTTCCACAGTTCTGCGGCAACGCGCTGGGTGTCTTCCAGACGGGCCAGCACCTCCAGTGCCTTGAGCTGGGTGGTGCGTTCCTGGTCATGGCGGCAGCGCACCGCCTCAAGCAGTTCACGCATGGTCAGGTACGCCTCGTCCGGCTGCCCGGCGCGGTGGTGGGCCTGCGCCCGGACATCCAGGTAATCGTCCAGCATGTCCTGCCGGGTATCAACCCAGGCTTGCAGGGTCTTGAGCAGCGCCAGGGCCATATGGGCATTGCCGTGCTGGACCTCCAGTTTGGCGCGGAAGAACTGGAGCGTGCGCAGACTGTCTATCGGCAATTCTGGCTGAGAGGCCTCAGCGTCCAGCGAAAGGCAGCGGGCCTCCTGAAGCTGCCCTGCCCCGGCCAGCCGCAAAGCCTGTTGAGACATGACCCCCACCCAGTACGGCCAGGCCTGGGTCTGGTGCAACAGCTCCACGGCATGTGCCAGGAGCGCGTCGCTTCTGGGGACATCACCCAGCTCGTGGTAGGCCACGCTGAGATTGAAAGCCGACAGGCCCAGTCCTGCGCGGTGGACCATCCCCGCCGATTGAAAGACGTCATAGGCCATCTGATAGCGTTGCCGCGCGCCATCTGGATCGTCCCAGATCAGCAGCACGCCGATATCGTTGTGGGCCAGCCCCTGCATCTCGGCGTCCCCCACGGCCCGGCCCCACAGAAGTTGCTGCTCAAAACAGGCCAGCGCCTGCTGTCCCTGTCCCAACCCCAGCAGCACATCGCCCTGGACGCCCACGGCCCGCGCGTGCCAGACGGTGGGGGCATGTGGGAGCCACTGCGCTGTGGCCACGGTCAGCGCCTCAAGCGCTGCGTCGTGAGCGCCTGCACGCCAGGCCAGATAAGCCTGAATCACGCGGGCTTCAGGCGCGGGCAGGTGGGCCTCAGCCAGCACCCGCGCCACGGCTGGTGAACTCATCCGCAGCCTCCAGGCCTGTTCGAGGTCGTCATGCGCCGCCGTCATCGTTCTATTAAACCCTGGCCACACTGACCGGAATCTCTCTGTGGAAGAGAGTGCCAGTTCAAGCCTTCAGGTGGTGAGCGTGTTCTGGGGACGGCTACTGCGCCGCCCTGGCTGAGGGGGTCAAGGGATGGTCCGGCAGGGCCAGACCACGTCAGAGTGTCCAATGCCTGGTGTGGATTGAGTTAGACCGTCTGTTCCTCGGTCTTGGACGCGAGATAAAGGGCGTGGCGGTCCGTCATCAGAGCGATATTTTCCAGTGGTGCGCCGTCCAGATCCCCGGCCTTGACCAGCTCCTTAACCCGCCTGTTGTCAATTCGGGCCGCTTCAAAGGTGGCCGCGTCCCCGTAGACCTCGCGGAAACGGTCTACCGGGTATGTCGGGGTACGGGTGGTTTGCAGGCGGGCGCGGCACAGCTCACACTCTGGCCGCGCCCCGCTCAGCCTGGCCCCTTTGATCTCCATACCCAGGACGTCTTTCTCGGCCTGCAAGCCCAGGGGGGTGTCTCTCAGCATGGCGTAACGCTCCAACTTCTCGTCAAGGGTGGTCAGGAGTACGTCTCCTCCCGCTTCGTCCAGCGGTCTTTCTTGGGGTAGGTAAAGGCGCTGGCAACGGCTTTCTGGGCCTCGTCTAAAGTGAAGGGCGTCTGCTTCACGCCTTGCACCATGTCCGTGTATTCCCCAGCAGCATGCAGGGCTTCGCCCACGCTGTAGTCGTTGGCGTTAGCCCACAGCCCCAGCATGAATGCCCCCTTGTTCCGGCTGTCCGCCGCATAGTCGGCGGCCCGGTCCAGCATCAGGAACATGGGGCAGCGTTCCTCGTCGGCGTAGAAGAGCTGGGAGCTGGGCCGCTCGGCGCTCCTGGGTTCCTGCGGTGCGGGTGGGGTCAGGCCCAACGCCTGCCGCAACCGGTAGGTCTCCCCTGCCACCGTGACAGTCTCCGGCACCTCCTCAATCCTGAGCCGCGGGCGCTGATCGGTACGGCTGTAGAAGCCCTGGCGGTTGCGGCTGGGCGGGAACATGATGTAGCCACCGTCGCCCCGCACGTCAAAGCCGGGGGGCAGGGTCTTCTTGTTCTTGCTAGCGTTGGACTGCACATACCAGCCGGGATGATGCAGATAGAGGTGTGCGCCGCCGCTGGGTGAGATGACGTGCGGTTTCCACCCCAGCTCGCGCATCAGGGGGAGGCCCTCCGGGTCCACATCAATGACGACAAAGCCACTCAGCTCGCCTGTGACCATGCCGAGGCCGCGTGCGCGGACCTGCCTGTACCAGATGTTGAGATCTTGAGCCGTGGGAAGCTGGGTTTGCATGGGCTTCCAGCTGGCCCGGAGTTCGCCGTCGCCATTCAAGGAGGTGTGGCCGGAGGCGATCAGGGCCTGCTTGTGCGGCTCTTTGGCCCCCTGGCTGACGCCTCCACCTGTCGGAATGACGCTGATGCCCTGGCGCACCAGATGGCAAGCAGTCTCGTAGACCCGTTCGGCTTCATCGTCGTACAAAGCTTTCACCTTTTCGTGCTTTCACGAAAACACTATTTCAGGAGATCACTATGGCTCCGGCGCAGGTAGTCCGTCACCGCCTCTTCGAGAAGCTGGTACTGCTTGCGCTGTTCCCTGGCGCTCGCCTGCTTGAGCGCAATTTTGAGATCCCGGTGCATCTGGGTGGACAGACTTTCCAGCACGTTTTCAACTTCTGGCCTGCCAACCTTTGGAGGGGCTGTCAGTTCAGGCGAGGGCTTCAGCACCTGCAACTGTTCAAAGCGGCTCTTCTTAACGGACATACGACAGCGCCTCCCGCATGACCGACTGGTATTCCAGCGCCACGGTCCGGGCATACCGGTTCTGGGTGTACGCCTCCAGGGGGATGCGCTGCTCGGCGGCGTCGCCCACCGCCGTCGATTTCCTGACCATGCTGGTGAAGACGGGAATGCCGCTCTCGGCGAGATGTTCGCGCAGCTCCTCGCCCCGGCCTCCTTCATTGACCACGACCAAAACCCGGAAGTTCTGAATCCCAGCGTCCACCAGTGGACTGAGGGTGTTGGCCAGTCCAGTGGCCGAGACCCCTTCAGGGCGGGTCGGGACGATCAGCAGGTTGCTGGCACGGGCCAGGCTGACCAGATCGTGTCCCTGCTCGTTGCCCTTGCTATCAATCACCACGTACTCATAGCCTTTCATCCGTTTGGCAGCGTCCTCGCCGTAACGGGCCACGTCAAAGGACCACGCTGGGTTATCGCTGCTGCGCCAGGCCACCGCGCACTGCAATTCCTGATCGGCGTCAAGCAGCAGCGTCTTCCCCTTCCTGCCGAGTCCCTGAGCGATCTGAATGGCCGTGGTGGTCTTGCCCACACCGCCTTTCATGTTGGCGACACTGAAAATTTCCATGCCTCATTCTAGTGCTTTCACTAAAAAAAGAAAACGCGAATTCATGGAAAAGTGATTTCATGAAGATGGTTAGGATTCCAGGTCACGCTGGACATGCGGGCTGAATTGCCGCGTGACGGCGTGTGAACGCCCGATGCTCTCAGCGGTCTGCATCTGCGGGAATTTACTTTCAAGGGCGGCTCTGATGTGGTGTGGCAACTGCGGCGTCACGGTGAGCTGTCCCGCGTGCATGGCTCCTACCATCACGAAGTCGCTGCTCTTTTCAGCGGAGACGTACAGGGCCGCAACGTCCGCCCGCTTTATGGCTTCAGGCAAGTTTTCCAGCACGCGGGGAAGGCGGCGCTCCAGATCCCGGTCCGAGATGTTGTGTCCGCCCTGCAACACTCGGTTGTCGATCCTGAGCCGGGTGTCCTCGCCAGGGTGAGGGATGATAAAAGCCAGATGCACGTCGTACCCCTGCGCTCTGGCCCGGTCCATCAGCGTGAGAGGCTGCCTTGCCGAGAGCGTGGTCTCCACGCCAAAACTCTGACCCTGGGCCAGCGCCTCCTCCTGGGCCTGAAGTGCGGCCCTGGCCCCTCCTACGTTTGCGGCGTTGTTGAAGCCCTGCCCCCGCGCCTCGGTCAGTTGATCGGGGTCGATGGTCCGCAGTTTGCGGGCCTTGACCAGTGTACTTTTCCCGGCCCCATTCTCTCCAGCAATCACCGTCAGCGTAGGCACCGCTTACCGCGCCGCCGGAGTCAACTCTCCCAGAATGTCGAACTCATACCGTTCAAACTCGCCGTCCGTGTCGTACACCTTTCGGCGCTTCACGGCGATGCGCCGCCCACTGGGATACTCCACAACCTGCTGGCCCTGGTCCCCGTAGGTGATGGGGAGGCCTTGCATCAGGAGGTCAGTGACGTGAGGGGCATAATCGAGCAACATCAACTTGACCCGCATGGCTTCGGGCAATGGATCACTGCGGAACATGATGTGGGGATTTTGCACGGGGGCATTCATGGCGTCGGTCATCGGCTTTTCCTCCTGATCAGTCGCCCTGGGCAACACTGCATTCTGCTGGGCGAACAAGGGATCTCTGGCCTGCTGATCCCGAACGTAGCGGCGACAACAGTTTTTAAATTCCTGAAATATTGTACCACTTTTTCACTAAAAAAAGAAAAGGTGTTTTCGTGAAAACCTGAACAGAAGCGACAGTATTGAGTATCAGTAATCAAGTTGCCGCTAAATCTTTGCTGGATCTGTGGCCGTGAATCGGCGGTGAATCTCATGCAGATGAGCAGCATCGTCATTGCCCTTTACAGGCTCAAGCTTCAGCTCAGCGATGCGGGCAGAAGTGGCCGCCCCTTCACCGTTTGGAACTTCGGCCACTGAGTCCGGTGTGCCACTTGACCTTCAAGATCACTTCTGGCATATCGATCTGGCCGTCAATGAACTGGGCGTAGATGCCCTCCACCTCAGCGTCCAGAACAAACCCCTCCAGATGCACGCTGGCGCGGGCCGCATCAATGGCTTTTTTGCGCCGCTGGCGCTCGGTAGGATCAATGGTCACAGGCTGGGCGAACGCGGTCATCGTGGCCTCCCTGGGTTTGAGAATAGCATGTGACCCCTGGCTTAGTGAAAGCACGAATTAACGAAATAAATATTTCACGGAAACACTATTTCATGAAAACACTAAATAATATCCGGCAAACTGGCCGCTGCCGCCGCCAACCGTTCTGGCTCCAGGTGGGCATAAATGCGGGTGGTGGCGATGCTCTCATGCCCCAGAATTTCCTGCACCTCCTCCAACCTGCGGCCTGCCTTGACCAGCGCCGTGGCGTGCGAGTGTCTAAGTTTGTGCGGCGTGCATTTCTCAGGGGCCAATCCTGCCCGCTCGCCTGCGGCCTTGACCACCCGCTCGATGCTGCGGGCCGTGACCGCCTGCCCTTGCTTCTGGCCCCGGAGATGACAGAACACGGTGGGGCTGTCGGCGATATAAAGCTGACGGAATCCCAGCCACGCCTTCAACACCCGCTGGGCAGTGGGGGAGAGGAAGATGGTGCGCTCCTTGTTCCCCTTGCCGATGACCCGTATTTTGTGAGGCGTCCCCTCAAACTCGAACTCCACGTTCTCCACTTTCAGACTCAGGGCTTCCGCGATTCGGCAGCCGGTCCCGTAGAGGAAAGCGACGACGGCCTTGTTCCGTTTCGTCTGCTCTGGGCTCGCGCCGTCCACCGCATTCAGCAGGCGTGAGACCTCACCGGGGGTCAGGTACTGGGGCTGACGGCTGGGCAGCTTGACCCGCTTGATTCCAGTGGGACCGGGATGCATGGTCAGGCCCTCCACGTCGCTGAGATACCCCCACAGCTTGCGCCAACTGGCGAGCAGGCGGCGGTTTCGAGCTGGCTCCGGCTCCTGCTGATCGACGTAAGCACGCAGATCACGGGTCTGCACGTCATTCCAGCTCGTGATCTGGGGGCGGTATTCGGCAAGCCAGTTGGCCAGTCGTGAGCAGTCGGCCCCGTATTGCCGGATGGTCCCTGGACTCAGGCCCTCTTCCCGCTTGAGGTAGCCCGCAAACCCTTTCAGCACATCGGTCAGCATGGAGTGTGTGGGCATGGTGGGCGTCATCAGTCAAGCTCCTCTGGTACTGATTTTTTTTGTTCCACTCTCCAGAGCGAAGGTGTTCATTTGGACTGCCTTGATCTCTGCCTTGGTACTTGGCTTGGGGTGTATGCACCGATGCCCTCGCCCCAATCGCAAGCAGTCTCAGGAGTGTCGCCCTAGCAGTAGTTCACCATCCACTCCCCGTATTGTTGACCCATCAAGAGCCGCACAATCTGGTCAAACATTTAAGTCTGGTGGTGGCTTTCGCCGTCGTGATGTCCGCCCCACTTCATCGGGTCAGTACGGCTTCAACTTTTTGCTCCGCCGTGTCCAGTCCTAAGAATGGGTGGGGGTCAACAATGGTTCTTTGCTGGGTAATCCACCACTGCACGAAGGTGTCTTCTTTGAGCGACGTCGCGTTCTGATGGTTGCAATCAGCTCTCAGCTCATCCCAGTTTTCGCCAGGTTTGTGGGCGCAGCCCTTGGAGGGCACCAAATTCTGGGGCCAAGCGCAACGTGATCCAGGGAGGCGTTACGGGAGGAGTCGAATACGACACGCCCACTATATTGCAGAATCACTGTGGCAGGCTGTTGCCCCCACTTTTTGGTGCCCTCCAAGTAAACCTGTTGACTCAATTTTTAGCCCTACATCCCAGCTCCAGTACCGCGCGCGCCGTGACCTCGTCCACGATCAGGCGACGCATCAACCCTCCAGCCAGGGCGGCGTGCAGGGCGGCAACCTTCCCCAGCCCGCTGACCACGCACAGCGAATCGGCGGCCTGCCGGATCATGGCCAGAGGCGGGCCACTGGCGCGGGCGTTTAGAGACAGGCCCGCGTCGGTGCCGTCGGCGCGGTAGAACACCGTGGCGATATCTCCAACCGCCTCCTGTGCACTCAGGCTGTCCAGATCATGGGTGTCCAGGTATCCGGCGCTGTAGACGTAGCTGGGCGTGGACGCGGTGTGGCTGCCCACCGAGTAGATCAGTAGCTCGGCCCGCTCCTGTAATTCCAGCACATGCCGCACGCTGCGTTCGCGCCACATGGCCGCCTTGGTGGACGAATCGTCGAAGAAGGTGGGTACCGGGAACAACTGCGCGCCTGCCGTGAAGTTGCGCGCAAAACGCAGAATCGTGTCGGTCACAAAGCCGCTCATGAAGTCGGCGGCGTTGGCCGAGCCGTTGAGCTGCACGAACGTGAGATCAGGCACTGGGCGGGGGGTCAGCGCCTGACCAACCGCGCTCATCGTATTGCCCCAGGCCAGGCCCACCGTCATGCCGGGACGGAGCAGTTCGCCCAGCGCGGCGGCGGCGGCCACGCGCTCCAGCCAGAGCTCCTCGGCGCTGGCCTGCGGCACGCTGACCACCTGCGCTCTCAAAAAGGGGTAACGCGCGTGCAACTGTGCCTCAAGCGTCTGGGCCTGGCCTTCCGGGTCATGGATACGGATTTCCACCAAGCCGCTGCGCCGCGCGTGAGACAGCAGCCGCGAGACCTTGGGCCGTGACAGACCCAGCTCACTGGCAATCGCGTCGGTGGTCAGGCCCTGGACGTAATACAGCCGGGCCACCTGCACGGCCTGAACGTTCTGACTGGCAGCATTGGAAGTGGCAGCGGCGGTGGCGGAATCACGAGACATGGACGGCTAGCATACGTCGCCCTGCGGCCCAGGACTGCGTTGCAGCCGTCCGACAGAGCTGCAAGCCCAAGTGTCTACAGGTCAGGCATCCCTGGAGCCGCTAGACAAGCCTTGTACATTTGTTCAATCCATCGTATCGTTCGTTCACAGACCCAATTCTCAGCTCCTCCTCAACTGACCTTGCGTGTTGATAGCATTCGCCGCCTGTCAGCCGCTGTTCGCCTTTTTCTTTTCTCGGCGACTCTTCCTGGTTCAGCCCGTTCCTGACAACGCCGCCAATACCAGCTTCGGCGACAGCAAGCGCCCACATGTTCTTCGCTCAGACGACTCCAAGGAGGTTTATGACCCTGAATGCAGTTGCCAGAGGTTCTGCCTCCCCCCCGGCGTATTTCTCATGACCCTGACCCTGGACAACGTGACCAAGGTGGTGGGCGGCGACACCCATCTGTACCCCATGACGCTGACCCTCAACCCCGGTCTGAACGTGCTGCTGGGGCCGACGCTGGCGGGCAAGACCTCGCTGATGCGGATCATGGCGGGGCTGGACAAGCCCACCACTGGGCGCGTGCTGGTAGACGGGCAGGACGTGACCGACGTGAGCGTGCAAAAACGCGCCGTGGCCTTTGTGTATCAACAGTTCGTCAACTATCCCAGTTTCAGCGTCTTCGAGAACATCGCCTCACCGCTACGGATTGCCGGGTTGAAGGGAAACGAATTGAATGAGCGGGTGCAGGGCGTGGCAAAACTGATGCATCTCGAACCCATGCTGAAGCGGTTGCCCGCCGAGCTGTCGGGCGGCCAACAGCAACGCGTCGCCATCGCCCGCGCCCTAATCAAGGAGGCTGGGCTGCTGTTGTTCGATGAGCCGCTGGTCAACCTGGATTACAAGCTGCGCGAGGAGTTGCGGGCCGAGATGAAAGAAATCTTTGCCCGGCGCGACGCCGTGGTGGTTTACAGCACCACCGAACCGTTTGAGGGCCTGAGTCTGGGCGGACAAGTGGCGGTGCTGAGCGAGGGCCGTCTGCTCCAGTCCGGCCCCACGCTGGAGGTCTACCACCGGCCTGTCACCGTGCGGGTGGGGCAGGTGTTCAGCGATCCGCCGATCAATCTGCTTGAAGCCCAGCTCGGTGAGGGCCGCGCACTTTTGACCGGAGGACTGGGCTTCCCGCTGCCTCCGCACATGTCGGGCCTGAGCGGTCCCCACCAGTTGGGCGTGCGGGCCAACCACGCTGGACTGCGCCCCGAAGGACCGAACGACGTCACCCTGGCCGCGCGGGTCAATGTGGCCGAGCTGTCAGGATCTGAAACCTACCTGCATACCCGCCTGATTAGCCCTGGCAACGGCCCCAGCACCGCGCCGGGCGCACACATGGTCGTGCAACTGCCCGGCATCCATTCGATCAAACCGGGCGAGGAGGTCACGTTGCACGTCAATCCAGACCGCATGTTCGCCTTCGCCTCTGGCGGACGACTGGCCGCCGCACCGCCGCGCCCGCCCGCACCCAGCCGCCTGGAAGCGCCCATTGCCCCGACGCCCACCGAGAGGAGCGCGTAATGGCCCGTATCGAACTCGACGATCTGGCCCACGCTTACATGCCGGACCCCCAGAAGCCCGAGGATTACGCGCTGCGGCCCATGACCATGACCTGGCAGGACGGCGGGGCCTACGCGCTGCTGGGACCGTCCGGCTGCGGCAAGTCCACGCTGCTGAACATCATTTCCGGGCTGGTGCGGCCCTCGCACGGGCGCGTGCTATTTGACGGACAGGACGTAACCAACCTGCCCACCGAGGCCCGCAACATCGCCCAGGTCTTTCAGTTCCCGGTGATTTACGACACCATGACCGTGCATGACAACCTGGCCTTTCCACTGCGCAACCGCCGGGTGCCGGAACCCGAAGTCCGAACGCGGGTGGCACAGGTGGCGGAGTTGCTGGAACTGACCGGGGATCTGAGAAACCGCGCCAGCGGCCTGTCCGCCGACATGAAGCAAAAGATCTCGCTGGGCCGTGGGCTGGTGCGCAAGGACGTGGCCGCCATTCTGTTCGACGAGCCGCTGACCGTGATCGATCCGCACCTGAAATGGCAACTGCGCTCCAAGCTCAAGCAGATTCACTACGAGCTGAAGCTGAGCCTGATCTATGTCACGCACGATCAGGTGGAAGCCCTGACCTTCGCCGATCAGGTGGTCCTGATGGAAGGCGGTGAGGTGGTGCAAGCCGGAACGCCACAGGCGCTGTTCGAGGAACCCGAACATGTGTTCGTGGGCTATTTCATCGGCAGTCCAGGCATGAACCTGCTGCCCTGCGCGGTGGCCCCCGGCGGTCAGGGCGTGCAGGTGGACGGCCAGACCTACGAGCTGCCCATCGACCCGGACCACCTGGAACGTGCACGCGGACGCGGCAGCCTGACATTGGGCATCCGCCCGGAATTCCTCGGGTGCAGCAACAGCCCGCAGCCCGGCGCGGTGCAGGCCCACATCACGCGGGTGGAAGACCTGGGCAACTACAAGATTGCCACCGCCGTGATGGGCCAGCACACCGTCAAGGCCAAGCTGGCCGAGGACGCCGCCATTTTGACCGGCCCCGGCTACCTGAGCTTTCCGCCGGAGCAGACCAAGCTGTACGCCAACTCGCGGATCGTCCGGTGAGCGCCGTGAGCCGCCTCCATTCGCTGCGCCCTGACTCCTTCTGGAGTGGACACTTACGGAGAATGCCGTGCTAAAGACCCGCAACAACAAAGCCTGGTTCCTGGTGTTGCCCGTGGTGCTGTCGGTGGCCTTTAGCGCGATTATTCCGCTGATGACCGTCATCAACTACTCGGTGCAGGACATCCTGGGACCCAACCGCAAGGTCTTCGTGGGCCTGGAGTGGTTTCAGGAAGTGCTGCGCGACCCGGACCTGCACGGCGCTTTTATACGCCAGTTGCTGTTCACGATGATCGTTCTCGCCATCGAGATTCCGCTGGGCATCCTAATTGCCCTGTCGCTTCCGGCACGCGGCTGGAAGGCGTCGCTGTCGCTGGTGCTGATCGCGCTGCCGCTGCTGGTGCCGTTTAACGTGGTAGGCACCATCTGGCAGATTTTTGGCCGCGCTGACATCGGACTGGGGGGGCATTTCCTGGCGAGTCTGGGGATTGATTACAACTACGCCACCAACCCGCTGCACGCTTGGCTGACCGTGATCCTGATGGACGTGTGGCACTGGACGCCGCTGGTGGCGCTGCTGTGTTACGCAGGGTTGCGGGCCATCCCAGAAGGCTATTACCAGGCCGCCAAGATTGACGGTGCAAAAGCCTGGGCGGTGTTCCGCTACATCCAGCTTCCCAAACTGGGCGGCGTGCTGATGATCGGGCTGCTGCTGCGCTTCATGGACTCGTTCATGATCTACACCGAACCCTTTGTGCTGACTGGCGGCGGCCCCGGCAACGCCACCACCTTCCTGTCGGTGTACCTGACCAAGCTGGCGGTGGGGCAGTTTGACCTCGGCCCGGCGGCGGCCTTCAGTCTGGTGTACTTCCTGATCATCCAGATCGTCAGTTTTATCCTGTACACCGTCATTCAGCGCAACGCCAATCCCCAGGCCCCCAGGCAGGAGACAACATGAGCCAGTCCTCGCAGGTCCAGCCTCCCCAGGTCCTGGGCGTTCCCGCGCCTCGTCTCCGGCGTCCCTTCCGGCCTGGCAGCGTGCTGCTCCCCATCTACTTCATCCTGTTGCTGCTGCCGATCTACTGGATGATCACCATGAGCCTCAAGACCAACGCCGAGATCGTGTCGGGCTTCAGCCTATGGCCCCAGGCGATTACCTTTGAGCATTACCAGGAAATCTTTACCAACCCCGCGTGGTACACCGGCTACCTGAATTCACTCACCTACGTCGCCATGAACACCGTGATCTCACTGGTGATCGCGCTGCCCGCCGCCTACGCCTTTTCGCGCTACAGCTTTCAGGGCGACAAGCACCTGTTCTTCTGGCTGCTGACCAACCGCATGGCCCCGCCCGCCGTGTTCCTGCTGCCCTTCTTCCAGCTCTATCAGAGTGTGGGGCTGTTCGATACCCACATCGGCGTGGCGCTGGCCCACCTGCTGTTCAATGTGCCGCTGGCGGTGTGGATTCTGGAAGGCTTTATCAGCGGCGTGCCGCGTGAGATCGACGAAACCGCGTATATCGACGGCTATAGCTTTGGGCGCTTCTTTTTCCGGGTCTTTATTCCGCTGGTCCGCAGCGGGATCGGCGTGACCGCCTTCTTCTGTTTCATGTTCAGTTGGATTGAATTGCTGCTGGCCCGCACCCTGACCAGCGTGGACGCCAAACCCATCGCCGCCGTCATGACCCGCACCGTCAGCGCGTCGGGGATGGACTGGGGCCTGCTGGCCGCCGCCGGAGTCCTAACAATCGTGCCAGGTGCGCTGGTGATCTACTTCGTGCGCAACTACATCGCCAAGGGCTTTGCGCTGGGGCGCGTGTGACGCTGCCTGCTTCCGCAACCACATTGTCTCGCGCCCTGTATATAAGGAGGAACTGAACATGGCCTGGATGTCTTGGACCTGGCCCACCGCCGTCTTCATCATTCTGATCTTCGCCGCCATCGCCGTGCTGACCATCATGGACCTGCGTTCTGCGCCAGTGATGCGTAAGGGCTTCCTGCCCATTCCCACCGACCGGGGCGACCGTTTTTACATCGCCATGCTGGGCCTGCTGGTCATTAACCTGACGTGGTGGGGCGTAACCGACGTCACCCCACTGATCGGCCTGACCCTCTCGCTGATCTGGCTGGGCGTGACCATGCGCTGGGGCTAGACCCGCCGCTTCCCGTTTCACCTCCTTTGTCCACCCGTCATCCATCCGTGGGTCCGCAGCTCCTCCCTTCCATCTGCGATCAGACCCCAACAGGCCGGAGAAGGTCCGCCCCCACCCGTTTCCCATACTGACCCACCACCGGGCAGCCGGAAGACGTTCGAGAACCCCCTTTTTGGAGGACATATGAACCGCAAACAACAGGGCTTTGCCCGAAACAGCCTGCTCGTCAGCGGTGCGCTGGCCCTCACGTTGGCCACCACGCTGGGTGTGCAGGCCCAGGGCCAGACCGCCGCCGCCAGCACCGCCACCGCCAAGAAGTGGGTGGACAAGGAATTCCAGCCGTCCACGCTGAGCAAGGCGCAGCAGATGAAGGAGATGGAGTGGTTTATCAAGGCGGCCAAGCCGTACAAGGGCCTGACCATCACGGTGGCTTCCGAGGCGCTGACCACCCACCAATATGAATCCGAAGTGCTGGCAAAGGCGTTTACCGAGATCACGGGCATCAAGGTCAAGCACGACATCATTCAGGAAGGCGACGTGATCGAGAAGCTGCAAACGCAGTTTCAATCGGGCAAGACCATCTATGACGCTTATGTTAACGACTCGGATCTGATCGGCACGCACTTTCGCAACGACTTTGTGCTGCCGCTGAGTGATTACATCGCCGGCGCAGGCAAGGCCGTAACTTCGCCCACCCTGGACCTCAAGGACTTTATCGGGCTGAGCTTCACCACTGGACCCGACAAGAAGTTGTACCAGTTGCCCGATCAGCAGTTCGCCAACCTGTACTGGTTCCGTGCCGACTGGTTCGCCCGTCCAGACCTCAAGGCCAAATTCAAGGCCAAGTACGGCTACGAGTTGGGTGTGCCGGTCAACTGGAGCGCCTATGAGGACATCGCCAACTTCTTTACCAACGACGTGAAGACCATCGACGGCAAGAAGGTCTACGGTCACATGGACTACGGCAAGAAAGACCCCAGCCTGGGCTGGCGCTTTACCGACGCGTGGCTGAGCATGGCGGGCAACGGCGATAAGGGCACGCCCAACGGCTTGCCGGTAGACGAGTGGGGAGTGCGCGTGCAGGACTGCCATCCCGTGGGTTCGAGTGTCACGCGTGGCGGCGACACCAACGGACCGGCAGCGGTGTACGCGCTGACCAAGTACGTGGAGTGGCTCAAGAAATACGCGCCGCCAGAAGCGGGCGGCATGACCTTTTCCGAATCCGGGCCGGTGCCCGCCCAGGGCAACGTCGCCCAGCAGATCTTCTGGTACACCGCTTTTACCGCCGATATGGTGAAAAAGGGCCTTCCCGTGGTGAACGCCGACGGCACTCCCAAATGGCGCATGGCCCCCAGCCCGCACGGCTCGTACTGGCGTGAGGGCACCAAGCTGGGGTATCAGGACGTGGGTGCGTGGACCTTCCTGAAAAGCACCGACGCCAAGCACACCGCTGCCGCGTGGCTGTATGCACAGTTCGTGACGGCAAAGACCACCAGCCTCAAGAAGAGCGTCGTGGGCCTGACCTTTATCCGCGAGAGCGACATCAACAGCAAATACTTCACCGACAACGCCAGCAAGTACGGTGGCCTGATCGAGTTCTACCGCTCGCCCGCCCGCGTGGCCTGGTCGCCCACCGGCACCAACATCCCCGATTACCCCAAGATGGCGCAACTGTGGTGGCAGGCGATTGCCCCCGCCGCCGCCGGGGAAGTCACGCCGCAGCAGGCCATGGACGGCCTTGCCAAGGAGCAGGACAAGATCATGAGCCGTCTGGAACGCGCAGGGATGAAGCGCTGCGCCCCGATCATGAATCCTGAGAAGACGGCGCAGTACTGGTTTGATCAGCCCGGCGCACCCTACCCCAAGCTCGCCAATGAAAAGGAAAAGGGCGAAACCGTCGCTTACGACACCCTGCTGAAAAACTGGAAGGCAGGCAAGGTCAAGTAATTGAGCACTTGCAATTGAGTCCTGCTCCTGCCCTGGCTCCAGAGCTGCTGCATGTTGTGGCGGACTTCGGGGGCAGGGGAGGGTCAGCACTCTTTGCCGACACAAAAACTTTTGATGTCAACACTGACCCTGACCCACAGCGCCGCTGGCGTTCGCATTGTCCGGCGGCGCGGTAAATCATCTGAATTTGACGTTCAGCCCATTCTTTGTAGAAAGCGGCGTGTGGGGAAAATCTCAGTCCAAGGGGAAAACTATTCCTTTTGCCTACTTTTGCTCAACTGTTTCGGCAATTTCAAGACTGCACAACACAGAATCTCGACCGCTTCGGGTCATTATCTTTCTTTTCATCTCCAGTCTCAAATTCAGGCCTCATTACTTTCAGACTCAACCATTATGAGAGGCCCCTACCGTCCATGACCCAGCTTCTTTTCTCGCTTGACCAGAGGACCAGCAGCCGTACCATTGTCTTTGACCACAGCAGCCAGGTCCGGGCGCGAGCGCAAAAGGAATTCCGACAGATTTTCCCGCGCCCCCGCTGGGTAGAACACGGCACCAACGAGATCTGGAGTACCCAGGGCGGCGTGATGCGAGAAGCCCTGAGCAACGCCGGGATTTGGGCCTTGGACCTGGCTGCCATCGGCATCACCAATCAGCGCGAGACGGTGGTGGTCTGGGACCGCCACAGCGGGCAGTCCATTCATCACGCGGCCATCTGGCAGGACCGCCGTACCGCTGGCCTGTGTGACCAGTTACGGGAGGCAGACAAGCAAAGCCTCTTTCACGAGAAGACCAGACTGATTCTGGATGCCTATTTTTCGGTGACCAAGCTCAGGTGGATTCTGGACCATTTGGAGGGCGCACGCCAGCAGGCCGAGCGCGGCGACCTAGCCTTCGGCCCGGTGGATTCCTGGCTGGTTTGCAACCTGACCTGAATGTTCATCACCACCGAAACCGACGCTGAAGGCCGTAACCTCCTTGCTCTTCCCCGGCTCCAAAAGGAACCCCTATGAAACGTGCAGATATTCTTAAAGCGGCCACCCGGCCACAGACCTGGGACATGCTGGTGATCGGCGGCGGTGCGTCCGGCCTGGGCACGGCGGTGGAGGCGGCCACGCGCGGCTACAGCGTGCTGCTGCTGGAATCCCACGACTACGCCAAGGGAACGTC
>NZ_JNIV01000063.1 GCF_000701405.1 Deinococcus marmoris DSM 12784
CTCTGGGTCACGTCCTGCTGCCTGCCGAGTTTCCCGCACCAGGACGCGATTGATCGCCTCCCATGAACCGTCAGCTTCAAAACGGCGAAAGTACGAATACACCGTCTGCCACGCTGGAAAGTCATGCGGCAGGTTTCTCCAGGCAATGCCGCCCTGCAAGACGTACATGATCGCGCACAGCACCTCGTAGAGATCGACCGTGCGTGGCCGCCCTCCTGGCTTGGCAGAGGGGAGGAGTGGTTCGAGCCGCTTAAACTGGGCTTGGGTCAGGTCCGACGAGTAAGGCTTGCGTTTCACACCTCAAGCTTGCCACCGGGTCTGACCCTTTATAAACGCGCTCTTAGGGGACGTTGGACGTGACCAGGGTAGCGAGGAGCAAAAGCTCGTCCCGCAGAACTTCCACCGCCTCCGGGTCCCGCAGCGCGTTACCGCTCTTGGCGAGCAGCACCGGGTCCACCACCAGCGGCAACCCACGCCAGCGCAAGGCCGCCGCCACAGCCCGGATGATGTCCGCGTTACCCAGTACCCCGGTCTTGATGGCCGCCACCGGGAAGTCGTCCAGCATCGCCTCAATCTGCGCCGTGACCAGTCGGGGATCCATCGCGTGGACCGCGTGAACGCCCAGCATGTTCTGCACCGTGATCAGCGTGATGGCCGACGTGCCGAACACACCATGGGCCTCAAAGGTCTTGAGATCGGCCTGAATCCCCGCCCCACCACCCGAATCCGAACTGGCGGTGGTCAGGGCAACCCGGACAGTCATTCTGGAACCTCGGGATTAGGGAGACGGGGAACGCCCAGTGCCGGACTGCTGGGGCTGGCCGTCACATCGTTCGGCCATGCCTCGGTACGGCGGACGGCGGAGCGGAGATTGTCGGCCTGGGCACCGCTGGAGCCGCCGAACGAATTGGTCCCCACTGTTCCAGGCGGTTGTTGAGGCGACGGAAGAAGCCCTCCTGAACGCCTTATGCAGGGCCGTACCGATGGACACTTACGACGGACGGCGCATTGAGGCGCTGCCGCTCGAGATGCTGGCGCGGCTGGAGGCCGCGAGGGCAAACCCAGGCCAAGCAGAGTAAAGGGCTGACCGGGGGATCGACCACAGGACCTCTCGCCCCCTTCCATTCTACCCCCAGAGTGTTATAGCCTCTTAGAACACATCAACGGGTGTTCTTGCCCAGCTTCGGAGGTCTTCCTATGAACGTGAAGAGACTGTCTCGTATTGCCCTATCGCTTGCCGCCGCACTTACCGTGGGTCAGGCCTTCGCCGCCACCCGTGGAGGCCAGATGACCTTTGGCCGCTACGCCGACTCGCTGTTTCTGGACCCGGTGCTGAACGATGCCAACCTGGACATCTGGATCCTGACCAACCTGTACGACACCCTGCTTCAGCCCACCAACGATGGCAAGGGCGTGCAGATGGGACTGGCCAGCAGCTACACCACCGGCAAGGACGGCAAGAGCATGGTGTTGACCCTGCGCGCTGGCCTGAAGTTCGCCGATGGCAGCGCGCTAAACGCCAGCGACGTGAAATGGTCCCTGGACCGCGCCCGCAACCCAGAGGCCGGGGCCTGGAACAGCTCGCTGGCCAGCATCAATTCCATCGCGGTCAGCGGCAACAAGGTCACGCTGAACCTCAAGCGGCCCGATCCCACGCTGCCCGCCGCGCTGGCCACCTTCAACGCCGCGATCATGCCGCAAAAACTCTTCACTGCCGCCCCCGGCAAGAACGACGCCGAGAAGGCCAAGGCCTTTGCGGAAAAGCCCATCGGCTCCGGTCCCTTCGTTCTGAGCGAGTGGAAGCGCGGCTCATACATGGTGATGAAGCGCAACCCGTACTACTGGAAGAAGGGCGACGACGGCAAGGCGCTGCCGTATCTGGACAGCGTGCGCTTCGAGATCATCCCCGACGACAACACCCGCATCCTGAAGTTGCAGGCCGGGGAACTCCAGATCGCGGAGTTCATCCCGCTGAGCCGCGTGGCCGAACTGAAGGCTGATTCCAGGCTCAACATGACACTATTTCCGTCCACCAAGGTCAGCAGCATCCTGATGAATAACCGGCCCAAGCTCAACGACGGCAGCGAGAACCCGCTGAGCGACGTCAACGTGCGCCAGGCGCTGAACTACGCGTCCAACAAGGACGCCCTGATTCAGGTGGTGACCTACGGCAACGGCAAGCCCATGAAGTCGTACATGTCGTCCACCACGCCGCTGTTTGACGCCAAGCAGCCCGGCTTCCCCTACGATCTGGCGAAAGCCAAGGCGCTGATGGCCGCCAGCAAATACAAGAACGGCTTCGATGTCACGGTGCTGGCCACCAGCGGCAGTGCCGACGATCTGGCCCTGCTCACTGCCTTGCAGCAGATGTGGGGCGCGGTGGGCGTCAGGCTCAAGATCGAGCAGCTCGACGCCGCCACCAAGACGGCCCGCTACCGTGCCAACGACTTCCAGATGCGGACGGCGGCCTGGACCAACGACATCAACGATCCCAGTCAGATCACCAGCTATTACACGCTGTTCGACAACATCGAGTCGGTCCACACCGGCTTCAAGAGTGCCGAGGTCGATAAACTGTTCGCCCAGAGCCAGCAGGAGCTGAATCTCGCCAGACGCACCGCCCAGTACCAGCAGATTCAGAGCATCTACCTGAAGGCCGCGCCCATCGTGTACCTGTACGAGACGCCGTACCCGGTGGCAATGTCCAAGAAGGTCAAGGGCTTTTTCCAGATTCCGCTGGGCAACAACCTGTTCGCCAGCGCTTACCTTGACAAATAAGCCCACAGCCTGACCTGACGTGATGGACGTTCCACGCCGCCCCTGACGCCATCTGGGGCGGCGGTCCATTCTCCTTTCCTGCTTTTTCTTCCTGGGAGGTTCGATGCACGCGAGTTACGTGATCCGGCGCTTGCTCCAGATCATTCCCACCTTCCTGGCCGTGATGCTGGTGGTCTTTTTGCTGGTGCGTCTGTTGCCGGGCGATCCGGCCAGCGCCATCCTGGGCGACCGGGCCACCGCCGAGATCGTGGAGCGCACCAACCGCGAACTGGGTCTGGACCGGCCCCTGCCCATCCAATTCGGGGTCTTTGTCCGCAACCTGTTGCAGGGTGACCTGGGCGACAGCATCAGCCTCAAGATTCCGGTGCTGCGGTTGATCGGCGAGCGGCTGCCCACCACCCTGTTCCTGACCGCCTACGCCGCCGTGCTGGGCGTGCTGATGGCTGTGCCGCTGGCCGTGCTGGCCGCCGTTCGCCGCAATACCTGGGTGGACGCCGTGATCCGGGCGGTCTTTCAGGTGGGCCTGTCGCTGCCGGTGTTCTACGTGGCCCTGCAACTGCTGAGCCTGCTGGGCGCGCGGCTGGGCTGGTTTCCCATCGGCGGCTACGGCGAGGGTTTCGGCGGGCACCTGTACCACCTCTTCCTGCCCGCGCTGACGCTGGGCCTGAACCTGGCGGCGATCCTGGTCCGCACGCTGCGGAACAGCATTATTGAAGTCCTGACCGCCGAGTACGTGGATTTTGCGCGCGCCAAGGGCCTGCGCAGCCGCGTGATCATGACCCGGCACGTGCTGCGCAACGCATTGATCGCCACCGTCACGCTGCTGGGCCTGAACATCGGCGCGCTGATCGGTGGGGCCGTGATTACCGAGACCGTCTTCGCCATTCCCGGTGTGGGCCGCCTGATGGTGGACGCCATCTTCGGGCGCGACTACCCGGTCATTCAGGGCCTGACCCTGACTTTTGCCCTGATCGTGTCGCTGGTCTTTCTGATCACCGACCTGATTCACGCCCGCCTCGATCCACGCGCGGAGCTGTCATGAGGAGCTGCCCATGACCACCATGCATTCGCCTGCGCTGGAAGTGGCGGCCCGCCCGCGCCGCCGCTGGCCCAAGCCCACGCTGTTGATCGGGCTGGCGCTGCTGCTGCTGCTGCTTGTGGCGGCCCTGTTTCCGCGCGCCCTGGCTCCGTTCAGCCCCACCGATTTCGATTACGAGGCGCTGCTCAAGGGGCCGAGCGCCAAACATCCCTTCGGCACCGACAATTTCGGGCGCGACGTGCTGAGCCGCGTGATCTACGCCACCCGCGTCGACCTCCAGATCGCCGTGTTTACCACGCTCTTTCCTTTCATCTTCGGCACGCTTCTGGGCGCGCTGACCGGCTACCTGGGCCGCTGGAGTGACGCCCTGGTGGGCCGCGTCGCCGATCTGGTGGTGGTCTTTCCCTTTCTAGTGCTGGTCATCGCCATCGTGGCGGTGCTGGGGCCGGGCCTGACCAACATGTACATCGCGGTCAGCGCGGTGGGCTGGGTCAGCTACTGGAGATTGACGCGCGGCGAGGTCATGAACCAGAAGAAGGCCGAGTACGCGCAGGCCGGGCGGGTGCTGGGCTACAGCCCCAGCCGCATTCTGCTGCGCCACCTGCTGCCCAACGCCGTCACGCCCGCCATCGTGTACCTGATGACCGACATGAGCCTGGGCATCCTGCTGGGCGCGTCACTGGGGTACCTGGGCCTGGGCGCGCAGCCGCCGACCGCCGAGTGGGGCGTGATGGTGGCCGACGGCAAGAATTTCATGGCCACCGCGTGGTGGATCAGCACCTTTCCCGGCCTGGCCCTGACGCTGGCGGGCGTGACTTTCAGCCTGATCGGCGACGGACTGGCCGACGCCCTGAGGCCGCGCACATGACGCCCCTCCTGAGTGTCCGTGACCTGAATGTCCGCATTCCCACGCCCGGCGGCATTCTCCATGCGGTGCGCGGCGTCAACTTTGACCTGATGCCCGGCGAGGTGCTGGGGCTGGTGGGCGAGTCCGGCAGCGGTAAAAGCGTGACCCTGCGCTCGTTGATCCGCCTGCACCGCCCGCCGATTGAGATGACGGGAACGGTGGAGTACGGCGGACAGAACCTGCTGGACCTGTCCGAGGCCAGGCTGCGCGACGTGCGCGGAGGGCAGATCAGCATGATCTTTCAGGAGCCGATGTCCGCGCTGAACCCGGTGCTGACGGTGGGCGAGCAGATCGGCGAGAACCTGCGTGAACACAAGGGTCTGCGGGGCAAGGCGGCACAGGACCGGGCCGCCGAACTGCTGGACCTGACCGGCATTCCCAGCCCCCGCGCCCGCCTGTCCGATTACCCGCACCAGTTCTCCGGCGGCATGCGCCAGCGGGCCATGATCGCCATCGCGCTGGCCTCCGAGCCGCAGTTGCTGCTGGCCGACGAGCCGACCACCGCCCTAGACGTCACCATCCAGGATCAGATCTTGCGGTTGCTGCTGCGGCTGCGCGAGGAGCTGCACATGGGCGTGATTCTGGTCACGCACGATCTGGGCGTGGTGGCGCAGACCTGTGACCGGGTGGCCGTGATGTACGGCGGGCGGCTGGTGGAGACGGCGGGAGTGAATGATCTGTTCCACGCGCCGAAACACGCCTACACGCTGGGGCTGATGCGGAGCCTGCCGGGGGCCGGGGAACACCGCCGCCCCTTGCAACCCATTCCCGGCGGGCCGCCCGATCTGCGCTCGCTGCCGCCCGGTTGCCCCTTCGCGCCGCGCTGTGAGTACGTGACCGACGCCTGCCAGGGCATGGAGCCGCCGCTGCTGGAAGTCGCCCCCGGACGCTTCAGCGCCTGCATCCATTCCGACGAGCTGCCCGCCCTGAAATCCACGCCTGAGGAGGTGGAGGTATGACCGTTCCACTCTCCAAATCCACGCCGCCCAAATCCACCTCGCCGCTGCTGGACCCTCCCTTGATGGAAATTCATGGCCTGACCAAGACGTTTCCAGTAGCGCAAAGCTTGCTGTCGCGGTGGCGAGGGCAGCCACAACGCGCCGTGCAAGCCCTGACCGATGTGGAATTGACCGTACGGCGCGGCGAAACGCTGGGCATCGTGGGCGAGAGCGGCTGCGGCAAATCCACGCTGGCGCGCACGCTGGTCCGGCTGTACGACGCGGACCGGGGCAGCGTCCGCTACGGCGATCTGGACGTGCTGGCGCTGAGTGGCTCGGAGTTGCGCCAATACAACCGCCGGGTCCAGATGATCTTTCAGGACCCGTATTCCAGCCTTAACCCGCGCATGACCGTGGAGGCCGTGCTGCGCGAGGCGCTGAGCGTTCACAAGATGCGCCCCGCCGCCGAGCAGCCCGCCCGCGTGCGCGAACTTCTGGTGCTGGTGGGTCTTCCTCCTGAAGCTGCCGGACGCCTGCCCCACGAGTTTTCGGGCGGTCAGCGCCAGCGCATCGGTATTGCGCGGGCACTGGCGCTGGAGCCGGAATGTCTGATTGCCGATGAGCTGGTGTCGGCACTGGACGTGTCGGTACAGGCTCAAGTCGTGAACCTGCTGCTGGAATTGCAGGAACGCCTGGACCTGACCGTGCTGTTCGTGGCCCATGACCTGCGGCTGGTGCGCCACATCTCGCACCAGGTGGCCGTGATGTACCTGGGCCGGGTGGTGGAGGTTTCGGATACGCAAACGATTTTTGCCGCGCCGCGCCATCCGTACACGCAAGCTCTTCTGGCTGCCGCGCCCACCCTTGATCCCAGCCAGCGCACGGCGGCCCCGGCCATCACAGGAGAGCTGCCCAGTCCACTGAATGTTCCCAGTGGTTGCGCCTTTCGCACGCGCTGCCCGCACGCCTTTGACCGCTGTGCCACTGAGCGGCCCGCGCTCCTGAAGCTGGAAGACGGGCCGGAGGTGGCCTGCCATCTGTACGATCCGGCCCAGGCTGGCCCCGTCAGGGTTGGCCCCGCTAAGGTTAGGCTATGAAATCCCCCGTGCTGGACACCTCACCCGGAGCCGGCGAAGCCTTTATCTGGCCGCTGGGCATAGACCGCACCCTGGCCGTACCAGTGGGGGCGCAACTGCGCGGGCAACTGGAATACGGCATCGCCTGCGGGGATATTCCACGCGGCGCGCGGCTGCCTAGTGTGCGCGAGCTGTCGCAGGAGGTGGGCGTGGCCCACATGACGGTGGCAGGCGTCTACAAGGAGTTGCTGGGGATGGGGTTGATCGTAACTGCGCGCGGGCGGGGAACCTTCGTGGCCGACGTGCCGCAACCGCCGCCAGGCCCCGATCCGGCGCGGCTGACCCGCCTGCTCTCGGAAACGCTGGCGCAGGCCGAGAACGAGGGCTACAGCCTTCGCCAGATCGGGGAGGCCATGAGCGCCCTGATTTCCCGTGGGGCGCGTCCGCCCCAGATCGGTGTCAGCGTGCTGCTGGTGGGCCTGTTTGCAGACGCCACCCGCAGTTACGCGGCGGATGTGCAAGCGGCGCTGCCTCCCGGGGACCGCGTCCAGGCTGTTACACTGGACGATTTGCGCTCCGGGCGCTCGCTGGAGGGGGCGCAAAATGCCGACGTGGTGCTGGCGCTGGCGCACCGCCTGGCCGAGACGCGGGCGCTTTTGCCGGGGCGGGAAATTATCCCGGTGGGCTTCATTCCCTCACAGCGCACCCGCGCGGCGCTGGCGGCCCTGGACCCCATGATCCGCCTGACGATTGTGGCGACATTCGAGGAATTCCTGCCCACCTTCCTGGGCGGCGTCAAACGCTTCGCGCCGCACATCTCGGAAATCCGGGCGACACATCTTCACGCGGCCAATTTGCAGGGCCTGCTGGATTCATGTGACGTGGCGGTCTACGCCACCGGCTCCGAAACCGTGAGGGCGCTGATGCCCAACAAACCCTCCCTGGAATACCGCCACATTGTGGACCCACGCGACGTGGAGGGACTGGTGCTGCCCGCTGTGGTCGCCCAGAGAACAACACAGAGGGTTCCCCAACACAAGATCAAAAAGGAGCTGTCATGACCGCCATTGAACAGATGAACTGGATGCAGGTGGAACAGTACCTCAAGACCGATGACCGCTGCATCCTGCCGCTGGGCAGCACCGAGCAGCACGCGTACCTGAGCCTGTGCGTGGACAACATCCTGCCCTGGAAGTTGGCGCATGACGCGGTAGGCGATTCCGGCGTACCGGTCTTTCCGGTGTTGCCCTACGGCATCACGCCGTACTTCCGGGCGTATCCGGGCAGCATCAATATCCGGGTGCAGACGTATCTGGCCGTGGTGCGCGACATTCTGGACGACCTGCACGAACAGGGCTTCAGGCGAATCCTGATCGTCAACGGCCACGGCGGTAATACCCCGGCGCAGGGGTTTGCCGCCGAGTGGATGGCCGATCACCCCGGTACGCAGGTCAAGTTTCACAACTGGTGGAACGCGCCGGGGGTCTGGGCACAGGTGCAGGCCACCGATGCCAACGCCAGCCACGCCTCCTGGATGGAGAACTTTCCCTGGACCCGGCTGGAAGGCGTGACGATGCCAGACGTGGAAAAAACCGGGATTGACCTGAATCACATGCGCCTGCTGGACCCCAAGGGCCTGCGCGAGTATCTGGCCGAGGGCAACTTTGGCGGACGGTTCCAGCGCCCCGACGGGGATATGCACGCCATCTGGGATGTGGCCGTGGCCGAGACCCGCGCCCTGCTGGAAGGCGGGTGGGCCGGGTGAATGAGGAAGATTCGCAAAAAATTCTGGTCTGGGGAGCCGGGGCCATTGGTGGAACGATTGGCGCGTATCTGGTGCGGGATGGCTCCGACGTCACCCTGGTGGACGTGGACGCCGATCATGTCGCGGCCATCAGTGAGCGGGGGCTGGCTATTACCGGCCCGTTTGGAGACTTTAAAGTGGCCGCACCCGCCTTTACCCCGAATACGCTGGAAGGGCAGTGGGACACCATTTTGCTGTGTACCAAGGCCCAGCACACGGCGGAAGCGGCAAAGGCTCTCGCGCCGCATCTGAAGCCCGGAGGCGCAGTCGTCTCCATTCAGAACGGCCTGAATCCACTCATCATCAACGAACACATTCCGCCCGTGCAGGTGCTGGGCAGCTTCGTCAACTTCGGCGCGGATTACCTAGAACCCGGCGTGGTGCATTACGGTGGGCACGGCGTGGTGGTCATCGGCGAGCAGGGCGGCGAGATCACCGAGCGGGCGCGGCAGCTCCACCGTCTTCTCCAGCACTTTGAACCCGACGCCGTCCTCAGCCCCAATGTGTTCGGTTACCTGTGGAGCAAGCTGGCGTACGGAGCGCTGCTGTTTGCTACTGCCGTCACCAACGACAGCATTGCTGACGCCCTGGAGAGAGGCGAAGACCGCGCCCTGTACACCGAAGTGGGCCGCGAGGTCATGCGTGTGGCGCTGGCGCACAACGTGACGCCTGAAGCCTTCAACGGCTTTGACCCGGCGGCCTTTCTGCCCGACGCGGGCGACGCGGCGGCGGGGTCCAGTCTGGACCAGATGGTGGCCTTCAACCGCCGCAGCGCCAAGACCCACAGCGGCATCTGGCGCGATCTGGCCGTTCGCAAGCGCCGCACGGAGGTGGACGCGCAACTGGGCTGGGTGGTGCATTTCGGGGCGCAGCACGGCATTCCCACGCCGTTGACCGCCAAACTGGTGGACCTGATCCATGAGATCGAGGACGGCACCCGCGAACTGAGCCGTGACAATCTGGCCGAATTGCGTGCCCTGCTGCTTCAGGAGCAGGCGTGAAGGCAGGGGAGAGGTTCGCGGGCCAGACGGTCATCGTCACGGGCGCGGCCCACGGCTTTGGTCGGGCGATTGCCCATGCCTTCGCCTGGGAAGGGGCGGCGGTCTGGGCCTGCGACATGAACACCGAGGGCCTGAGCGAGACGGCACGGCTGGCCCACCAGGACGGCCTGACGGTTCAGACCCGCGCGGTGGATGTGGGCGACGCCGCCGCCGTGGGTGCGTTCGTGGCCGAAATCGTGGCCGCAACAGGCCGCGTGGACGCGCTGGTCAACAATGCGGGCGGCGTGCGCGGACAGGTGGGCCGCCCACTGGAGGAGATCAGCCCCGCCGACTGGCAGGCCATCTTTGCCGTCAACGTGGACGGGGCGTTCTTCTTCGCCCAGGCGGTGGCCCCGCATATGAAGGCACGCAAGTCGGGCCGCATCATCAACATTTCCAGCGGCGCGGGCCTGGGCATCAGCCTGACCGGGATTCAGGCGTATGCCAGCGCCAAGGCCGCCCAGATCGGCCTGACCCGCCAACTGGCGCACGAACTGGGCGCGTGGGGCATCACGGTGAACAACGTCGCCCCCGGCTTCGTTCGCAGCAATCCCACCACCGAGCGCCAGTGGGAAAGCTACGGCGAGGAGGGGCAGCGCAAACTGATTGACGGCATCGCCCTGAAACGCCTGGGAACGCCCCAGGACATCGCCAACGCCGTGCTGTTCTTTGCCTCCGATGGGGCGGGCTGGATCACCGGCCAGATTCTCAGCGTGGACGGTGGCAAATGACTGGCCTTTCCGACGTGCTGGCGCGGCTGGACGAACGCGCTGAAGCCTCATTGTCCGAACTGATTGAGTTTGCCAGCATTCCCAGCGTCAGCGCCCAGCCTGCCCATCAACCGGATATGGAGCGCGCGGCACAGTGGCTCTCGGAACGGCTGAAACGTGCTGGCCTGAAGACCGTGGAACAGTGGCCCACCGCCGGACATACCGCCGTCTATGCCGAGTATTCAGATGCGGGCGAGGACGCGCCCACCCTGCTCGTCTACGGTCATTACGACGTTCAGCCCCCTGATCCGCTGGAGAAATGGCACACGCCGCCGTTCACACCCACCGTGAAGGGTGAGCGCATCTACGGGCGCGGCGTCAGCGACGACAAGGGGCCGCTGCTGCTCACGGTGCAAGTCTTGGACGCCTACCTGTCCACGCTGGGCCACCTCCCCATCAATCTCAAATTCCTGTTTGAAGGCGAGGAAGAAGTCGGCAGCGCCCATCTGAACGAGCTTGTCGCACAGAACGCGGAGCGGTTGAAAGCCGATTTCGTCCTCAGCGCCGACGGCGGAATGTGGAGCGCGCAGACGCCGTCGCTGACGGTAAGCGCGCGGGGGCTGGCGGCGCTGGAACTGACCGTGCGCGGCCCCGCCAAGGATCTGCACTCCGGGCGACACGGTGGCAGCGTCCAAAACCCATTACATGCGCTGGCAACGCTGATCGCCGGACTTCACGACGGGGCGGGCCGCGTGACCGTTTCAGGCTTCTACGACGGCGTTTCCGAATTGACCCCGGAACAGCGCGAGGGAATCAGGCAACTTCCCTTCACTGACGCCGCCTACCTTGCCCAGACCGGAGCGCCCGCCGTGTACGGCGAATCCGGGTATTCCACCCTGGAACGCCAGTGGCACCGGCCCACGCTGGAAGTCAACGGCCTGTGGGGCGGCTACACCGGAGAGGGCAGCAAGACCGTGCTGCCCGCCGAGGCCCACGCCAAGATCACCTGCCGCCTGGTACCGGGGCAGGAGCCGGGGCGCATCGCGGAGTTGCTGCGGCAGCATCTGGAAAAAGAGCTGCCGCCCGGCGTCACGCTTGAGTTGCATCCCAGCGAACACGGCGCACGCGCCTACCGCCTGCCCAATCATCACCCCGGTGCAGCGGTAGCCCGTGAAGTGCTGGCCGAGCTATATGGCAAGCCCCCGCTGGACGTGGGCATGGGCGGCAGCATTCCCGTGCTGGAAACCTTTCAGAGTGTGCTGGGTCTGGACACCGTGTTCTTCAGCTTCGCGGTGGGCGATGAGGATATCCACGCCCCCAACGAGTTCTTCCGCGTGCCCCGGCTCTACGAGGGCCAGAAGGCCTGGGCACAGTTCTGGTGGAAACTAGGAGAGAAAACAGATGAATGAATTTCAGCGCCGTTCGGCGGAAATCAATGACCTCCTCTGCGTTCTAAACGTTCTGAACTGGGACGCCCGCACCCAGATGCCCGCCGGGGGCAGCGGCGCACGCGCGCAGCAGATGGCGACGATCAGCGCCCTGGCCCAGGAAAAACTGCTTGACCCGGCTTACGAGGCGGCGGCCCAGGACGTCAGCGGCGATGATCTGGAGAACCGCGCCGCGCAACAAGCCCTGCACGCGGTCCGTGCCCTGAAACGTGTCCCCGCCGAGTTGACCCGCGAACTGGCCCTGCTGAAATCCGAGGCGCAAGACGTGTGGGCGCGGGCCAGAGCCGCCAGCGACTTCGGTCTGTTCGCCCCACAACTCACGCGGATGGTGGAACTGAACCGGCAGTTGGCCGAGGCTTTAGGCTATGAGGATCACCCTTACGACGCGCTACTCAACATGTACGAACCGGGATTAACGGTGGCAACGCTCCTGCCACTGTTCGAGCAGTTGCGCGCCCATCACGTTCCCCTGCTCAGGGCGATTCAGGAAAAACCTCAGGCCCGTAGCGACTTCCTCAACCGTTCCTACCCGGCAGCGGATCAAAAGCGCCTCTCGCTGGCCCTGGCAAAGGGCTTCGGCTACGACACGGCGCGCGGGCGGCTGGACGAATCGGCGCACCCCTTCGAAATCAGCTTTACCCGTCAGGACGTGCGCATCACCACCCGCTTTCAGGAAAATTTCTTATCTGGCGCATTATTCGGCACGCTGCATGAAACCGGTCACGCGCTGTACGAGCAAGGCGTCCACCCAGACCTGAGCCGCACGGTGCTGACCAGCGATCTGCTGGGCCTGTACGCGGTGGCCGGGGCCAGTTACGGCACGCATGAGAGTCAGTCGCGGCTGTGGGAAAACCGGATTGGGCGCTCAAAAGCGTTCTGGGACTTGCACTACCCGCAACTTCAGCAGGCTTTCCCCCAACAGCTCGCGGACGTGGACACCGTCGCCTTCTACCGTGCAGTCAACACCGTGCACCCCAGCCTGATCCGGGTGGAGGCCGATGAGCTGACCTATGACCTCCACATCATGTTGCGGGTGGAGCTGGAACGGGCCTTGATCGGCGGCGAACTGGCGGTGAAAGACCTGCCGGGGGCCTGGAATGCCCGCATCAGGAGTGATCTGGGTTTAGACGTGCCAGACGACGCGCGGGGCGTGTTACAGGACATTCACTGGTCAGCGGGGATGTTCGGCTCGTTTCCCACCTACACCATCGGCAACGTGATGGCCTCGCAGTTCTACGTAGCGGCGCTGGAGCAAATGCCCGATCTGGAAAATAACCTTCTGCGCGGCGAATACACGCCTCTGCGTGAATGGCTCACCGACAACATTTACAAGCATGGCCGCACCTATACGCCCCACGAACTTCTGGAGCGTGTGACCGGGCGCGGGCTTGATCCGCAACCCTACCTGGATTATCTCAGCGGCAAGTACGGCGAACTTTATGGCCTGGATATTCAGAAGGAGCAATCAATATGACGCAGCAAAACGGAAAACTCGCAGGAAAAGTGGCCCTCGTGACCGGAGCAAGCAGCGGGATCGGTGAGGCGACGGCGCTGGCCCTGGCCGAACACGGCGCGGCGGTGGTGTTGGTGGCCCGGCGCAAGGACCGCCTGGACGAACTCGCGGGCAAGATTGAGGGGATGGGCGGCAAGGTGGCCGTGATCGTTTCTGATCTGGCGCAGCCTGGACAGGGGGCAGAGGTGGTCAAGCAAACCATAGACGCCCTGGGCCGTCTGGACATCGTGGTGAACAACGCGGGTGTCATGCTGCTTGGCCCACTGGCGGGCGGCGACCCCGGCGATCTCACGCGCATGATGGACCTGAATGTCACGGCACTGATGCACCTGTCGCAGGCCGCGCTGGAAACCATGAAGCCGCAAAAGAGCGGGCATATCGTCAATATTTCCTCGGTGTCCGGGCGCGGGGCCAGTCCACTGAGCGCGGGCTACAGCGCCAGCAAATGGGCGGTGGGGGGCTTCAGCGAGGGCCTGCGGCAGGAGGCCAAGGCTGACCGCATCCGTGTCACCGTCATTGAACCTGGGGTCGTCGCCACCGAATTGACCGATCACATCACCCACACCCAGACCAAGGACATGTACGAGGGACGCATCAAGGACATGGAAATGCTGCAATCCGGGGACATTGCCGCTGCCGTCCTCTACGCCGTGACCCAGCCGGAGCGGGTCAACGTGAATGAGTTGCTGATTCGTCCGCTGGATCAGGGCTGAACCGCTTGCAGTAAAAAACGACGCCCGCTGCCCTGCATGATCAGCCTGCGCCGCGTGGTGGGAACAGGATCATGGTTTCCAGCAAACGCGGTTCATGGAGCCGGGACCTGGGAACGTGACGTTGAAGGCGATATCGAACGGTGCATGAAGCTGCGCACCGTTCAAATCTTTCACAAGGAAGGGCCACATGCTCAGTATCCGACAGTTTCCAAAGCTCCATCTGGGACGGTGCTGTCAAGCTTTCGTTCAGCGTAGGTTGCCTGAGAACCAGGACCACAACCCCCGTTACGTGCAGCGCGGCGTGAGGACAACAGTCGTAACAGGCCGTTAGCACGGAGGTCTGCGGCAGTCGGGTGCCGTACTCCTCGTTTGAACGAGGATAGAAATCTCGTCCTAGACAGCCTCCAGAAAAAGTGTCGGGTAATGAGGACAGACCCACCAGAACACAAGCCCGTTCGGGCTTGATGTGCGCCGCGACCAGCTGTCTGGCCACGGCGCGTTTTTCGGTGGGCGTGACCGCTTTTCTCCGATGACGTCCTGCATCGCGCCCCGCTCCAGACGCTGCTGACCAACAATGCGCAACAGGCGAACGTTTTCCCTTTCCAGTCGGCGAAGTCGTTTGGCTTCGCCGGCATTGGTATCCCCGTATTTCTTCTTCCAGGATTGGTAGAACGCGGTGCTACACCCGAAGTCGCGGCACAGGTCTTCACTAGGCTTTTCGCCCTTTTTGCCGTCCTGCAGGAGTTTGATGATCTGGTCTTCGGTGAACTGAGGGGTTTGCATGACTGGGCCTCGCTTTCCAGCTTAGGGCTGGGACCGAGCCACTGTCTCTAGCCATCAGCCGTCCAGTTTCTGGGGGGCAGACCAAAGCAGACTGCCCACCGTCTCCCCCCACGATGGTCAATGGGGCCAGAAGATAGTCGGTGCGGGCGCGCACCAATCCCTGGCCCAGAGACGCAGCCGCGCCGGACAGGCCCACTGTTAGGACACTGACCTAGCTGATCGCCACGGTCTGTCCAGTCGTGCTGGGATGGCCCAATTGCGGCAGGGCAAATTCCAGTGCGGGAACCACCACCACGCCGCCTCCCAGTCCCAGAATTGCGCCCAGCACGCCCGGCAGGATCAGAAGCCGGCCACCTGACCATCGGTGCGCGATTCACTCCCGCCCGTCAACACGCCGCTCTCAGGGTCACGCCAGATCACCTGACCTCGCCCGAAGGCGTTTGGATTGAGCTGCACCCGAATGTCGTGTCCACGTGCCTGCAAGGCGCGCGCCGCCGCGCCGCCCAGTTCGTGTTCAACTTCCACCGTGGTCTTGCCCGTCCACTGCCAGCGGGGGGCGTCCAGCACCTGCTGGGGATTCATGCCGTACTTGACGGTATTGACGACGACCTGCAAGTGGCCCTGGGGCTGCATGAATCCGCCCATCACGCCGAACGGTCCCCGGGGAACACCGTCTGCACGGGTGAGGAATCCGGGAATAATGGTGTGGTAGGGCCGTTTGCGTGGAGCCAGCAGATTGGGATGCCCGGCCTCGAGAGAAAAGTTGTGCCCCCGGTTTTGCAGGGCAATGCCGGTGCCGGGAACCACAATCCCGCTCCCAAAGCCCATGTAGTTGCTCTGGATCAGGCTGACCATCTGCCCGTCACGGTCCGCAGCGGCCAGGTAGACCGTCCCATGACTGTTTGGATCACCGGCCTGTGGGTCCAGGGCCTGGGCACTGATCTGGGCACGCCGGGACGCCAGGTAGCGCTCCGCCAGCAGGGCCTCAACCGGGACAGGCTGGTGTTGTGGATCGGCCACGTACCGGTGCGCGTCGACAAAGCCGAGTTTCATGGCCTCGATCTGCAAATGCAGGCCCGCCGGGTCACCGTGCTGATCTGGGAGGTCCAGACCGTTGAGGATGCCCAGGGCCACCAGCGCGGCCAGTCCCTGACCGTTGGGCGGAATCTCCCAGAGTCGGTGGTCCTGGTAGGCCGTGCTGATGGGGGTCACCCACTCACTGCGGTGTTCGCCGAGATCGTCAAGACGCAGCAGCCCCCCGGTGGCGCGCGCGTAGGCGTCCATCTTGCGGGCCAGTTCTCCATCATAAAAATCCGCAGCAGCGCTGCTGGCAATGCGTTCCAGGGTGGCGGCATGGTCCGGGGACTGCCACATCTCGCCGGCCTGGGCCTGAAAGCCGGAGGGGGCAAACACCCGCCGCCACTCGTCAAATTCCGGTCCTGTACGGGAGAGGTGGGCCTGGATGCCCCGCCGCCAGTTCTCAGCCAGCACCGGAGACAGCGGATAGCCCGTCCGCGCGTAGTGGATGGCGGGAGCCAGCACCTGCTTGAAGGGCAGGCGGCCAAAGCGTTCGTGCAGGGCGGCCCAGCCCTGAGGTGCGCCGGGCACCGTGACTGGAAGCCAGCCGTGGGTGGGCATCTGTGCGCCGGACAGCGCGGCCAGACTCAGGCCCTGCGGCGAGCGGCCCGAGGCATTCAGGCCGTGCAGGGTGCCGTCGTCCCAGACCAGCGCGAACAGGTCCCCGCCGATGCCGTTGCTGGTGGGTTCTACCACGGTCAGCGCGGCGGCGGTGGCAATCGCGGCGTCCACGGCGTTGCCGCCCTCGCGCAACAGATGGAGTCCGGCCTGTGCCGCCAGCGGTTGACTGGTGGCGACCATGCCCTGCCGGGCGTAGACCGGCTGGCGGGGAAGCGACTGAATCGACATAGAAACCTCAGATGTTGAGAGTGGCTGGTGCCTTTTGAGTGTGAAGCGGCGCGTCAGGACCTGTGGCCGCGTGGGTCAAGCGCTTCCCGCAGTCCATCGCCGATCAGGTTGAAGGCCAGGACGGCCAGGAAAATGGCGAGGCCGGGAAACAGCGCCATCCACGGCGCGTCGGTCAGGTAGCCGCGCGCGGCGTTGAGCATGGAACCCCAACTGGGCGCGGGCGGCTGGATGCCCAGGCCCAGGAAGGACAGGCTGGCCTCGGCCAGGATCGCGTTGGCGATGGCCAGCGAGGTCTGCACGATCAGTGCTCCGCTGATGTTGGGCAGCAGGTGACGGCCAATCAGGCGACCGTCGCCTGCCCCCAGCGCCTGCGCCGCCTGAACGTAGTCGCGCTCCCGCTGCGACAGCACCTCGCCGCGCGTGATGCGGGCGAAGGCGGGCGCGGTCACGATGGCAATGGCGATCATGGTGTTTTGCAAACTGGGGCCGAGAATGGCCGCCAGCGCAATTGCCAGCACCAGGAAGGGCAAGGCCAGCAGCGCGTCCACCACCCGCATCAGCAGGTCGTCCAGCCAGCCGCCGACGTACCCGGCGACCAGGCCGATGCCCCCGCCAAAGACCAGCGCCAGCGTCACGGAGATCAGCCCGGCGCTCAGGGACACCCGCGCCCCGTAGACCACCCTCGAAAAGATGTCGCGCCCCAGCTCGTCGGCCCCAAAGAGGTGAGCAGCGCCGGGAGCCGCCCGCAAATCGGAGAAAAAGATCTGTGCCGGATCAAAGGGGGCCACCCACGGGGCCAGAAGCGCAGAGACAGCGAAGACCGTCAGCACGATAAGCCCCATCACGGCCAGCTTGTTGCTCAGGAATCGCCGCAGGGGTGCAGGCAGACGGCGCTTGGCCGGAGGCGTCTTGGAGAGCGCCGTGGTCATCTTTTTTCACACATCAGTGCCGCTCCCTCAGTTGCCGCTCCATCAGTTGTACCGGATGCGCGGGTCGACCGCCGCGTAGCTCAGATCCACCAGAAAACTGACCAGGAAGACCGCCACCGCCGAGACCAGCACCACACCCTGAATCACAGGCAGGTCACGGGTAAACACGGCGTCCACCAGCAGCCGTCCGAAACCGGGGATACTGAAAATCTGCTCGGTGATCACGGCCCCGCCCAGCAGGCCGCCCAGTTGCAGGCCAAAAGCGGTCAGGAAGGGAATCAGCGCGTTCCTGAGCGCATGCTTAGAGGTAACCTGCCGCGCCGTAAGGCCCTTGGCGTGGGCAGTTCGCACGTAGTCCTGCGTCAGCGTCTCGCTGAGGCTGGAGCGCAGATAACGCGTCAGCACCGCCCCTGAGCCGACGCCCAGCGTGATGGCAGGCAGCAGCAACAACAGCAGATTGCGCCCTGGATTCTCCAGCAGGCTGGTGTAACCGCTGGCTGGAATCCAGGCGAGCTGAATGCTGAACAGATAGATCAGCAAAATGCCCAGAAAGAAGTTGGGCAGACTGATGCCCGACAGTGCCAGGAGCGTCAGCACCCGGTCGATCCAGGTGTTGCGCCGCATCGCGCTGATGATTCCAGCGGGCAGCGAGATCAGCAGCGAGATCAGCATGGCGAACAGCGAGAGTTCCAGCGTCACCGGCAGTTTCTGGGCAATCAGTTTGCTCACGCTGCTGTTGTCGGTCAGGCTGGTGCCGAAATCCAGCCGCACGGCCCCCGCCAGCCAGCTCAGGTACTGCTGCGGCAGCGAGCGGTCCAGCCCCAGCGAGCGGCGCAACTCGGCCAGCGCCTGTGGCGTGGCCTCCTGGCCCAGAATCAGCCGGGCCGGGTCACCGGGGAGCAGCTTGACCATCGCGAACACGATCACCGTAACGATCAGCAGCGTGGGAATGGACGACAGCAGACGGCGGAACGCGAAAACAGCCACTGGACCTCCTGGTGTGGAATGCGCGAAAGGGACGAACCTTCAATCTTGCCCGTCCCTGCGAGGCGTTCGTTACTTCAGGTCGACGTCTTTAAACCGGATGATGCCGTCCGGGATGGGTTTGAGGCCCGTCATTCCCTTGACGCTCGCCACCAGATTGCGCTGGAAATAGACCCAGGTGTACGGCGTGTCGCTGATGATGGTCCCCAGCGCGACGTTGTAGGTGGCCGCGCGGGCGGACATGGCGGTCTGGGCGCGGGCCTTGGCGAGCAACCCGTCCACCGTCTTGTTGCTGTAGCCGGCCTGATTGTTAGTGCCCTTGGTCGTGAAGAAGTCGTAGATGTTGCCGTCGGGATCGGGGCGTCCGCTCCAGCCCAGCATCAGGGCGTCGTAGTCCTGCTTGTCGGCGCGGTCAAGCAGCGTGCCGAACTCCACCTGCTCGATCTTGGCGGTGATGCCGGCCTGCGCGAACATGGCCTGGTACACCTGCGCCAGTTGTGTGTTCACGCTGCCAGGTGCCGTCAGAAGCGTGAAGGACAGGGGCTTCCCGCCCAGTTTCTGCTTGGCGAGGGCGACATTGGGCTTCTGGACCGTGATGGCCGAGGACGCGGCGGGCGTGCCAGGGGGAAAGGGACCGGCGGCAGGAGTGACGGTGCCGTAGAAGATGCTCTTGGCAATCGCCTCGCGGTCGATGGTGGCCGCCACCGCCTGCCGGAAGTTCTTGTTGTTGAACGGCGCGCGGGTCACGTTGAACCACACGCCCTGGAAGCCGATGCCGGGGTAGTTCAGCACGCTGAATTTGGTGTTCTGCTCCAGCTTGCTGATGTCCTTGGGGTCAATCGGGGTGATGGCCTGCACCGCGCCGGACAGCAGGTTGGCGTAGCGCACGTCACCGTCGGCAAAGGGACGGTAGATGAGCTTGTCGATCTTGGGCGCGCCGTCCCAGTAGCTCTTGTTGGCGTTCAGGGTGATGTTGTCCTGGCGCACGCGGCTGACAAAGGTGAACGGGCCGCTGCCCACCGGGGAGTTCTGGAAATCGGCTCCGGCCTTCCTGGCCGCCGTGGGCGAAACGATCATTCCCGCGCGGTCCGTCAGCACCGCCAGCAGCGGACCATAAGGCTGCGACAGGTTGATCTGGACGGTCTGGGCGTCAATGACCTTGACTTCCTTGATGCTGCTCATCTCGTTCTTGCGGGCGCTGCCTTCCAGCGTCCGGTTGCGGTCCAGGCCATACTTGACGGCGGCGGCGTCCAGCACCGTGCCATCGGTGAACTTCACGCCCCCCTTGAGTTTAAAGGTGTAGGTCAGGCCACTGTTGGTGACCTTCCACGACGTGGCCAGTGCCGGAACCACCTTGAGGTTCACGTCCAGGTCCACCAGTTTGTCAAAAATCTGGTTCATCACCTGCCGGTCTACCAGCGCGGTAGACAGCGCCGGGTCCAGGCGGGGCGGATCGGCGTCCAGCCCCACCGTCAGGGTCTGGGCCGAGGCGGAAGCGGCGCTCAGGCAGGCGGCGCTCAGAAAGGCCATCAGGTACTGGGATTTACGCATTGTCTTCTCCTTGATCCATGAGGGGGGCGGCGTGACGGCGGACTGATCTCAGGTGGGCGAGCATGGCCTGACGGGCGGCCTGCGGTGAGGCGCTGGCAATCGCTTCAACCACGGCGCGATGTTCTGAAATGGTCAATTCGGGGCGGTCACCCACGACCTGATCTCGCAACTGGGTCATCAGGGAGCGCAGGGTGTCCAGAACAAGCATGACAACCTCGTTGCCAGCGATCTGCGCGATCAAGCCATGAAAGATCAGGTCTTCATCACTCAGCTTGATCTGACGTGACCGGGCAGTCTCCTGACACTCAAGGCACAGACGCAGTTGGGCGATCTGGGCTGGCGTGGCGCGGGCGGCAGCCTGGGCGGCCACTTCTGGCTCCATCATCTGGCGGAACTCGAGGAGATGGGCGACGTTCTGCGGCGAGCGGATCAACATGCCCTGGAAGGGCTGGGTCAGGTGGGCAGCGGAAGGTTCGCGGACAAAAACGCCGTTGCCCTGACGCGCTTCCAGGTGTCCAAGAACTTCCAGGCGCGCGATGCCGTCTCGCAAGCTGGTGCGGGAAATACTCATCTGCTCGGCCAGAACGCGTTCAGGTGGCAGCCGTTGACCAGCTTTAAACCCTTCACGCAAGATCAGAGCCAGCAGTTCCTCAGCGGCGCTGGTGGCCAGCTTCTGCTGCTTTATGGGTTGCGCCGTCATCTCGCCTCCTCTTCCTTAAGTTTGAGGTCCAGTGGTAGGACCAATTTGGGATACACTGAGCTTACGACTTCAACGAATTGGAATGCGCCCTTGTCTAGCCCGATGGAAGACCGCGTTGAGTTCACGTCGTCGAAGCTGTCACAGATCAATCTGCCCCGGTCGGAGCAACTGCGTTCAATAATGGGAGGATCACCATGAAGTCCAGACCCAAATGCACCATCCACGACCACCATTACGGCTGGGACAACAGCCTGCCGCCCGCGCTGGAAGTCGAGAGCGGTGAGACCATCGAATTCGAGGTCATCGATTCCGGCGGCGGGCAGTTCACCCCTGCGTCCACCTCTTCCGATGTGACCGCGCTGGATTTCTCGAAAATCAATCCAGTGACCGGCCCGGTCTACGTACACGGGGCGGAACCGGGCGACGCATTGCAGGTGGACATTCTGGAATTCCGGCCCTCGGGCTTCGGCTGGACGGCCATCATTCCAGGTTTCGGCTTGCTGGCGGATGAATTCGCCGAGCCTTATCTCAAGCTGTGGCAGTACGGCGACAGTTCGGCGGAGTTCCTGCCGGGTATCCGGGTGCCGGTGCGGCCCTTTCCCGGCACCATCGGCAACGCGCCCGCCGAGGCAGGCCATCACTCCGTCGTGCCGCCGAGGTCCGTGGGGGGCAACATGGACATCCGGGATCTGACGGCAGGGTCCACGCTGCACCTGCCCGTTGCCGTGCCTGGGGCACTGTTCTCGGTGGGCGACACCCACGCAGCCCAGGGTGACGGTGAGGTCTGCGGCACCGCCATCGAATCGGCCATGCACGTCACGCTGCGTTTTACACTGAAGAAAGCGGCACACCTGAAAACGCCGCGTTTCTCGACACCTGGACCCGTCACGGGGCACATTGACGGGGCCGGATATCAGGTCACCACGGGCATCGGGCCAGACCTGTACGCTGCCGCACAGGACGCCACCCGCTCGATGGTGGATTTCATGACAGCCGAGTATGGTCTGTCACTACAGGAAGCCTATCTGCTGTGCAGCGTGGCGGCGGACCTGCGCATCAGCGAGATCGTGGACGCGCCCAACTGGCTGGTCAGCCTGTATCTGCCCAGAGGCATCTTCATCTAGGCGCGTGCCGCGTATTGGAGTCCACTTGCCGGATCGTGCGCTGACAGGCGCACGCGGTCTCCGCGCCAGGACGGCACGCCGCCTGTCATGCGCAGGGCTGGGACGCGGCGGCAGTGCTGGCCCTGGCCCATCTGCTGGAGATGGCTCTACCGAAGTCTGGGGCTGCCCCGCTATTGCGGCGTTGAGGTTGTGCAACTTTAGCCTGGCGTTCGAATTCGTGAGGTGTCATACGGACTCCGATTAAAAGGTGTTGAAAACACCTGGAAATCCGAACGGAGTGAGCAGGAGAAAAACGGGTTCCGGGCGTGGAGTGCGGGAATCGGCGCTGTCCCGATTTCTGCGCGAAACAGACGGAATCCGTATCAGGTAGCCCAGTGTGGAGTGGCGGCGCTATCGGTTGTGGAAAACCAGGGTGTATTCGAAGATGGCCTGCCGGGCCACCGTGTGGTTCTCGAACAGCTCTCTTTTCAGGGAGCTGAAAAAGCTCTGCACGACAGCGTTGTCCCAGCAATCCCCCTTCCGACTCATTCTCCCCTTGGCCCGCAGGCGGGCCAATTCTTCTTGAAACACCCGACTGGTGTACTGGGCAGATTCAAGCTGTCGTCGCAACAGCAGCGTGAATGTCGTGCAGCACTTGACTCATGCAGCTTTCTCCTTGAAGGGTGCGCGCCCGAACCGACTTCCGGCCCTGCCCTGAGCCTTTCAACCCGGACCGAAGAAACAGTCCAGAAACTGTGGAGAATCGCCACAGATGTGGACCTGCACCGCCACGGGACAAGTCCACTGATCTTGTCTTCAGCCCAGCGCCCGCCAGCCCAGCCCCAGCACGATCAGCGAGGCGACGCCCATCACGATCAACGCCTGCGCGCGGGTCTTCTTCAGGTATAGCAGGATGCCGATGCCCGTGACCGCCACCAGCGTCAGAATGCCGCCGCTGACATCAATCAGCCACTTCCAGGCCCCGCCGGTATCCCGGCCCTTGTGCAGGTCATTCAGCACGGCCACGCCGCCCTGCGCCAGCACCGCGGCGGTGTAGTTGCCGGTGGCCGTGTCGATATAGATGTCGGCGCTGTAGCCTGGACCCTGAAACGAGATGCTGGCCTCGCTGCCGTCCATCCGTGTCTCCCCGGCGCGTCCTCTGAGGCCCTGCTGGGCGCGCAATTCCTCGGCCACGGTCAGCCAGTCCACCTTGCCCGCACTGATCCAGCCTGCGGGCAGCGTACCGGTCACTTCCCGCCGGACCTCTGAGTTGCCAAACGCCCAGTCGGGATGGTTGAGGGTGATGCCGGTCAGGGCAAAAAACAGCACCAGCAGCAGGCTGATCATCGACGTGTACGTATGCAGCCAGCGTAACCAGACATGGCTGCGGGCCTTGAGGGTGCGGGGACGGGCGGCTGGACGCGCGGTTCGCGTCCCCTCGCTGCCCTGCCCCTCAGGCTTTGCCGTAAGCGACACTGGCGGCCTCGATATCATTGTCTGTCGCAAGCGTTTTCTTGAAGGCGCTTGCGCCTACCGTTACTTTCTCGCGCACCAGGCTGTAGGGACCGTGTTCGCGGGCGGTCTCGATGCACACGTAATAGTCGCCCTGCCCGGCCAGCGCGCCCTTGTCGGTCTTGCCGTCCCACTTGACGGCATAGCTGCCGGGGTTGCGGGTGGCGCTGCTCACGGTGCTGAGCAGATCGGCGTTCTGCCGGGTCCAGCGGCGCAGCTCGGCCAGCCAGCGCGGATTCAGGCGGCTCTGCTGCATCCACACGCTCAGGTTACGGACCGTGTTGCCCGCCCCATCCTCGATTCACACGGCGACGTAGGGGCGTTTGACGCGGCCTGTGGCCTGGGTGGCCACTGTGAAGTTCACGTCCAGACCCATGCCCGAAGTCCAGGGCTTGCCGGTGGCGGCGCTGGCGACGCTGCCAGGCAACACGCGCGAGAGGGTGAGGGCCGCGCCTGCGGCGGCCAGTTTGCGCAGGAAGGTTCGTCGGGTGTCGGTCATGTTGGTGGCTCCTGGAATCAAATGTAGAGAGGTGAGCTGGAGTGGAGGTCTGAAATTCAGTGGGCTGTTTACTGGGCTGGGCCGTCTGGAGGCCACAGGCTGCTGCGGTGCTGCTGCCCGTCTCGCGTGACGATCAGGGCGGCGCAGTCCGGCAGGGAATGGACCAGGGCCAGGCCCTCCAGGGCACCGAGTACGCTCAGGGCCGTGGCCAGCGCGTCGGCAGCGGCGCAGTCGGGGGCAATAACAGTCACGCCGGGAACGTGCTGGACGGGCTGGCCGCTTCGGGGATCAATCAGGTGCGAGTGCCAGTGGCCTCCCACCTGCACGCCCCGGTGGGCGCTGCCGCTGCTGGCGAGCGCCCCATTCTGAACCTGCACGCGGGCCAGCGGCGAGGCGTCGTCGCGGGCCGTGAAGGGGTCGGCCACCGTGACCGTCAATCCCCGCCCCCCCATCGTTCGCAGATCGCCGCCTGCATTGACCAGCACGGCCTGGACGCCAGGAGATTGCCAGGCCAGCGCGGCCATGCGGTCCACGATCCAGCCCTTGGCCAGCGCGTTCAGGCCCAGCGGATACGTGGCGTGCAGGGTGGCGGTGCCGTCGCCGTGCAGGGTCCAGGGACCAGACTGAAGGTGATGGGTTAGCGCCGTCAGCTCGCCCGTGTCCGGCCCGCGGCCCTGTGCTGCCGCCGTCTGCCACAGCCGGCCCAGGGCGTCTGCCCCCGGATGGAAGGCCCCGTCCGTCCGCTCGCGCCAGTCGTCGGCGAGGGCCAGCACCGCCCGCAACTCAGAGCTGAGGCGAACCCGCTCGCCTGTCCGGGTCAGCCAGCGCGACAGCTCGCTCTGCGGGTCAAAGCGGCTCAGCACCGCGCTCAGCCGCTCCAGCTCGTCCAGTGCGGTTCTCTCGGCGGCCTCGGCCTGCTGCTGGTTGCGGGCCACCACCTGAACCTCAATCTCCGTTCCCAGCAGCCGTTCGTAGACGCTCTGGAGGCGGTAAGGGGGCCGGATCAGGGAGGTGAGTGACCGAAGCATGGGCAGAGTCTGGAGTGAGACGCCGAAGATCCCATGAAGGTCCAGCGCAGCTTTGGTGGCTGTGGGCGGGCTGGATGGCGGCATTACTTCTTCTGCAACACGGCCATGTACGCCTTCAACGCATCCGCCCCGCGCCCGGTCTTGAACGGGTTGAACTTGCCAGGGTCAAACTGGCCGCCCTGGCCGCCCGAATTCACGCCGCCCTGCCCGCCGGGACGCTGTCCGCCCCCGATGCCGCCGGGAATGCCCGGAATCCGCACGCCCGCGCCCTGTCCACCCGCACCTGCCTGCCGCTGGGCGCGCTGGGCTTCCCGCTCCTTCTCGGCCTTGATGACCAGCGTATCCAGCGCCGTCAGTTGTTTGTCGGTCAGAATCTTGTCCTCAATCTGTGTCAGGTACTTCTTTGCATCGTTGGGCGCAATGGCCGTGGCTTTTTGCAGGGCGGTGAAGAGGTTCAGCAGGCTTTTGGCCTGGGCCTTGGTGGCGGCGGTGGCCCTGTTTTTTTCCAGCTCGGGGAGCAGCCGTACCGTCTGCGACAGGTCATTGATGGACTGCATCTGCGCCATACGGGCGCGCTGTTCGGCGGTCAGGGTCTGACCACTCTGCTGGGCGGAGGCGAGGGCCGTGAGGGCCAGGGCAGCGGTTAAAAAGATAGTGTTTTTCATGGTGTAATTCCTTGAGGAAGAGGTGTGAGACGGGGTTTGGGGCGGTGAGACGGTCTGACTTCCTGACGGTAAAACGCGGTTCTCACTCGTAGCGCAGGCTGTCCACCGGGTCCAGCCGGGCCGCCCGCGCCGCCGGGTAGTAGCCGAAGAAGATGCCCACCAGCGCGCTGAAGATGAAGGCGACGACGATGGGCGTGGCGCTGAAGACGGGCGCGATATTAAAGAATTTGCCCGCGTAAGCAGCGGCCACCCCCAGCCCCAGCCCGATGATTCCGCCGCCGATGGACAGCAGGGAGGCCTCCACCAGAAACTGCGTGAGGATGTCGCGTGGCTTGGCCCCCAGCGCCTTGCGGACGCCGATTTCACGGGTGCGTTCCGTCACCGAGACCAGCATGATGTTCATGATCCCGATGCCGCCCACCAGCAGGCTGATTCCGGCGATGGCACCCACCAGAATGGTCAGGGTGGAGGTAATGGCGTTCAGGCTTTCCAGGCTGTCGGCCTGGTTCTGAACCTGAAAATCCAGATTCTCAGGATCGGTCTGGTCATGGCGCACGCTCAGGAGATCGGTCACGTCGGCCTGAAGTTGGGTGAGGTCCCTGGCATCGGTGGCCGACAGATAGACGTTGCTGACCGTGGGCTTGCCGCCCGTGCTGTTGGTGCGCGAGAAGCGCTGGAGGTAGGTGCTGAGGGGAATCAGGACCTGCGAGTTGGCGTTGCCGAAACCGCTGTTGCCCTTGTCGGGCAGCACGCCCACCACCGTGAAGGTCACGCTGCCCAGGCGGATGTTCTGATTCAGGGCATCGTCTGGGACTGCGCCCTCGCCCCACAGGTCAGTCAAGACCTGATGCCCGATCACGGCGGTGCGTTTGCGGCTGTCCACATCGGCCTGCGTGAAGTAGTCTCCGGCCTCCACGGGACTGTTGCGCACGGCGGCGTAGGCGGGCCAGGTGCCCACCACGCTGGCCTGGGTGTTGACGCTGCCCAGCTTGGCCTGCACGTTGCTGTTGACACTGGGGGCCACGCCTGAAACGCGGTCTCCGAAAGCTGTAGAGAGCGCTTCCGCGTCCTGCACCGTGATGGTCTGACTCGGGCCGCCCCGGACCAGAGAGCCGCCGCCCCCGCCCCGCGCACTCTGGACGGTCAGCAGGTTGGTCCCCAGCGATTCCAACCGGTCCGTGACCCCCGCCGTGCTGCCCTGCCCGATGGCGGTCAGCGCCACCACCGCCGCCACGCCGATGATCACGCCCAGCGCGGTCAGGATGCTGCGCATGGGCGTGCCGATGATCGCCCGCCACGCAATCGTGAACGCCCCACCCAGGCCGATGCCGCCGCGCCGCGCCGGAGGAGCCGGGGCCATCTGCGCCGCCCGTTCCTGCCGGGTCTCGGAGGTGGTGGTCATGGGCTGGCCCGCCGAGGGGTCTGCCGCGTATCGGATTCCACCACGCCGTCGCGCACACGGATGATGCGGCCCGCATACGCGCCGATGTCCGGCTCGTGCGTGACCAGGACGACGGTGGTGCCCTCGGCGTGCAACTCACCGAACAGGGCCATGACTTCTTCCCCGGTGCGGGTGTCCAGATTCCCGGTGGGTTCGTCGGCCAGCAGCAGGCGGGGATTTCCGGCCAGGGCGCGGGCCACGGCCACCCGCTGTTTCTGTCCGCCGCTGATCTGGCTGGGCAGGTTGCGGGCCTTGTCTTCCAGCCCCACGCGCCGCAGCACGTCCAGGGCGCGTTCGCGGCGTTCGGCAGCGGGAATCCCGGCATAGGTCAGCGGCACCTCCACATTTTCCAGCAGGTTCAGGCGCGGCAGCAGGTGAAAGGCCTGGAACACGAAGCCGATATCGGTGTTGCGGGCCTCGGCGCGTTCGTTCTCGGACAGGGTGGTCACGTCGCGCCCGCCGAGCATGTAATACGGACTCCGATTAATTTCTTGACAGAGGCCACCAGTGAAAGAGGGTCTGCTGGGAGAGGAGGTTCGGCTGGGTTTCGAGCCAGGCACACTGCTGGCCCAGGGTATCGGTGAAGTCATCCATCGTTTCAAACCAGCGGTTGGCAACCGTGGCGTCGGTGAGGTCCCACAGGCGCTCTACAGGTTGCAGTTCTGGTGAGTACGCGGGCATGGTGATGGTCTGAATGCCGGGGGGATGTCCCTCCAGCGGAGGGACATGAAAGCCTGCACCGTCTTCAACGACCAGCACGCAGTGCTGCTCACTCGCACCCACACTGCGAGCGAAAGCGGCCATCACCCTTTGATACGCCAGC
>NZ_JNIV01000064.1 GCF_000701405.1 Deinococcus marmoris DSM 12784
CCGATCTCTACACTTCACGCCCGGAACCCGTTTTTCTCCTTCTCGCTCCGCTCGGATTGCAGGTGTTTTCAACACCTTCTAATCGGAGTCCGTATCAGCCCGTGACGTGCGAAACATTCCAGACGCACCGCTTCCTCTGCGTGCAGGCACTTTGAACGTTTTCAGGCCCGCTGACGTAAGCCCACTGGCCCGGCCTCATCCCGCCGCAGCCCACAAGGAGCTTCCATGACCCATACCGACAAGTCTTCCAGTCCCTCTTCCCCAGCCACCACAGCGCTGGTTATCGGCGCGGGGCAGGCAGGCGGGCCGCTGGCCGGGGCGCTGGCAAAGGCGGGCTGGCAGGTCACGCTGATCGAGCGCGAGCATGTGGGCGGCACCTGCGTCAACGAGGGCTGCACCCCCACCAAGGCCATGATCGCCAGCGCCCGCGCCGCGCATGTGGCCCGCACCTCCGGGGCGCTGGGCGTGAGTGCCGGGCCGGTGCAGGTGGACCTGAACGCCATCGTGGACCGCGTGCAGGGCATCGTCAAGGACTTCCGCGAGGGCAGCCGCGCCGGCGTGCTGAAAGCCGGGGTGGAACTGCTGGACGGTCAGGCCCACTTTACGGGCGTGCGGCAGGTGGAGGTCACGCTGAACGGCGGCGGTACGCAGCAGCTCAGCGCCGACTACGTGTTCATCAACGCCGGGGCCAGTCCGCGCTGGCCGGAGTTGCCGGGCGTGCGCGACGTGGGCGCGATGACCTCGCGCGACATTCTGCTGCTGCGCGAGCTGCCCGCCCACCTGCTGATCCTGGGCGGCGGCTACATCAGCCTGGAATTCGCGCAACTGTACGCCCGCCTGGGCAGCCGCGTGACCGTGGTGGAAACCGGCGAGCGCCTGCTGCCGCATGAGGATGAGGACGTGGCCGCCGCGCTGCAAAAGGTGCTGGAGGACGAGGGCGTGACCTTTTTGCTGGGCGCGGAGGCCGTCCAGACCCGGCGGGAGGGCGACGAGATCAAGCTGGAGATTCGGCAGGGCAGCGAGACACAGACGCTGAGCGGCTCACATCTGCTGGTGGCCGTGGGGCGCACGCCCAACACCGATGGGTTGAACGTGGAGGCGACGGGCGCGAAGCTGGGCAAGCACGGCGAGATTGTGGTGGACCAGCACCTGCGGGCCGCCGAGAACGTGTACGCGCTGGGCGACATCAAGGGTGGCCCCGCCTTCACCCACATCTCCTATGACGATTTCCGCATCGTGCGCGACGCCCTGCTGCACGGCAAGGGGCGCGACTTCCACAAGCGGCCCGTGCCGTACACGCTGTTCACCGATCCGCAACTGGGGCGCGTGGGGCTGGACCGTCAGGGCGCGCGAAAACTGGGCCGCCCCACCCGCATCTACACTCTGCCCATGTCCAGCGTGGCCCGCGCCATCGAGACTGGCGAGACGGCGGGGCTGATGCGCGCCGTGGTGGACGACGCCACCGATCTGCTGCTGGGGGCCACCGTGCTGGGCCAGGAGGGCGGCGAGGTCATGAGCGCCCTGCAACTGGCGATGATGGGCGGCCTGAGCAGCGCGGACCTCCGCAACGCCACGCTGGCCCACCCGACGCTGTGCGAGTCGATTAACAACCTGTTTATGAGTAAGCCGGAAACGCTGTCGGGTAAGGAAGAAAACGGCTAAACGCGGGGCTGTCCTGCCGCCCACGCCTCGTAGCCCCCGGCCAGTTCGGACACCCTGAAGCCCTCGGCGCGCAGCAGGCTGGCAGCGGCGGCGCTGCGCGCTCCACTCTGGCAGTGGACGACGATCTCGCGGTCACGGGGCAGCGCATCCAGGGCGACGGGCAGGCGGCCCGCGTGGAGCTGGCGGCTGCCGGGAATGGCCCCCTGCGCGTGTTCATTCCTGCTGCGGACATCCAGAATCAGGGCGTCGGCGTGCTGGGGCAGCTCGGCAGCGGGGAACGGTTGGGCCGGTTCAGCAGGCAGACCATCGGCAGACACAAGAAATCCGGTCACCCGGTCCACGCCCACCATCCACAGGCGGCGGCGCAGCGCCTCGGCGTGTCTAGCGGGAGCCAGCAGCACGTAGTCACGCTCCGGGTCCAGCAGCCAGCCCGCCCAGGTTTCCAGGGTGTTGCTGTCCGGCAGATGCAGGCTGTTCACGGGCGCGGCCCGCTGGTACTCGGCGCGGGGGCGGGTATCGATCAGGCGTGCGCCACCTTTCAGGCGAGAGATAGCCTCGGCGGCGCTCAGCTCTGGCAGAGGCTCCACCGTCCCCAGCAGTGCCGGACCTTCCCTGTTCTGCCGCTTCATGCGGGCGTAGTACGCGGGTGCGTCGGGCTGGCCGCTCAGCAGTTCGTCGGTGAACGCTTTCTCGTCGCCGCTCTGCACGAATGGGGACCACCACGCCAGCGCCCGCTCGTAACCCACCGTGGTTCCCGGAACCGCGCCCAGCGCCTTGCCGCACGCGCTGCCGGAGCCGTGCGCGGGCCAGACCTGAACGTGGTCCGGCAGACTCAGAAACCTATCCCGCAGCGAGGCGAACATCTGCCGCGCCCCTTCAAAACGGGTGTCGGTGCCGCCCGCCACCGAATCCAGCAGATCGGGGCGGCCCACGTCGCCCACAAACACGAAATCGCCGCTGAGCAGCAACACGGGCAGGTCGCCGCGCGGCAAATCTGTGACCACGAACGAGAGGCTTTCCGGGGTGTGGCCGGGCGTGTGCCGGACCTCGATTTTAATGTTGCCGATCTCGAAGCTGTCGCCGTGGTGCAGGGGATGGTGGTCAAATCCGTACTGCCAGTCGGCCCCGCCTTCCGCCGAGAGCAGCAACTGCGCGCCCGTCGCAGCGGCCAGTTCGCAGCTCCCGCTCAGGTAATCGGCGTGGATGTGTGTCTCAGTGACGTGGGTGATGCTCAGGCGCTGCGCCCCGGCCTCGTCCAGATACCTCTGGATGTCGCGCACCGGATCGATGACCAGACATTCGCCGGTTTTCTGGCAGCCCAGCAGGTAGGACGCCTGCGCCAGATCGGTGTCGTAGAAGCGCTTGAAGTACATGGCGGACCTCCCGGGGAATGGCGGCGGGTTGTGTGGACGCTCAGGTTAACGCCCTGGTGCGGGCAGCGGATGGGAGGACCGGTTACGGCTGCCCTGCCCCACTCGCCGCTTCCCGCTCGGCGCGAATCTTGTAGACCTCGCGCATGTGGTCCAGTTCGCCCAGACAGGGTTGCTGATCGGCCAGCGGCAGGGCGCTCAGGCGCTCGTCCAGATTCACGCACCAGCGCGCGGCGAACATGCGCTTGACCGCGTTGATGCCGGGGCCGTAGCCCTCGCCGCCGTTCTGGAAAAAGGACACCACGGCAAAGGTGGGGTCCCCCACCGGGCCGTAGCCCTCGTACCACGCGTGGGTATAGGCGTAGCCCTTGTCGGGGCGGGCGCTGATGCCGTTCTCGGCGGTGCCGGTCTTGCCCGCCGTGGCCACTGGAAACAGGCTGGTGCCCAGCTTGGTGCTGGCCGTGCCGCCCCGGATGCCCACCGTCCAGTCCATGCCCTCCTTGACGAACTTGAAGACGTCCCTGTTGCCGTTCCGAATCACGCTGGTGGGCGCGGGGCGCACGGGGGCCTTGCCGCCTTCCGCCTGGATCACGGTCAGCGGGCGCTCCTGACCCTCGTTGATCACGGTAGACAGCACCTTGATCAGTTGCGCGGGCGTGACCAGCACGTCGCCCTGGCCGATGCTCATGTTCAGGCCGGACCCCGGATACCACGGCGACTGGGGGGTGTTGTAATCGTCGATGTCGGTCAAGGTGCCGGTCTTCTCTCCCACGATTTCCAGCCCGGTGGGGCGGTTGTACCCCAGTTCGGTCAGGCGGGATTTGAGCTGGCGCGAGTACTTCTCTGGCGTGGCGCGCACTGCCGAGTCGTAGTACCACGGGTTGCACGAGAAGGCGATGGCCTTGCGCCCATCCACCACCCCCAGATTGGTGGGGGACCAGTTGTTGAAGCGCGCCCGCCCAAAATAGTACGCGGGCGCGCAGGACAGCGAGAAGTTGCCCCAGCGCTCCACGTACATCAGGGTGGTGGCGATCTTGAAGACGCTACCGGGATTGTACGCCTGCACCACGCGGTTGCTGGTCACGGCGTCCAGCGCGGCGTCCTTGCGGTTCGGGTCAATCGCCCAGTTCTTGGCCGCCGGGTCCGGGCTGGGCACCCGTGAGAACCAGTTGGGATCGTAGGCCGGGCTGGAGGCCATCGCCAGCACCTGATTGGTGCGCGGATCGATGGCGATCACCGCCCCGCGCGTGAAGGGTTCGGGGGGCATGCCGTATTTCCTGCGGCCCTCGTTCACGTCGGCCAGCCCCGCGCGCAGGGCGTCCTCAGCGGCGCGTTGCAGGCGGGAGTCGATGGTCAGCACGACATCCTGCCCGCGCTGACCCGGATCGATCACGCGTTCGGTCAGGGGCCGCCCAGTGGCCGTGACCTCGCGCCGCAGCACGCCGTTCTTGCCCTCCAGCGTCTTTTGCAGGCTGTATTCCAGGCCAGAACGGCCCACCAGATCGCCCACGGTGTAGCCATCCTCTTTCACCTGACGGTCATTGGCCTCCTGCACATAACCCAGCAGGTGCGCGGCCATCTTGCCCTCGGGGTAGATGCGCTCGACGCGCTCGCGCAGTTCCAGGCTGGGGATCAGGACGGTGTACTCGTACAGGGCGGCCAGCCGGTCCTGCGACACGTTGCGGGCCAGCACGGTCTCGGTTTCCTTCCTGAAATCCGGTTCGCGGGGCTTGCCGTCCTCCAAGGCGTCGGGTTTGATTCCGGCCAGATACACGATCTTGTCCCAGGCGGCAATGGCCTCGCCCCGGTCCGCCGCCCTGCGCCCGGTGTAGACCAGATCGACAGCCAGCCGGTTGGTGGCCAGCAGCAGGCCGTCGCGGGTGCGGATCTCGCCGCGCAGGGCACGGATGACCTCGTCGCGCTGGAAGTTGCTGGCCGACTGCACCGCGTACTGGCTGTGCTGCGTGATCTGCAAGTTGTACAGCCGCGCGCCCAGCCCCAGCAGTCCCACGCTGAAGGCCAGGGCCACCCAGCCCACCCGTCCAGCCCCGTTGCCGATGGCCCCAGACTTGCTGCCGCCAGATTTGTCGGCCTTCGGCGCAGCCCGCTTGCGCTCACGCTTCAGCCGTTCGTGCCGCCGATCAGGACGGTGCAGGGGATTCTCGGCGCGGCTCATGGGGACGCCGCTGAGCGGTCTCTCCTCAAGTTAAACGCATTCCCCACAATTCCTCCCCTCACGCCAGTTTCTCCTGCGGGCCGGGGCGGGGGCCGATGCCCCAGCTCACGGCCCATTCCCACAGTGGATATGCCAGCAGTGTACCCAGCAGCAGACTGGGAACCGTGGTCAGCAGCAGGTTCACCGTGATCAGGTCCGAGCGCAGCCAGTAGGCCAGCGCCGCGAAGGTCAGCCACTCGCCCGCCACCGCGACGATCACGCTCAGCACGATCTGCACCGGGCCGGAATCGGCGACGTAGCGGCGAATCAGCAGCACCAGCAGCACGGCCCCGGCCAACCCCGCCGCGTGCAGGCCCAGCACGCCGCCGCCCAGCAGGTCCTGCCCCAGCCCGACGCCGTAGGCGGCCAGCAACGCCCACGCCGGAACCATGCGCCACGCCAGCGCCACGGCGGTCAGCAGAAACAGGTCCGGGGGAGCAATACCCGCCGAATCCGCCAGCCGTGACAGCAGACCCTGCACGGCGATCAGCAGCGCGGCGTAGAACACCGCCCGGAAAACCCGTGCTGGCCCGCGTTGCGGCAGGCTAGCGCGCGGGCCGAGACCGCCCCGGCCCAGGCCGCCGCTGCCCAGGCGTCCGCTACCCCGCCTGCCCAGTCCGCGCCGACTCAGCATCTCAGACCGGACATCGCAGCGTCTTCAGACATCACAGCCCCTCCAGAATGGTCACGTCTTCCACCACGCCCAGGTCCACGGCGGGCTTAACAATCACCGAGCGGTTCACGTCGTTCGGCCCCAGCGGCAGCACCCTTTCCACCTTACCCACCCGCACGCCCACCGGATAGACGCCGCCCAGACTGGAGGTCACCAAGACGTCTCCAGCCTTGATCGGCACGCCCCGCGAGAATTCGGCGCGCAGGCGGTCCGGGGGAACGCCGTGGGCCAGCCCGCGCCCGCCGCCACCCCCCTGAAGCGTGACGCCCACGGTGCTTTCGGGGTCCACCAGTGAAACCACCGTGGCCTGCCGCGCGCTGACCCCGGTGATCTGCCCCACCAGCCCCCCTGGCACCGTGACCGGCATCCGCACCCGCACGCCGTCGCGCGTGCCCCGGTTGAGGGTCAATCTTGACAGCAGCGGGCTGGGGTCCACCGCGATCACCTGCGCGATGCCCACCGCGTTGGGGGCCTGCGTGCGGGTGATCAGGTCCAGTTGCTTCAGGCGATTGGCCTCGCGGGTCAGCAGTTCGTTGCGCTGACGCAGCACGTCGTTTTGCTGTTGCAACCGGGTGACCTCGGCGCGCAGGTCACGCTGCTGCGTCACCGTGGTCACGGCGCGGCGCAGGTTGTCGGCCACCACGACGCCCACCTGCGACACGGGCGCGGTGACCGAACGCAGCGCTGTGGGCGGCACCACCTGAAAGCGGGTCAGGACCATGCTCAGCAGCAGCAGCCCCGCAAAGACCAGCCACAACGGACGCACGCCCGTCACGCCGGAGCAGCCTCCTGAACCGCGCCCCAGACAGAGACGCCATGTCCGCGCAGCAGCCGGATGACCACCGACATGGGAAAGCCCACCACGTTGGAGAATTCACCCTCGATCCGCGACACCAGCGCCTGCCCCAGCCCCTGCACGCCGTAGCCGCCCGCCTTGTCCAGCCCCTCACCCGACTGGGCGTAGTAGTCGATCTCGGCGTCAGACAGGGTGCGAAAGGTCACGTCGGTGCGGGCGACTTCTGTGCGCTCGTTGCCGCCCATGAATACAGAAACCCCGGTGAAGACCTGATGGATGCGGCCTGAGAGCTGGCGCAGGAATTCTGCGTTCTCGGCAGCGTCGGCGGGCTTGGCGAGCAGCACACCGTCCACGGCCACCACCGTATCGGCGGCGATCACCAGTGCATTTGGATTGAGGGCCGCCACGCTGCGGCCCTTCAGGGCGGCCAGTTCGGCGGCCAATTTATGCGGATCGGTCTCCAAGCTGTCCTCGTCCTCACCACTGACCTGCACGCGGAATTCCACGCCCAGCAGGGTCAGCAGTTCGCGCCGTCTCGGGCTGCCAGATGCGAGGACAACTTCAGGGAATTGAGCTGCCATCAATAGCCCTCGCCGCTCTGCTCGCCTGCCACCAGGGCCACGCCGCCCGAGGTGCCCAGACGGTCTGCCCCGGCCTCGATCATGGCGTGGGCGTCCTCCGCGCTGCGAACCCCGCCCGCTGCCTTGATCTTCGCGCGGCCCGCGATCACGTCACGCATCAGCTTCACATCCTCCAGCGTCGCGCCGCCAGTGCCGAAGCCGGTGCTGGTCTTGACGAAATCCGCACCGCCCGCTACAGCCGCTTCCGTCGCGCCGCGCTTCTGCTCGTCGTTCAGGTAACAGGTTTCGATAATGACCTTCAGAACGTGGTCAGGGATGGCCTGCCGCACCGCCTTCACATCGGCCTGCACCGTGTCCCAGTCCCCGGCCAGCGCCGCACCGATGTGGATCACCATGTCCACCTCGTCCGCGCCCTCCTCCACGCTCAGGCGGGCCTCCACGGCTTTCTGGCCGGACGTGACGGCCCCCAGTGGAAAACCGCAGACGGTGGCGATTTTCACGGCGCTGCCCTCCAGTTCGGCGCGGGCCTGGGCCACGTACACGGGATTGACGCACACGGCATAGAAGGCGTTGTCGCGGGCCTCCTGACACAGCCTGGAGATATCGGCAGATGTCGCGGTGGCTTTCAGCAGGGTGTGGTCAATGTAGGGAGCGAGCTTCACACCCCCAGCATACGGGCGGCGGCGCTGAGAAGTGCAGGAAACGGTGGCAATCTGGCGCGGCGCCTGCGGGGAGGCGAAGAGAATTACTCATCCCCTCCGAAACAAGCCGAGGAACCCAGCGTCCAGCCATCGGGCGCAGGCGGAGCCGCCCCCGCGTTACCCTGAGCGCATGACAGACTCCGCTTCCGTCCCTCAATCCGGCGTCCCACAGTCCAACGTTCCCCAGTCCGGGCAGCCCTTCCCGGCTTTCACCCTCGACGACGCCTCCGGCCAGTCGCACGGCCTGAACGACTACGCGGGCAAGTATCTGGTGCTGTACGTCTATCCCAAGGACGACACCCCCGGCTGCACCAAAGAGGCGTGCGATTTCCGTGACAGCGCGCCGCTTAAGGCGCTGGGCGCGGCCATCGTGGGCGTCAGCGCGGACGACGCGAGCAGTCACACCCAGTTTGCCGAGAAGCACAGCCTCCCCTTTCCACTGCTCAGTGACCCGGACGCCGCGTACCTGAAAAGCATCGGCTCCTACGGCCCCAAGAACATGTACGGCAAGGTTACCGAGGGCATCAAGCGCCAGACCTTCCTGATCGGCCCGGACGGCAAACTGGTGAAAAGCTGGCTGGCCGTATCGGTGGACGGCCACGCGGACGCGGTGGCGGCGGCGATTGAAAAGGACCAGAGCAAGAATGCCTGACCCCCGCACGGTTGACCTGGAGCCGCTGAAGAAGGAGGCGGCATTGCGTGCCGTCGCCCTGATCGAGAGCGGGATGCGCGTGGGCCTGGGCACCGGCAGCACCGCCAAGTACGCCATCGAGGAAATCGGGCGCAGAGTGCAGAACGGGGAATTGACCCGCATCGTAGGGGTGGCTACCAGCGAGGCGAGCGACGTTCTGGCGCGCGAGGTGGGCATCACCGTGGAAGCCCTCGATCCCCGCCCGCTGGACATTGCCATCGACGGCGCGGACGAGATCGCCCCCAATCTGGACCTGATTAAGGGGCTGGGCGGCGCACTATTGCGCGAGAAGCTGACCGAGATTCAGGCGCGGCGGCTGATCATCATCGCGGACCACAGCAAGATCGTGACTCAGATTGGCGAGAAATCTCCACTGCCCATCGAAATTGCCCGCTTCGGCTTCCTGAGTACCGTCGAGCGGCTGCGGCAGATCGTCCCCGGTGGAAGGCTGAGGCAGCCCGGCGCGCAGCCCTACGTGACCGACAACGGCAATTACATCTACGACGCGCAACTGGCGGTGGGCGGTGATGTCGCCGCGCTGGAACGGCAACTCAAGGGCACGCTGGGCGTGGTGGAGACTGGCCTGTTCCTGGGCATGGCCGAGCGGGCGTTCGTGGCCTCGCCGGACGGGGTGCGCGAACTGACCCGCTAGAGCATTTGCCGGGAGAGCCGCCGGACTGAGGGAGGCCAAGGCGTTTCAGAGAGCATTCCCAGACACTCCAGCTTCACTCAGGACGGCGCGCCTTTTGTGTCAGACGCTCTCAATCGAGTCCTGTGAAGAGGCCCCTTTTGCCAGTTCCTCCAGTTGCCGCCGGAACTGCGCGGCATCTCGTGTGGGCAATTCGCAACTCCGGTTGCGGCAGACGTACCCCAGCCCGCCGCCCGGACGGTCCTGTAAAACGGGCAATTCCCCGCCCGCCTCCGCAAACGCCAGCGCCGTGAAGGGCAAGGGAATTCCGGCGGCCACCGCCTCCAGCTCCCGCCTTTCTTCCGGCGTGCCGATGATGACGACTTCGGAATGCGGGGCGGCCAGGAACGCTGCCGCCTGCCACAACCCGCCGAAGCCCCCACTGGCGGCCAGCATGTCGGTGCGGAAACTCTGGACGGTGCGGCGGGCCAGTTCCTCAGCGCCGGGCAGGGCAAAATAACGGTCCATCCACAGCGCCAGCAGCGCCGCCGCCGCGTTGTCGCTTAAAACCGCGCTGTCGAAACCGGGAGCCTGACGGGTCAGCAACGTCTCGGCCCGTCCGCCGGAGGACATGAACACACCCGCATCCTCGTTCCAGAAATTGCGCTGAACAATCTCCCACAGCTCTCGCGCCCACTCCAGATGGGCGATGTCGCCGCCCGCCTGGAAGAGTGAGACGAGACCCAGACCGTACAGCGCATGATCTTCCAGCAGGCCCTCCACCTTCGCCTGACCGCCGCCCCAGGTGTGGCGCAGGGTGCCGTCGGGCAGGCGCAATTCGGTATGGATAAAGTCGGCGTTGCGGCGGGCGATCTCTAAATAGTGCGGCTCCTGCAAGATGCGCGCCGCGTCCGCGAAGGCGGCCAGTGCCAGCCCATTCCAGGAGGTCAGCACCTTGTCGTCGGTGCCGGGCTGATCGCGGGTCTGGCGGGCGGCGTGCAGGCGGTTCTTCAGCCCCTCCAGCCGCATCCGGGTGCGTTCCTCGCTATCGGCGTGCAGGGCGGCCAGATCGGCCAGCGGGGTGGCCACGAACGGCACCGAACGCCGCCCGAATTCGGGACGGTGAGGGTCCAGGAAGTTGCCTTCATCGGTAATGCCCAGATTCTGCATGGCCAGTGTGGCATCCTCGCCGTCGCCCAGCACGGCACGAACCTCGTCGGGCGTCCAGGTGAAGGTCAGACCCTCCACGCCCCCCGTATCGGCGTCCTGGGCGCTGAAAAAGCCGCCGTCCCCGTGCAGCATCTCGCGTTCCAGGTAGGCGAGGGTCTCGCGGGCCAGTCGGGCGAATTCGGCGTCGCCGCTGACCCCATACGCGCGCAGCAAAGTGCGGGCCAGTTGGGCGTTGTCATACAGCATCTTCTCGAAGTGCGGCACGCGCCACTGCGCGTCCACGCTGTAGCGGTGAAAACCGCCGCCCAGTTGATCGGAGATGCCGCCGCGCCCCATCTGACGCAGGGTATTCAGCGCCATGCTGCGGCCATCGGCACGGGTGAGCAGGAAATCGAGGGTGGTGGGGGCGGGGAATTTGGGTGCGCCGCCGAAACCGCCCTGCACGCCGTCATACACCCGGCGCAGGTTAGAAACCCCCCGCTCCAGAAAGTCGGCGGGCAGGTCCCCCTCCGACGGGCGCGGCTGGCTGGCCTCGCGGACGTGGGCGCTGAGGGCCTGGGCGTTGGCGACTATCTTGTCGCGGTCCCCGGTCCAGGCGTTGACCACGCCCGTCATCACCCGCATGAAGCTGGGCATGCCCTGGCCGTCGCGCGGCGGGAAATAGGTTCCGGCGTAAAACGGCTCGGCTTCCGGGGTCAGGAACACGGTCATGGGCCAGCCGCCCTGCCCGGTCATGGCCTGGGTGGCGGCCATGTACACGGCGTCCACGTCGGGGCGTTCCTCACGGTCCACCTTCACGTTCACGAAATGCTCATTCATGAAGGCTGCCGTCGCCGTGTCCTCGAAGCTCTCGTGGGCCATGACGTGGCACCAGTGGCAGGTGGAATAGCCCACCGACAGCAGCAGCGGCACGCCGCGCACGCGCGCCTCGGCAAAGGCTTCTGCGCCCCAGGGCTGCCAGTCCACCGGATTGTCGGCATGCTGGCGCAGATACGGACTGGACTCGTCGGCAAGGCGGTTCATGGGTGCAGCCTAACCCCCCTCACTGAGTAGACTTCACACATTCAGTTTTCAAAAAAGCCTCAGACTGAAGTGAATGACACAGCAAGGCAGCGCCTCCATGACCGCCGGAACCACAAACAGCGCCGTCCTCGAACGTCCCGTGCGGGTCCGGGCCGGGTTCTCACTGACCTTCGAGGTGCCCTACCCCACCCCGATGCTGTTCGTGGTGCAGCCCAGTGACCGCCTCCAGCCCACCGGCACCCGCCAGCGCATCATCGATTCCCGGCCCCTGGGCGCGGCCTCGGGCATCCACACCTACAACGACGGCCACGGCAACGTGGTCTGGCGAACGGTGGCGCAGCCCGGCACCTTCACCATCGGGCACGACCTGATCGCGGAGATCACGCGCAACCCCGATCCGATCCTGCCGCACCTGAAAAAGACGATGGTGGAACACCTGCCCGACGAGACCATCCAGTATCTGCTGCCCAGCCGTTACGTGGACAGCGACATGATCAGCCCCGAGGCGTGGGACCGTTTCGGGCACATCACCGGGGGCTGGGCGCAGGTGCAGGCCATCAGCGACTTCCTGTTCGACGAGTGCGCCTACGGCTACGGCTCCAACAGCTCCACGTCGGCCAAGCAGGCGCTGGACAGCCGCAAGGCCGTCTGCCGGGACTTCGCGCACATGGGCGTGGCCTTCTGCCGGGCGCTGAACATCCCCGCCCGCTACGTCTGCGGCTACATGCCCGACATCGACATCGTGCCGGACCCCGTGCCGATGGACTTCCACGCGTGGTTTGAGGCTTACCTGGACGGCCAGTGGCGCACCTTCGATGCCCGCCACAACAAGCCGCGCGTGGGCCGCGTGCTGATCGCGCAGGGCCGCGACGCCAGCGACGTGGCCTTTTCCACCACCTTCGGCAGCGCCAGCCTGACCCACATGAAGGTCTGGGCCGACGAGACAGATTTTGAGAACACGCTGGACATCGAACCCAATCCCCGGATTTTCTAGCGGCGGAATCAATTGCGGGACGCACTGAATGAAGCTGCGTCCCGCTTTTGTCGTGGATTGGACGGAGTGACCGGGAAGATCAACTAAAAAGCCCTCTCCGGGGGGAGACGGACAGTCGGGACCAAGGCTCCCGGACTCAATTGCGCTGCGCCCACATGCGTCCCAGCGGTGTCCAGCCCACGTTCTGGAGGGCAGCACGCAGGTCATCCGGGCCGAGTTCGGGGCGCAGGGGCCGCGCTTCCAGGGTCACGTCGCCCAGCCGCGCCACAGGCCACATGTGCAGTTCCCAGCCGGGCAGGGCAGGCAGGGTCTGTTCTGCCACAGGCATAACCGCTTCCAGCAGCAGGACGCCGGACGGGGTGGCCGGACGCATGGGCTGGGGAGCGTGTGTCTGAGAGTGGCGGAAGGTGGGCGCGGAATGGGTGTTGAGTGTCATGTCTGGTTCTCCTGCACGTAGCTTGCTCCTTGCCGCCATTTCTGGACATCGGTTCCGCGCCACACGAAAGGCATGGGTCATCGGTTTTCCCGATAAGGCCCGCTAGGGGGCGGGAACTGACCCGTGGACTACAATGGAACATGACCCGGTCCAAGCCCCCATCCAGCCATGCTCAGCCCAGCCACGCGCAGCCCACGCTGGCGCAGCTCCGGGCGCTGATCGCCGTGGTGGACGCGGGCGGCTTCGGCGAGGCGGCGGCGGAACTGAACGTCTCGCAGTCGTCGCTGAGCGAGGCGGTGGGCAAACTGGAAGACCTGACGGACCGTCCGCTGCTGCGCCGCAGCGCCAGAGGCACCGTCCCCACCCCTGCCGGACTGCGCGCCGTGACCCACGCCCGCGCCGCCGTGCAGGCCGCCGGGGACGTGCTGCTGGCCGCGCAGGACGACGGCGCACTGTCGGGCGTGTTGCGGGTCTCGTCCTTCCGCTCGGCGGCCACCCACCTGCTGCCCCCGGTGCTGGTGGCCTTCCGGCGGCAGCACCCGGCGGTGAGGGTGCGGCTGCTGGACGGGGACCGGGCCGGAACCGGGGAACATCTGGTCCGGGGCGGGCAGGCCGATCTGGCACTCATCGAGGGCGACTCGGCGGCGGACCTGCGCCTGACGCCGCTGCTGCTGGACGATTACCTGTTCATCGCCCCGGAGTCGCGCGGTACGCAGCCGGTGACGGTGCAGGAACTGGTGGATTCGCCGCTGCTGCTCTCGCCCAGGGGGGACGCGTGCTTCCAGCGCATCGAGACGTATCTGGGCCGCCTGGGCGTCGAGACCTCCGGGGCCACCACCTTCGAACAGGACAGCGTGACGCTGGGCATGGTGCGCCACGGTCTGGGCATCACGCTGATGCCCCGGCTGGCGCTGCTGCCCGTGCCGGACGGACTGGTGACCCTGCCCCTGCCCGAAGCCCTGACCCGCCCGCTGGTGGTGGCCGCGATGCCGCACCGGGCCGGATTGCCGCTGATCCGGGCTTTCACGGCGGCGCTGGTGGAATCGCTGGGGGCGTGGGCAATGCCCGCAGACCAAACCAGCCCAACCCCGATGAAACCATTGACAACAATGGTCCAGTCCGGGCGGACGCGGGAAAGTGCAGGGCGGGTGCCAGACGTGAAGTGAACGACTTGGCGCTGTCCCGCATTGTCAATCGACGCCAGTCCCAGGCTGCACGTCTGGAATAAATCAGGCCGCCCCGCCTCCCCTGCCCCTGCTACCCTGACAGCCATATGTCCTATCAAAGTGAAGCTCCGGTGGTGCGCCGCCCGGTCTACGCCTCGCGTGGCATGGTGGCCACCGGTCAGCCGCTGGCCGCGCAGGCGGGCCTGGGCATCCTGCAAGCGGGCGGCAACGCCGTGGACGCTGCGATTGCCACTGCCGCCGCCCTGACCGTGCTGGAACCCACCGCCAACGGCATCGGCGGCGATCTGTTCGCCCTCGTGTGGGCCGGGGGCAAGTTGCACGGCCTGAACGCCAGCGGCGCAGCGCCCGCCGCGCTGACGCTGGACGCCCTGCAAGAAAGACACGGCGGCGAGATGCCCCGCCACGGCTGGACCCCGGTGACCGTTCCTGGCGGCGTGCGCGGCTGGGCCGATCTGCACAGGGCACACGGCAAGCTGGACTTCGCGCAGGTGCTGGCTCCCGCCGTCCGGTACGCGCGCGAGGGCTACCCGCTGTCGCCCATCGCAGCGGCGGCGTGGGCACGGGGCACTCAGATTTACCGGGGGCTGAAGCTGCCCATCATGGACGAGTGGTTCCGCACCTTCGCCCCAGACGGCTTTACCCCTGCCCCCGGCGCGCTGTGGCGCAGCGAGAATCAGGCCCGCACGCTGGAAGCCATTGCCGACAGCTACGGCGAATCTTTTTACACAGGTGATCTGGCCGCGCAGATCGACGCCCACGCGCGGGCCACGGGCGGCCTGCTGCGGGCCGAGGATCTGGCCGCGCACCAGAGCGAGTGGGTCACGCCGATCTCCGCGCAGTACGGCGGCCACCGCCTCCACGAGATTCCGCCCAGCGGCCAGGGCATCGCCGCACTGATCGCGCTGAACATTCTGGAAGGCCAGCCCCTGCCGGACCGCCGCGACGACCCGGACGGACTGCACCTCCAGATCGAGGCCATGAAACGCGGTTTCCACGACGCGCACCAGTTCGTCGCCGATATGCGCCACAGCAAAGTGGACGTGGAACACCTGCTCTCGGAGGCGAACACCCAGGCACACCGGGGCCTGCTCTCAGGCACCGCCCACGACCCGGCCACCGCACCGCCCGGCAGCGGCGGCACGGTGTATCTGGCAACGGCGGACGACGAGGGCAACATGGTCAGCCTGATCCAGAGCAATTACATGGGCTTCGGCAGCGGCGTGGTGGTGCCGGGTACGGGCATCGGGCTGCACAACCGGGGCCACAACTTCAACCTGGAACCCGGCCACCCCAACGTCCTGGCCCCCGGTAAACGCCCCTACCACACCATCATCCCCGGCTTCCTGACCCGCAGCGACGGCACGCCCGTCGGCCCCTTCGGCGTGATGGGCGGATTCATGCAGCCGCAGGGCCACCTGCAAGTAGTCCTGAACACCGTACGCTACGGCATGAACCCGCAGCAGGCGCTGGACGCCCCGCGCTGGCAGTGGCTGGCCGGGCTGGGGGTGGAGGTGGAAGCCGGGCTGGGTGCAGACCTCGCCCGCAAGCTGGCGGCGCGCGGTCACCGCGTCAGCGTGCAACTGGAGGGCGGTGCCTTCGGGCGCGGCCAGATCATCTGGCGCAACAGTGAAACCGGCGTGCTGGAAGGCGGCACCGAAAGCCGCACGGACGGGCACATCGCGGCGTGGTGATACGGACTCCGATTAAAAGGTGTTGGAGAAAACCTGTCATCCGAGCGGGACTCGCAGAGCTGCGCCAGCAGAGGAAGAGCGTCCTTTCTTCGAGCTGTCCCAGTCATGGGCGTCTGTTCATGACGACAGACTTGCAAGGCTGCGAAGCAGAGCGAGAAGGAGAAAAACATCCCTCCGGGCGTGGAGTGTGGGAACCCTGCGCTGTCCCGATTTCTGCGCGAAACAGACGGAATCCGTATGAGCGCAAAAAAGAGAGGGGCCAGCAGCGGCGAACGCTCTGGCCCTTCTCCCCTTCCCTGTCCGGCTACTTCGCGGCCACCGGACGAACATTTTCCAGCACGAACACCACGTCCTGATAATCGCCGTTCACGGCGGGTTCAAAGCCCAGCAGATAGCTGTTCGGCAGGGTCTTTCCTGCTCGGTCCTTGAGGGGGTAAACGCGCACAGCATGTGACAGCGTCTCGGTGTTCAGGCGATCCAGGGTGTAGGTGGTCTGTTTGGCATAGCTGTTGGGGGCCAGATAGATGCCGAACGGGGCGCTGCCCGGATCGAAGGTGGGCTGGCCGGATTGCAGCGGCGGATTGAGGGTCTGATTCTGCCCGCTGGGCACCATCGCCCCCCGCTGCTGGGTGCGGACCGCGCCGCCGTCCAGCACAAAGCTGCCGTAGGCCGAGGGACCGTCCGGGGAGTAGCGGGCCACCGGGCGCAGGGTCACCGGACCTGCCGAGGCACGTTCAAACATCGGGGCCGCCACCTCGTCACCGATCAGCTTGGCGCTCTTGTCCAGGATCAAGGCATTACCGCCCACGTTCGTCCCGTAATTCAGGGCGTCCACGATCTGGGCCAGCGGCGGCTCGTTGTCGCCTTCCAGACCAGCGGCGCGCAGCCCGGCCAGAGTCACTTCCCCGACAGGCTTGGTGTCTCCCACGGCGCGCAGGGTAGAACGCAGCACGCCCGTCGTGGCCCCCGGCAGCAGCTTCACGTTCAGCTTCAGGCTGGCCCCGGCAGCCAGCGTCTGCGGAAAGGGAGGCGGCGAGACCAGCTCGAAGGTCCCCGTATCCCCGAAGAAGGTCAGTCCGGTCAGCTTCACCGCCGCGCTGCTGCTGTTCTCGAAGGCCACGGTCTGCACGGCGCTGGCCCCGGCCCCGGTGCCGTCTCGGGTGCCGCTGAAGACCAGCAGACCCGGATCGGCGCTCAGCAGCACATCGGCAGGCGGCATGGGGGTGGCCTCCACAGGCGGCTTGGTCTCTGGCTTGACTTCTGTGCCTTGAGGCTGGGCGCAACCCGTGGTCAATGCCAGTAGGGCGGCCAGGGTCCAGCGGCCCGGATGCCAGCGGACGTCATGCGGCCCGGAAAAATTCGTCGATTTATTCATGGTTCACTCCTGAGTCGATTCCGCCACGTTGAGCTGGCCCCCTCTGGAGAGGTGTCCTCGCTGGCTTGTCCAACATTGTCCTGGCCTGATTCTGGTCTGTTGACGGGTGGGTTGGGTGATGGTGGTGTGTTGCGCGATACGGCAGAGGTCGCGTCAGAACCCCAAAGTGCCCTTACGGCTCGATTTGGGTGACCGGATCCAGGCCCACCAGCAGTTTTCCCTGCGGGGTGAGCCTGACCTGGGCGCTGTCGGAGACGGGCTGGAAACCCTCATTGCCGTAGGCACGGTCCGGGTCACCGTTCATGCCCAGGCGGGCCAGGACCGGCTTGACCTGATTTTGCCCGGAGGCGTCGGGGGCAAACTGCGCGCAGCCCCCCAGCGCCGCCCCATTGCCGGGCAGCAGGGCCAGCGAGACCCCGGAAACTCCAGTCCTCGCGCCGCCGCTGCCGGGCGCATTGCCGTCTGGCAGGACGCGCAGGGCGCTGGCGTTCTCGTAGGCCCAGGCAGGATCGCTCTGGCCCGTGGGCAACAGACGCGCCGCAGTACAGATTCCGCTGCTCAGGTATCCGGCAGCCAGCACCCGGCCCGAGGCGTCCACGGCCAGATCGCTGGGCCGGGTGGCCGCAAACCGGTCCTGCCGCACCGTCGCCACGCCCCCATCCCCGAAGGCGGAATCCAGCGCGCCCCCAGCAGTCAGACGCGCCACCACCCAGCGGCTGGAAGTGCCGCCTGCAAACGACAGCGCCGTGCCGCCCATCAGTGCGCCGCCGCCCGCCAGCGGCCACAGGCTATACGCCGAGGCCGAGTCGTCGGCAGCCGTGGCCACCTGCCCGCCCACGCCGAAGCTGGAATCGGGCTGCCCATTCGGCAGCAGGCGCGTCAGCACCAGCATGGAGGCTGGGGCAGCCGGGTCCGCCGACAGTTCGCGGCTGCCACCTGCCACCAGCACACGTCCGTCCGGCAGGGTGGCCAGTGCCTGCGGTGCGGCGGGCAATCCTGCTATGGCCCGGCCACCTTGCCCAAAAGTGGAATCTATCTGCCCGTCCGGCAGCAGCCGCAACACTTCGCGTCCGCCCAGTGCCAGCAGTTTGCCATCGGCCTGCACGGTCAGCCGCAGGACATCGGCGCTGCTCTGGGCTGTGCGGGGCAACCGGACCTCACCCGCAGCGCCAAAGCTGGGGTCAGGCTGACCGTCAACGCCATAGCGTGCAAAGACGTAATTCGCCCCGCTGACGCCCAGAACCACGATGCGGCCACCCGCCTGCGCCGCCGTATCGTGCGCCGCGAAGGCGGGGCGAATCGGCTGCTGCGCCTGGGGGGCCTGCTGTGTTTGATCCGGCCCGGCGGCCTGCGCCCCAGCGGGCGGCAGCGCTGAGCAACCGCACAGGGCCAGCACAGCGGTCATCAGGGTCAATCTTGAGGCGGTCTGTCGTTTCTTCACTGGTGTCAACCTCATCGTCTAAGCTCCTGGCGCGCCCTGTTTTCACAGATTTTCGGTCTTCGCAAGGTCTTGCCGCGCCCGGTCCTTGAGACCAGACTTTGTGACCAGATGGTGACGCGGAGAGCGATACAGCAACGTTAACGGGAGGGGATGCGGGGACTGCCCTGCGGCCAACATTCACGGCGCGTGAAGGCCCACTCAGCGGGAACTGGCGGGCAAAGACCACAGCAACACGCGTCGGTCCCGGCCCCCGGCGGCGGCGGCGCTCCGGCCATCCACGCTGAAGGCCAGCGCCTTAATACCGTCGCTGTGGCCGCCCAGGACGGCGACAGGTGCGCCGCTCCGTACGTTCCACAGCCGCACCTGCCCGTCCCGCGCGCCCGTCAGCAGGCTCCCACCGTCCGGCGAGAAGGCCACGGCCTCCACCGGGCCGCCCAGGGCACGCAATTCACGTTGCAACTGTCCGTCCTGAACGGTCCACAGGCGCGCCGTGGTGTCCAGACTGCCGCTGGCCAACGTCTTGCCGTCCGGGCTGAAAGACACGGCGCTGACGTCATCCCCGTGGCCGCCCAGAGTCCGCAGGGGCAAGCGTCCGGCCACGTCCCACAGCCGCACGGTGCGGTCCCGGCTGCCGCTGGCCAGGGTGCGGCCATCCGGCGCAAAGGCCAGCGCCGTGACCACATCACTGTGCCCGCGCAGGCTGCCCTGTACCCGTCCGGTGGTCAGGTCCCACAGCTTGACGCTGTTGCCCGTGCCGGGCTGCCGGGTGTTGTCGCCGCTCGCCGTCGCCAGCATCGACCCGTCGGGGCTGAAGGCCAGCGCCGTGACGTAATAGGTTTCGGGATTCAGCGTCAGCAGCAGCGCCCTGCTTCCCGCATCCCACACCCGCACACGCCCGTCCCCGCTGGTGGCCGCAAGTCTGCTGCCGTCCGGGCTGAAGGCCAGCGCCGTCACGGCTCCCGGCTGGCGCAGGCTGGGGCCGCGTCCCGCCTGGCCTCCTCCAGATTGGCCCCCCACAGATTGGCCCCCCACGGGCCACCACTGGATCAGGCCCTCACCGCCCCCCGTGACCAGCCAGTGGCCGTCCGGGCTGAAAGCCAGCGCCCCGGCATACACGGCGCTGACCGGCAGGCTGCGGCTGGGGCGCAGCTCAGGCATGGTCACTGACCGCTGACCGGTCAAAGATTGGACGGGCGGCTGACTGAGGGCGGAGACGCTGGGCAGACCAGCACCCCACAGCAGGGCCAGGGTCAACAGGGCGGAACGGTTCATGCAGACCTCCGGGGCAAGCTCTGGAAAGGCGCGAATTCTGGGAAGGCCCAGGTTCCGCAAGGCAACAGATTCTGGAAAAATGCCGGAACAGCAAAAGGGGCGCGGGAGGCCGGGGGTGAACCGGACCTCCACGCGCCGCCTTGAATCAGGACCGGGTGGAAAGGGAGATCTACAACAGACTGTGTCTGAAGCGGCTTACTTGGGCCTGACCAGCGTGATGGTGCCCTGGCCGGTGGTTTCATCCAGCAGAGACACGTAGATGTGGCCGTTGCTGCGGTTTTGCGTCAGGTCCAGGGGACTGGGGTTAAAGTTCGTCAGGCCCGGCACATTTTCCAGGGTTTCGCTGGTCACGATCTTCCCGTCCGGGCCGGGCTTGAGCACGATGATGTCCTTGCCCTGGCTGTAGCGCACCACCAGCAGGCGGTTCTTGAGTAGCGAGTTGCTACCGGGCAGGGTGTATTCCTCGATCACGCCGTTGGGCGAGAAGCTCTCGCCAAAGTCGTAGGCGACGCCGCCCCAGTTGGGATCAGGCTGCGTGCCGTCCGGGTAATCGATAACCTCGGCAGGATCATTGCCTGCACCCGGCGTGGGGTTGCCGCCGTTGAGAATCCACTCGCAGCGCGTCGGGTTGGGGTGACCGTAGTACTTGTTGGACTTGACGTTGAACAGGAAATCTTTTTGCTTGCGCAGGCCGTTCTTGCCACTGACGACTGGACCCTTGTAGCTGCCGTCGGGCCGGTTGGCGCAAGTGGCAGGCAGTGGGCTGGGCACGCTGGGGGTGTTGCCGCCCGCCGCCCCACCGTTGGCCGGAACGTACAGCGAGCCGTTGGTGTGCCACACCATGTCGTAGGCGTTGCGGATGCCGGTGGCGTACAGCGTGACCGGTGCGCCGGGGGCGTAGGGGTTGTAGTTGGAGCTGCCACGGTCTTCCGTCTTGACGTTCACGGGCGAACCCGCCGGGATTTTGTTCAGGTCCACCCGCAGCAGCGCCCCGGTCAGCAGCCGCTCGGGCCGCTGTCCCCATTGGTCGTCAGGCGCTCCGAGAGAGGAGTTGCTTCCCTGCAAGACGTACAGCGCTCCCGGCTCGCCCGGCTTGAAGGAGATCGAGTTGGTCAGGTGATCGCGCACCGAGCGCGGCAGGCCCACCACGTAGTCCTGCACGTTTTCCAGGTTGGGGCCGCTCAGGCGCGTGATCTTGCCGGTCCAATCGTCCACCGGATCGCCGGTGTAGATGACGTTGTTGCTGATCCACAGCACCAGATTGCCCGCCGTGCTTGACGGATCAAACGTCAGGCCAACGATGGTGCGCAGACCGTCCTTATCCTTGACGGATGTGATGGTCTGCGGCTTCCCCAGCGTGCCGTCGGCCCCCATCGCAAAACGCAGGATTTCGCCGGTCAGCGTGGCCGCGTACAGCATGTTGTCCGGGCCGACCTGAACGGAGGTGTACGCGCCCGAGGGGACGTTGGCCTGCGAAATCTTCTCAAACTCCACGGGGCCACCGTTGCCGGCCATCGGACCCGTCACGAAGCTGGTGCTGAAGGGCAGGAAAGCGTTGCCCGCTCCGTCCTTGAGCGCCGAGGTGATGGTAAAGGTATAGGTCGTGAAGGGCTGAAGGGTCGCATTGGGCTTGAGAACCACAATGTCTCCCCCGCCCGACGTGTTCACGATGGCCGGCACCGACTTGCCGTCCGGCCCCGTCAGTGAAACGGCCTGTGTCAGGGTGGCCGAATTGACGGACGCCAGCAGGTTCAGGTCAGCCGTCACGGCCCCCCTGGGGTCCACCATGGTCTGCCCGTTTTCCGGTTTGGTCTCGCGCACGCTGGGAAGGGCACCGGGCGAAAGGATCACGTAGTTGATCTTGGTGTTGGTGCCGCCGATGGCGTCGATGGTCAGCTTGCCGTCCCTGACTGGCACGCGCAGGGTCACGGAGCGGAACTTGTTGGTGTCGGCAGGCTTGTACGGCAAGATGGCCTTGACACCCTCGATGTTCAGGGCGTGCGTGCTGTCCACGTTGGCGCTGGGGTCGCCGGTACTGACGGTCACGGTATAGGTGCCGTCGGCCACCTTGTACTCCCAGGCCGCCGGGATTTTCACCGCAGGCACGCTGGTGTTGGCGTTGTACTGCATGTGAATAAACGACTTCAGGCGGGCGTCCACCGGCTGCGCCTCGTTCACGCGGGCGTTGACCGAGACGTCCAGCGGGGCACGGCCCTCCTGGGCCACCCAGCCGTAACCGCGCGCCTCGCTGTAAGCCGCGCCGGTATCGGCGGTGTACCCGCCCGGAACGGCAGCACCCGCTGGCTGGAAGTTGATCTTCAGGCCGTCGGCAGGCAGTGGGGTAGGCGGGTTGGGCGGGATGGTCGTCGCCGTGACCGTGACCGCCGAGGTTCCGAAGACCTTGTCATTGGCCTTGGAGGTGGCCACAATGCTGGCGTTCCCGACGGTCACGGCCTTCACCAGACCGCTGGTGCCATCCACCGTCGCCACCGTGGGCGCGCTGGAGGTCCAGGTCACGTCCTTGATGAAAGTTCCGGTGCCGGTCACGGTGGCGCTCAGTTGCTGCTGGCCGCCTGGATTCAGGGTCACGGTGGCTGGCGTAACGCTCACGCCAGTCACGGCACTCCCGCCGGCAGGGGGCGTGGGACCGGGGTTACAGGCGGCCAGAAGGCCGGTCAGGACAAGGCCCAGCCCCAGCAGGGGCAGGCGGGACGGGGACAGCAGCAGACGGGCAGAGGTTTTGGACATCACAGGAAGGTTCCTTTTCTCATATCGGGGATAGTCGGGACAGATTTGTCGCTCTGGCAGGGGGTGCGCTGAACTGCACGGCCACCGGCATGGCAACGGCGAGACAGGCGAGAATAGTCCGCAGAACGTTAAACCATCGCAAATAGCGTTACTCGGAAACAGGCGTTGCCGTGAAGGTTTTTCTCATCTGGCAGGGGCCGGGAACAGGGCGATTCGGGCAGGCGACGAAGCCGGATCAGTAGGTCAAGGAGAGCAGGTCAAAAGAGACACGGAGATGGCAGAACCACCCAGCGGGCACCCGTGGATCAGGTGTTGAAGCGTGCGCCCGCGCTGCTGGGCCGCGCCGGTCAGACAGTAATCGCGGGCAACCGCCGGGGCAAGGGCCGGGGCTGGGTGGACGCTCAGCCGGACGCCAGCGCAGCCAGCAACCCGCAAGACCTGAGCCGAACGCCAAAGCACGGCGTCTGTCAGGCCAGCGAGGGGCGGCCCACCACCTTGCAACCGGAGTCCGCATGACGCCGCCCACCCCCCAGGCCATGCCATGCTGTCCCCCATGACACAGAACATTCCCCAGAGCGTTACCCTTCAGGTCGAAGGCTTCCCAGACATCACGGCGCAGTCCGGCGAGCGGCTGGTGCTGGCGCTGGAGCGCGGCGGCGTGGACATCCTGCACCGCTGCGGCGGCGTGGCAAGATGCACCACCTGCCGCGTGACTTTTCAGGAGGGCGAACCCGACGCCATGACCCTGGCCGAATACGACAAGCTGACGGAGAAGGAACTGCTGGGTCAGGCCCGGCTGTCCTGTCAGATCGAGTGCGCGCCGGGGATGCGCCTGACACCGCTGCAAACGGCGGCCAGCACGGGCCTGGAACCCGGTAAGGCCCCCGCCGAGGCCATAGAGCCGGACCCCCAGTGGACCACCCGCCCCGGCGCGTCCACCGAGGGCTAGACCCCTAATCCGTGGTATGGACGCGTCTGGGAGCAATCCTGGACACGTTCCGGCATCACTTGGCCTGACACCTATTTCGACAATTGCCCTAATTCATCTTTCTGTGCCGCTCGGCCTCGAAGCGGGCAATTTCCGAGGGGCTGGACACCTGCCGCGCCACCGACAGGCGCAGGTCCTCGGTTTCGGTGTCGTTGGGATCAATGCCCAGGATGGCGGTGGCCAGCAGCACCACCCGCCGCTCCTGCCCCCGCTCGATCTGCGAGGCCCGCAACTCGGCCCGCAGCGATCCCACCAGCGCCCGCTGAATGGTCATGCGCTGTTCCCCGGCCCACTCGCTTTCCTGGAGGCTGGGCAGGAATTCTCCCTTGTAGGCGGCCACGGCGGCAGGTAACTGGCCGCCCGCCACCAGTTGCAGCACCCGCTGGCTATCCAGCGTGATGCTGGCCTTGCTACTCAGGCGGTATTCAGGGGCCTGATGCGCGCCCTCCACCAGCATGACGTCTGCGCCCATCGCTTCTCGGATATCGGTGACGCACTGCCGGAAATACGTGGCGGCCTTTTTTGGATCACGGTCCGGCCACAGTTGTGTCACCACGTCCTGGCGGGTGCTGCGCGGATGCAGCGCCAGATAGGCCAGCACCGCCACGCTGCCGCGCGCCCGCATGGCGCAGGGAATCCCGTCGCGCAGCACCAGCTCCTGCCCCAGCGTCATGATTTCCAGGCGCATGCCGCTGGTGAACAGATCGTCGCGCATGGTCCCGCCCAGCAGGGAGGCGTCTTCCAGCGCGGCCTCCAGCAGCGGGGCCAGGTTGGGCTGGAGGCGCGCGTAGGCCAGCATTTCCTCGATTTCCCGCAGGTCCGGCGCAATGGCCGCCTGCGACTGCGAATGCGGCTGCCCCGCCAGTTCCAGCAGCGCTTCCGAAAGCAGCCCAGTGCAGCGCGGCAGATCGTTCATGCAGTAGGCGCTAAATGCCGCCAGCAGCAGCGCGCGCGTGGCGTCGATCTGAGCGCCGCGCCGCAGGGCTTCCTCACGCACTTCCAGATGCATCCGCAGCGCCGAGGCACTGTCGCCGCGCCGCAGGGCCATCATCGCCAGCACCACCCGCGCATACAGCGAGAGTTCAGGATTCAGGGCGCGCAGCCGGGCAATGGTGCGAACCGCCTCGGCATGTTCTCCAATCCGGCTGTAATGGTTGGCGAGGTGGGAGAGGGCGTAATCGGTGATCTGGACTTCTTGCATCCTTTCTGCTCGATTCGCTAGGCTTAGCAGACTTTCACAAAAACCTGCATAATCTCCTGTTATTAGCATCAGTTCTGTTCTTCGGGCATCTAACTGAAGCGAGTAATGTTCATCTTCCATCGCATCGACTAAATTCTGAAGTCGCCCTATTGTATTAAAGGCCTCGTCAATATATCCGGCTTCAGATTGAATATCAAGCAGGGTATACAGTGCAGAGAGCAAGGGTCTCTTGTTTATGTCTTTCTCTAATGCGGGGAGCGCGCTATTGATGTATCTGAGTGCAGCAGGAACTTCTCCACGAATCATATGGGCGAATGCGAGAGTGTGCGATATGCGAGCCGCTACCTTCTTATCTCCTAAAGAGAGGTAACCTCGTCGCGATTCCTCTATTTTTTTAATGGCATCAGCACGCCCCAAGCTCTGTAAAACTACGCCGTGCCAGCGTAGCGTCCTGAAAAGCAACTCGCCAGACAAGCTGGAGGTGATCTCCTCAAAATGTGCGTCCGCTTTTCTCTCTTGACCGAGAACGCGCAAAAGATTCCCATATTCCACTTTGGCTTCAACATCACCCAGTGCCATCGCCAGCTCCAACGGCTCCTCAGCGGCAGCAAATTGGTTTGTGCGGAGGAGTGAGATACCAAGCCAAGCCAATTCTCTCGACTCCAAGTCACTTCGCGCCGTCAGGGTTGTTAAAATAGCATCGTAGTTACCAGCATCAAACTCGCTTTGGAGCTGTGCAGGAGGCACAAAACGCTTTTTCACACTCTGCCACCTATGATACCTTCATGAAAAAGACCTTGCGCTCCTTACTCGGAATCGTTCTGACGTTCAGCATGTGCATTGGCACTGCGAACGCAGCGGTAAAGACTTTGGTTGGTACCGAAAGCGCCGCTCCCATTACGCAGTCCAGCGTTAACGCAAATTAAGGCGACTGACATGACCGTATCCTACCCCCGAAAAATGCAGCAGGTCCGTGAAGCCTTTGACACCACTGCCGCCAAGCAGGTGCGTCAGCAGGCCACGGAGACCTCCAACGTGCGCCCGGCCAGCGCCTCGCTGCTGACCAACCGCATGGACAGCATGTCTTTCCGGATGGGTCGCCTGTCCTGTGCTGGTCTGGAATGAGTCCCAGACGGCTTCCCTGGAACAACCCGGACAGCGGAGCCTGGAAAGCCGATGCAAGTACCCATGACCTGACGGTTGAAGCCAATTTCCGGGAGGCCAGCGCCTGGGTGACGGCACTTGCGGGCCGCCCCTGCGAAGGGCACGAGCGCCGGGTGGCCGAGCTGACCCTGAAACTAGCCGCCGCCGCCGACCTGATCCACAGTGAACGGGATATCCGGCAGATCGTGTGGGCCGGACTGCTGCATGACATCGGCAAGGTGGCCATCGACCCGCGCATCTTGAACAAGCCCGGCCCACTGACGCCCGCAGAGTTCGAGGCCGTCCAGCAGCACCCCGGCCTGGGCCACCGTCTGGCACGCACCGCGCCGCAAGTGGACAATGAAATCCTGGGCGGTATTCTCCACCACCACGAACGCTGGGACGGTGAGGGTTACCCGATGGGGTTGATCGGCGAATCCATCCCGCTGCTGGCCCGCCTGCTCAAGATCACCGACGTCTACGACGCGCTGGTCTCGGACCGCCCGTACCGCGCCGCCTGGACCGCCGACGAGGCTGCCACGTATCTGCTGCAACATTCGGGCATGGCCTTTGATCCGCGCCTGATTCAAATTTTTGCGTACCGCGTTTTACCTTTCCACCAGCAACCCACCTTTCCTCTGGGCTGAGTTTTTCCTGAGGAGCGCAACTCTTCTCCTGCCAATCCATCCCACCGCCGACAACTTCCGCAGAGCAGGAGTTGATTTTTTTGGTCTGTCTTCCCAGAGTGCGGCGTATTTCCACGCCCGACCAGAGAAGCGAAATTATGCTCCAGCACGGCGCTGTGCAGGGTATAGAGCATTTGGCATAGTAGCTGAGTGAATACAGCAGGCGTCTACGGTTATGGGTTGGAATTTCGGACTCGGATTGTTGCCCTGGTCCTTGATGGGGCGACACCGGAGGAAGCAGCGCGTCACTTCGCCGTTCATGTCAATACGGTCAAGGGTTACCTGGAACGGCATCGCAACAACACCTTGCACGTTCGGGTCAAACCCACAGGCCGTCACCGGACGGTGACGGCAGCGCACGAGAATCAACTGCTCAAACAACTCGAAGCCCACCCCGATGCCACCCTGACCGAGCATGCTTGCATGCTCGAAGACGCCACGGGCCTCAAGATCTGTTTCAAGACTGTGGACCGTGTGTTTGCACGCCTTCAGATCACCCATAAAAAAAACACTGGTCGCACTCGAACGCCGTGAGGATCAGCGCACCGCTTTTTTGAACGATCTTGAACCGTATCTGACCCGTCCAGAACGGCTGGTCTTTCTCGACGAGAGCGGCTTCCAGACCAACATGACGCGCGGGTATGCCCGCGCGCCCCGACATCTCCGGGCGGTCTGCGCCTCTCCCCGCAATCATGGACAGAATCAGAGTTTGATCTGTGCGCTGAGCCTGGCGGGGCCAGTGGCTCCGCTGGTGATTGATGGCCCACTCAATGGGGAAGTTTTCGAGTGGTACGTCCGCGAAGAACTGGGTCCAGCGTTGAAACCAGGACAGGTCGTCGTGCTGGATAACCTGTCATCGCATCACCTCGCCTCCATTCGGACGCTGATTGAGGCTCGGGGCTGTACATTGCTGTATCTCTCGCCCTACAGCCCGGATTTCAACCCGATTGAACTGCTGTTCTCCAAACTCAAAGCTCTGGTGCGCGGTGCAGCACCGCGCACCATTTCGGAGGTCATCTCCAGCATTGGGAGGGCACTTCAAGGAATCCAGTCCATGGAAATCCGAGCTTGGTTCAAGCACGCACATCCGAGACTTCTTTTGTGACAAATGCTCTAGTGTTGGGGACA
>NZ_JNIV01000065.1 GCF_000701405.1 Deinococcus marmoris DSM 12784
CTGGAGCATCGAGTGTACGTTCAGCAGCATGAAGTCGCGGGGCTTCGACCTGGAACGGTCAGCGGTGACCCACGCTGACCGACTGGAGCGGTTATTTGGACTGGTCACGCTGGCCTGGGTGTGCTGTTTGAGGGTGGGCGTCTGGATGAACGCGTGCAAACCGATTCTGATCAAGGCTCATGGTCGCCGCGCAACAAGCGTGTACCAGTATGGCTGGCAATATCTGGCGAGAGCGCTGAGATGGGATCGCCCACAGGCCGAAGCCTACTTTGGCCTCCTGAGTCACCCTTTTCCTGCGCTCAGCACCGCCTGAACTCAAGTTGTCCGGTACTGAAGCGCGAGACCCTGGTTCCTTTGGGGCGATCACCATCCAGCCAGGTGCAGAGACGAACAACATTGATCGCCAGGGCAGTGAACACATGCTGGAGACGCGCTTTTTGCAGCCCTCGATATCGGCAATTTCTCAACCCAAAGGCCCGAACCCCCTGTGAAAGGGTGCCCTCAATGCCTGCGCGCCGCTGATAGCGGCGCTGCGCTTCCAGATCAACCATGGCGTCTCGGGCTGCATGCAGCGCTTCCTGCTGGGCCTGGGGCTGGAATGTCAACGATTTGGGGCGCTTTTCGGATTTCACGCACTGTCCTCGGACTGGACACTGTAGGCACGTTTTCGCAGAAAACGTGGTGATGATGATGGGCTGCCCAGATTTACGCTTCGTTGCCTGCCAGCGCTCACTCTCTTCGCCCTGCGGGCAGATGGCTTTCCGCCTGCTCCAGTGGATCTGGAAGTCTCGCAGTGTAAAGGCACCGATTGTTCGATGTGCCTGAGACGTATTGGGCCGGACAGGCCCAATAATTTCCGTTCCGTGCTGCTCCTTTGCCCGCACGATCAGCTCTGCGGCGTTGTAACCCGCATCGACCCAGTGCTCCGTCGGCTGGAGATCACGGCGAAATAAGTCGGTCTGAATGTGTTGTCCCAGTGGGGCATCGTGCACTTCTGCTGTTGTGGTCGCGACCTGGGTGATGAGATGAGGCAGGCCGTCATCGCAGGTTTCAGAAACATGCACCTTGTAACCAGACCATTCTCGCCCCCGTTTCGTGCTGTAGCGGGCTTCTGGATCGTAAGGCGACTCCACATGCATCGCCCCTTTCTTGACCAGCTCACTGCGAAGCCGGAACCGGACAGCGCCATCCAGCTCAATAAATTGACGTTGCCAGCAGCGTTCCAGGGTCAGCACCTCAGCGAGGTGCTGACTGCCTTGCGGTGCGTCGTCATGGGTGACCAGGGCCAGAAGCGTTTGCCCGTCTTTGCCGCCCTGATCAGCGTAGACCTGTTTGCCCTGGTCGCTCTTTGGAAACCGATAGTTTTCCATGCGGTGTCCATAGCGGTCATACCACTCCGGGTCTGCCACCTCACGCAGCCAATCTGGAGCAAAAGCCGCCAGGGCATTCAGGGCCGCACGCAGACATTCTGTAACCAACTCCAGACGGTTCATCACGCGGATAGCGGCCAGGACGTGCGTCGAATCGGTGCGCTGTTTGCCGTGTCGTTGCAGCAGCCCACGGTCAACGCACAGGGACAGCAGCCGATCTAGCCAGTCCAGTGGTTCGGGTGCGGCAAGCAGACGGGTCCGAAATTCACAGAGCACACTGGCATCCAAACCGGGGTCATCAAGTGCCAACGACAGGGCGTATTTCCAGGCCAGGTGACCCCGCACAGCGTCAGCCGCCTGACGGTCAGTCAGGTTTTCGGCGTACTGCATGACGCTGATGAGCATCAACCGCCACGGGGCAGCCGCAGGCTGCCCCCGCTGGGGATAAAAATGGACGAAATCCTGGTCGGTCAGGAAAACGCCGAGTTCGTCGCGCAGGCGGATAAATGGCGCGCCTTTGGGAAACGCAGCGCGGGCAATGCGGGCGGTATCAGCCGGAACCTCTGGAATCGCGGTAGGACGCAGCATTTCTCATTGTGCGCTCCATGCTGGGAATTCGCCAGCAGAATCCGCCCGATAACGCAACGATCTGAGGTGCTGCCACCGCTGAAGCAAGGCCTTCCGGAGCGCCTAGACTGGCCTTCCCCATGACTGATGCCCTCACAGCGAACTCACCTGATCCGGCAGCGGTGCAGGCCGCGCAACTGCTCGCCCATCTCCAGCACGTGACGCAGGCCCTGGCCGCCGTCCGTCAAGCGGATGAAGTCTTCGACATCATCCTGAGTGACGCCCTGGCCGCCCTGGGTGCCATCTCCGGGGTGGTGTTGCTGGTTGAACAGTCTCATCTGCGCGTCGCGGCCCGCAGTGGTCACGACGACGCCAGCATCTGGCAGGACGGTGACCTGAGCGGGCACAGACCCAGTCCAGATGCGCTGTGCAGGGACACGCCGCTGTTCTTCAGCAAGAGCGGCGACCTGGTCGCCGCCTACCCGGACCTCGAAGCTCGGACGGGCGGTGTAGCCGCCGATGCCAGTGTGGTGCTGCCCATGGTGGAAGAGGGCCGTCCGCTGGGCGTGATCATCCTGAACTTCAAGGAACCGCACAACTTTACCCCGGAAGAGGAACACTTCCTGCGGACGCTGGCGGGTCAGTGCGCTCTGGCGCTGGACCGCGTCCGGCTCTCCGGCGATCTGGAACGGCAGGTGCGGGACCGCACCGCCGAACTCGAAGCCTTCGTGCGCTTCACCGAGGCGGCAGCCAGCGAGATCAATGTGCTGGCCCTGGCCCGCCGGGCAGTGGACATCCTGAGCGTCCTGCTTCCCGATTGCACCAACGGCTACTACGCTCTGGAAGATGGCCGCTGGAAGCTCAAGGTCCACACCAGCGATCTGGAGAATGATCCAGTCCTGCTGGGAACGCTCAAAGCCGGACTGCCGCTGGACACCCCGCTCTTCGCCCAGCCAATGCAGACGGGTGAACCTGTCTTCGTCGACGGCTGGGAAGGTGAGCAGGAGCGGTTCGCCCTGACCGGGGCCTACCAGAGTGTCGCCATCTACCCGCTGTTCATCGGCGAGCGACCCCAGGCGATGTTCGCGCTGGGCGTCAAGGACACTCCGTGCTGGTCCGAGCATGACCGGGCAGTGTTCCACTCGGTGGGGCGCAGCCTGAGCCTGGCCCTGGAGCGCACCGAGACCGCCCGGCAGCTCACGGTGCAGAACGACCTGCTGCGGGCGTCGAACGAGGAGCTCGAGGCTTTTACTTACAGCGTCTCGCACGATTTGCGGACTCCGGTGCGGCACATCGCCAGCTTCGGCGATCTGCTGCGCCGCGAGCTGCCAGAGCTACTGAGTGTGAAGGCGGAGCGGTATTTTGGGATCGTCAAAACCGCCGCCGACACCCTCAACACGTTGATCGACGGCATGCTGGACGTCTCGCGCGCCTCGCGCCAGCCGCTGAAGGCCGAGCAGGTGGAACTGGACCGGGTGTTCAGTGCCGTCCGCCATGAGGTGGGGGTGGCCCTGCCGCAGCGCCAGATCGACTGGCAGGTGGGCACCCTGCCCACCGTCGTAGGGGACGCGGGGTTGCTGCGCCGCGTGGTCACGGCGCTGGTGGACAACGCGGTGAAGTACACCCGTGACCGTGAACGGGCACGGATCGAGGTCTGGGCGGAAGACCGGGGACAGAGCTGGGCCGTCCTGGTGCGGGACAACGGCGTGGGCTTCAGCCCGCAGTACAGCGACAAGCTGTTCAGCATGTTCCAGCGCTTACATCGCCAGGAAGATTTCGAGGGGGCCGCCGTCAGTCTGGCCAACGCGCGGCGCATCATGACCCGGCATGGCGGGACGATGACGGCGGAGGGTCAGACCGGCGTGGGGGCCACCTTTGGCTTCATCCTGCCTAAAGCGCCAGTGTAACGAAGCTCGCTCAGGCACCTTTTTCAGCTTTCAGCGCATCTCACGAGACCCAGATCTGAAGCGTGAACGCTTCGGTCATGTTGCCGTTGGCCTTAAGAGTCCCGCTGATCACCGCCGAGCTGCATGGCAGGTTCCGTCCGCGTCCTGATTACTTCAAGCCCTGCTGTGCCAGGGGTAGCGTGAACCCGAAGGTGGCCCCGGCACCGTCTGAACTCTGGGCAAAGACGCGCCCACCGTGCTTCAGGATGATCCTCCGCATCGTCGCCAGACCCACCCCGGTGCCCCCAAAGTCCCGTTCGCTGTGCAGGCGCTGAAAGACCCCGAACAGCTTGTGGGCGTAGTTGGGATTAAATCCCACCCCGTTGTCCTGCACGGAGACGATCCACTCGTTGTCCCGCTCCTCCGCCCAGATCCGAATTTCAGACACCGCCCGGGGGCTGGAGTACTTCACCGCGTTGCTCAGCAGGTTGGTCATGACCTGCTGCAACATGTCCCGGTCTCCCACGAGTTGAGGCAGCGGCCCCAGCTCCCAGTGCACCCGCTGCTGAGCGAACTCGATCTGCACGTCGCGCTGTGCCTGCGCGACCAGCGCGTTCAGGTCAACCATCTGAAACCGGGGGTCCTGCGCCCCCGCACGGGACAGCGACAGCATCGCGTCGATCATCGCCGACATCCGGTCTGCGGCCTGCTGCACCATCTCCAGATGACGCGTGACCTTCTCGTTCGGCGTGACGCTCAGCGCTTTCCGGGCGAGATCGACGAACGCCGTGATGTGCCGCACCGGCGTTCTCAGGTCATGCGAGGCAGACTGGGCGAACGCTTCGAGCTCCTCGTTCGCGGCTGATAGTTCCCGCGTCCGGGCGTCCAGGGTGTCCCGCTGAGCGGCGAGCTGAGCGGCCTGGGTGCTGAGCGTCTGGGCCTGCGCGGCGCGCTTCAGCGCCAGGTCCAGACTATGCCCCACGGCGCGGAAGATGCCCCGATCCCGCTCGGTCCAGCGCTGCGCCTTCTGCGACGCCATCACCATCACACTGGTCATCACGTCGCCATCAAAGAACGGCTGGAAGGCCGCCGCCCGGTACAGTGCCGACTCGGGAACGCCCTGCGCGTCTGGATCCCAGGCCTCCTCGAAAACGATGTCCCGTTCGCGCTCCGCACGCGCCAGGTGCGGCTGATTCAGCGGATACCCGGCCCGCGCGACGCCCAGCACGTCGGGCGGAAAGCCCTCGCTCCAGAGTTGGGCCCGGAAACAGGCCGCATCGCGCTGAAAATAGACCACGTCCACCGCCCGGGTCTGCTGCAACAGGGAGGCGGCGCGCTGAATCAGGATGGGCACGTCGGTTTCCACCCCAACCTGCTCGGTGAAGGTGGTAAAGGCCCGCAGGGCCGTCCGCTCCTCGTCCAGTTGCCTGGCCTGCTCGGCGCGCTCCAGGGCCAGGTTCAGCCCCATCTCGACCGCATGCACGATGGCCTGATCCTGCGCCTGCCACTCGCGCACGTCCTTGAGTCCCACCGAGAGCACCCCGTACACTTCACCGTTCACCAGCAGCGGGGTGTTGGCAACGGCGGTGTACGCCTCGGTGTGTTTGATGTGGTCGCGGGTGGCCGCCTGGGCGTCCTTGAAGACCGCCTCACGGGCGCACAGCACCTCCGCGATCATCGGGGTGTCGGCGGTGATCCCGGCGGCCAGTCTGGCCGCCAGGTCCGCCGGCACGTCCTCCGTCCAGACCCGGGCCTTCCAGAGGGCGTCCTCCTGCTCGTAGTAGCCCACGCTGGCCTCGGGGAAATGCGCTCTCAGGGCGAGGGTGGCCACCCTTGCGAGGGCGAGCACATCGGTGTCTGTCCCCACGGCGGTGGTAAAGCGCGCGAAGGCCTCCAGCGCGGCAGTGCGTTCTGCCACCCGCCGCTCCAGTGCTTCGGCCCGCCGCACCCGGCCCAGGGCGACGGCGCACTGGGAGGCCAGGGTGCGCAGGAACGCGCGTTCTTCGGGGGTGAACGTATGCGGCTCCCTGAATTCGATCACCAGGCTGCCGAGCGCCACCTGACCCAGAAACATCGGCAGCACGGCGCTCGCCACGGACGCGCGCGCGCCCGTTCTGGCTTCGAGTTCGGGATACGCGGCCTGCACCGCGCCGGCATGCTCGAAGAAGAGCGGCTTCCGGCTTCTGAGCACGTCGGCGGCCGGAACCGGATCGCTCAGGGGGCCGTCCGACCAGATGGTCGGCGCTCCAGCCTCTTCTCCCCGGGTGGCCGCACAGTTGAGGCGGGTCTGCTGGGCATTCACCAGCAAAATGGCTCCCGCGATGGCCTGAAGGGCCTCCAATGCAGGGGTCAGGATCACCGCGAACACAGCGTCCTGGGTACTCGCGGCGGCGAGATTCTCGGTGACGTGCTGGAGATGCTCGGACAGCGAGGACAATCCTGCGAGGGACGCGGACGGCAAAGGCATGCGCAGAAGAATAAGGGAAATTTGAGAATCGGAACAGCAACCCGCGCTAAGGAATGAGTGCTTAACCGCATTGCAAGGCCCTCTCGCCCGAAATCAGCCGTTCAGGTCATGAATGCCGCCCAGCATGGAATTTGCAGCAGACTCCTGCCGGATCTCATGGTCCAGACTCGATCTGCCCTTCAGTCGGTCTGGCTTTCACACTGGCAAATAGATCCACGAACACCTGCGTCAGCACCGGATCGAAGTGGTGTCCCGCCTGCGCCCTGATCTCGGCCAGCGCCGCTTGATGGGTCCACGCCGCCTTGTAAGGTCTCTGGCTCGTCAGGGCGTCGTAGACGTCGCACAGCGCAAACACTCGGCCTTCCAGGCTGATCTCGCCCCCCATTCTGCCCGCCGGGTAGCCCTGACCGTCCCAGCGCTCATGGTGATCACGGATCACCCGCAGCGCCGCTTCCGGCAGGGACTCCAGCTTCAGTGCCGCCGCAAAGCGCAAACCTGCCCCGACGTGTGAGCGCATGACGGTCCACTCGGCAGCGTCCAGTGGGCCAGGTTTGAGCAGCACGGCGTCAGGGATGTCAAGCTTGCCGATGTCGTGCAGGTACGCGCCCCAGCGCAGCGCCCGCGTCTGGGATGGGGACCAGAACAGTGCCCTAGACATCCGCAGCGCCAGATCGGTGACCCGGTCCGTGTGGCCCCTGGTTTCGCTGTCCCGGGCCTCCAGGACCAGGGTCAGTGAACGCAGTGTGGTGTCACAGACCTCGTTGGCCTGTTCGTCGGCGGCCCGCCAGGCCGTCAGGCCGAACCAGGCGGGCGTCTCGCATGCGCCCGGCGTGCTGTCTGGAACACCACGAGGCTTAACAGGCAACATGAATCCAGTATAGAAGCGCAGACCTCACGCCGATCTCACCTGTCTATCACATAAAGAATCACCCTGAAGATCAGACCAGTTCATAGCGTTCAGCAGGTTTCAGGTGCTCCCACAATGTGGCCTCCAGGCTGGCGTGCGTATGAACATCCTCACTCCGCAGCCGCAGCAAGAGCAACCCGGCGCTCCCAAAGATCAAATCCATCATCCCATCGCGGCGCTGCTGTCCGGCGTGGTCACCGCCGGTGCCACTCAGCGTGATGGCGGCCACCGGGCGGGCATCGGTCACGGCCACGATCAGGAAATCGACGTGTTCGTGCTGCATTCGGGCGGTCAGGTCCTGCGCCGCAGGCGCTTCACTCTGAAAGACGTCACCCAGGCGCACGTTGGGAAAGGCGCGGTAGCCGGGCAGGAGGGCCTGGTCCAGGGTGCGAAAGAACTCGCCCCTGCTGTGGGTAAAGAAGCGGGGGGTCATATGGATGAGGGGGTGGTCCGGCAAAGTCTGGCCCCCCTGGTGTGGGTCAGGAGTGGCGTCAGGTTTCTCCGTCCGGGGAACCGCCCTGCGCTTGAGCAGGCGTATTCCAGCCTGCGGCAACGACGCGGCAATGACGCCGAGAAGCAGGCCAGATATGAAGAATTCCACATCCGATATTAGACATTTTCGACTCTGACAACCATCTCGCGTGAAATTTTATAAATTTTCTGTGGTGGGTAGCCCGATGCTGGTGGACCTGAATGAACGTTCGTTTCTGCACGCTTCTGAGTTGCGTGAGTTGCGGCGCCAGAAAACTCTCATGCGGCCTGGACGAAGTTTGGGTCCTCGCCACGTTCAACCCTCGTAAGCCGTGAGGTGGTCATACATGAGTACGAACAGGCTGGTCATCCGCTGGCCAGCCTGCTCGCCGAATTCGTTCCAGACCTCCTCAGCGAGTCCGAGCACCTGGCGGTCCTGCGGCTCAGTTTCGACGTGAGCAGTGACGTCGCCCACCTCGGGCGGCAGCCTGCCCCAGGTGTCAAGCACTGCGGCGTGGTGGGTCATGTCCCGTTTCTTCCTTTGGCCTCTCACGGACCCCGAGCTGGGAGAGCGTACCCCGGCGCTCAGAAGAACACGCTCTACGTCCTGAGGAAGGCCTGATGTTCCTGTTTCTGGAGGTACATCCGGCGATCGCTGAGACGCAGCAGATCCTCGGCCTCGTCACCGTCCTCAGGGAACGTGGCGATCCCAGCACTGACATCGGCCTGGCCAAATCCACTGTCCCTGAGCTTTTCCAACGCCACCTGGACGCAGGCCAGCGAACCGCTGACCGCCGTGCCTGCTGGAGTCGGATGTTTCACGAGCACCACGAACTCGTCCCCGCCGACCCGGAACAGCGCGTCCTCGCGCCGGAAGGCGAGCTGGAGCGACGTGGCGAAACCGGCCAGCAGCGCGTCGCCCCGGTCATGCCCCTCGCGGTCGTTCACCCCCTTGAGCCCGTCGGGGTCCAGCGAGATCAGACTCAGCCCCGAACGAGTCTCGCGGGCCTCCTCCAGACCCAGGAGCAGGGCCTCCTCCATGGCGCGGCGGTTCCCGAGCCGGGTGAGTGGATCGGTCAGGGCAGCTTCGCGCAGGCTCTCCATGGAGTGCTGGCGTTCATGCGACAACCGGACGCTGTGCGCCGCCGTCAGGAACAGTTCCCGGTCGTTTTCGGACCAGGGCGGGGCGTCCCCGACCCGGCAGATGATCAGCGCCAGGCCCCTGGCCGGATCTCCCGCCGTCAAGGGAACGAAAGCCAGCGCCTGGACAGACTCGTCCACCAACGCCTCGATGCGCACGGCGCTGTCCTGATACCGGTCGACGAACAGCGCCTGGTTCTGCTGAAGACTCCGCCAGGCCAGGCTCTGCGACCTGGCTAAGCCCTGTTCCACGAGGCGAACGAGTTCTGCAGACACCGCAGCGCTTCTGAAGTGCACCTGATGGATCACGTGCTCGCCGTCCATCTGGGCCAGGGCAGCGAGATCAAGCTGCGCCGGGCCAGCCATGATCTCGGCGGCCCGCCGGGCCGTCTCGTAGAGGCTGATGGGCGTTTCCGTGAGTCGGGCCACCTGGGCCAGGGCCCGTGAGAAACTCACGGCCTGTTCGAGTTCCAGGAAGTTCTGGGCCCGCTGGACGGCATGGCCCAGCGTGCTGGCCGTAGCTCTCAGCAGCGTCTGCTCCCGGGCGGTCCAGGCCCCTGGTGTACCAAAGCGGAACGCGGTCAGCACCCCGACCTCTCCATCCAAACTTCCGAACGGCAAATGCGCGACGGCGCTCACGCCAGCCTGCACCATGAACGGCGACGTCGTCGGGCTGCGGGGATAGTCGTCGACGAACAGCGGTTCGCCCGATTCGATGCGCTCCCAGAAGGCGCCGCCCTCAGCGCGCTGAAACCGCTGTTGGCGAAACACCTCGAGCTGGGGCGGACCGTCGCCGTGCAGGACCGTCACCCGGACGCCCCGGAGGGTTGTTCCGAAACTGATACAGATCTGGTCGGCATGGGTGAGCTGCTGAAGGCGTCTGGCCACGTGCTCGCTGATGACGCGCGGATCCCTGGTAACATCGAGTTCGAGGGTGAGGTTGGCCAGGTACTCCGCGTCATCCGCGCGTTCCTCTGCCGCAGCCGCGCGGCGCAAGGCCACCCGGAGCTGTGTCCCGGCCTGCTTCCGAAGATGACCAGAGCGGACCTTGCCCGAAGACCGGCGAGGCTTCACGGTGCGCTCTGCTGAAGCATCTGAACGAAGATCGCCACCACAGCCGGATCGAAATGGGTGCCCGCACCGTTCTGGATGTGCTCTATTGCCCGCTCTCTGGTCCAGGCCGCCCGGTACGGCCGATCACTCGTCAGCGCGTCGTACACGTCCACCACCGCGAATGCTCTGGCCATCAACGGGATGGCCTCTCCTTTCAAGCCCAGCGGGTAGCCGCTCCCGTCCCACTTCTCGTGGTGGTACTCCGGGATGTCCAGCGCCGGGCGCAGGAACTTGATCGGTGAGAGCAGCTCTACCGCAGAGCTGGGGTGCCGCTTCATCGCCACCCACTCCTCGTCGGTGAGTTTGCCGGGCTTGAGCAGCACCGCGTCCCGGATGCCCATCTTGCCGATGTCATGCAGCAGCGCGCCCCGGCGCACATGGACGAGTTGCTCGGGCGAGGCGCCCAGACGCTCACACAGCGTCACCGTCATCTCGGTCACCCGTCTGGAGTGACCCTCGGTTTCTTTGTCACGCAAGTCCAGTGCCCTGGCCCAGCCCTCGATGGTCTCGTCGTAGGCCAGCCGCAACTCCAGGTTGCGGCGCTCAAGTTCAGCGAAGAGGTGGGCGTTGTCCACGGCGATGGCCGCCTGACCCACCAGGGTCTCGAGCATCTCCAGCCACGCGGGCGAGAGGAGCAACGCCTGGTGGTCCAGCACCTCGATGACCCCCACCACCTGACCCTTGGCGATCAGCGGCGCGGCGTAGTAAGCCGTGAGGCCTTCTTTGTGGACCACTTCGCGCCAGGTGGGCAAGACCAGGGTGCTGTCAAGCTCCGGCACGCTGAGCGGTTGGCGGCTCAGCGCCACCTGACCGGCCAGTCCCACACCGAGCTTCACAGCCGTGCCCTGAAGGACGCTTGCGCAGAACCCGCGCGTGGAGGCGTACTCGAGATTCAAGGTTTCCGGGTTGATCAGGAGCGCGGTGGCCGCGTCCACGCCGAGTTGATGACGGATGTTGTCGAGGATCAGGCCCAGGGTGAGAATTGGATCGGCCCCTGACGCGATCGACTGGTCGATCGTGCGCAGGCTGGTGATGTAGTCGACCTGCCGCAGGAGGTCTTTGTTGAGGGTCTCGATCTTCCGGTCAGCGGCGTGACTAGCTGTGATGTCGTGCTTGACCCTGGCCACGCCGATCACCTGACCGGCCGCGTCGAGGATCGCCGAAACGGTCACCACCACGATGAGCTTGTGGCCATCTTTGGCGATCCGGACCGACTCGAAGGGTTCGACACACTCGCCCTGCACGACCCTGCGGAAGACCTCAGCACTCTCAGCACGGAGTTCCGGTGGGATGATCAGGGTGATGGGCTGCCCGATGACTTCGGCAGCCTTATACCCGTACAACCGTTCGGCGCCGGCGTTCCACGAACGGATGGTGTCGTTGAGTTCCATCCCGACGATGGCGTTTTGGCTGGCCTCGACGATGGCGGCCAGAAAGGCCTGATCCTCCTCGGCAGCCCGACGCTGGGTGATGTCACGCGCCACGCAGTACAACAGGTCGCCGGGCATGTTCACCGCCGACCACTCCAACCACACCACGGCCCCGTTTCGGTGGAGATACCGGTTCCGAAAGGTGGTCGTCGCCCAGCCTGTGGTGATGCTTTCGGCTTCCTGCACCGTAAGGGCCCGGTCATCTGGATGGACGAAGTCGAGGTAAGCGCGGCCGATCAGCTCTTCAGGCGCGTAGCCGAGCATCTGCTGGCAGGCCGCGCTCACCGTGACAAAGCGCCCCTGGGCGTCGCTCGAAGTGATCAGGTCGAGGGACAGGTCCAGCGTCCGTTGCAGTTCGGTAGCGCTCTGACGGTAGCGCTCCTCGCTCTCAGCCAGCGTCTGGCGTGCGCGCTTCTCCAGGGTGATGTTATGAACAAGCGTCACTACACATGCTTCTCCACTGATCGTCACTGGAACGATCGACGTGACCGTATCGGCCACCGCTCCGGACTTCAGGCGGAACTGCACCTCACGGTTGAGGACCTTCCCCTGCTCCTGGAGCGTTCGCCCAACAGCTTCAAGTTCTGACGGGTTGACCCAGAAGCCCAGATCGAGCGCGGTGCGCCCGATCACCTGCTCGCGGCTGTAACCGCTCTGGCGCAGAAACTCGGGGTTGACGTCGATGTACTGGCCGCTCCTGAGCTGGGAGACAATGATGGCGATCGGGGAAGCCTCGAAGACCTTGGCGAAGCGCTCCTCGCTGGTTCGCTGCTCTGTCTGGGCCTCCTCGCGCGCGGTGACGTCGTTCTGGAAGCCCAGGTAGTGCGTTAAGGTGCCGGAAGCGTCGTGGACCGGACTGAGGCTGAGCTCGTTGTAGAACAGCGTGCCGTCCTTGCGGTAGTTGCGCAGGATGACGGTCGTACTGCGCTGCTGGGCCATCGCCTGCCTGATCTCCTCTACGCCGGGCTGGTCGCGGTCCTGGCCTTGCAGGAAGCGGCAGTTGCGCCCGAGGATCTCGTCGGCCGCGTAGCCGCTGAGCGCTTCAAAGGCCGGGTTGACGTAGACGATCGGGTGATCGTCCTGGCGAGCATCGGTCATGACGACGCCGACTGTGCACGCGGCAAGGGCCTGGCTCAGGAGTTGGGGGTCCGGTACGGACGTCAGGCTGGGGGTCATCGCTGCTCCTCGGTCATCGGCTCAGTTACGTTTCAAGGATAAAGTCAGTGACTGACACTTTTATTTCATAAACGCTCGGTCGCCCTAGGCGTCACGCAGAATGATGTCAAACGCCTCCGCTGGTTGGCGAACATCGGCGAGGGCCTGAGTCATGTGCTGCAACTGGAAGATCAACTGAGCTACCCGGTGGTCCGTCGGGTCCGGAAGATGAGCGTCAGGCATGGCGATGACAGTCTGGATGTTGGTGAACTGGCTGTCCGGTCATCCCGGTGAAGTCAGCTTGAGAAAACATTCGGATTCTGCTGGCGAATTCGTGAGGCCGAGCGAAGCGGCGTTCTGAAGTACATGCCTTCGGTAAATGAGGCTTCCTGGCACTCGGCATTTTATCGACTATAGGCTTTTCGACACCCTCACTCTGCCCAAATTTTGGATTCGCCAGCAGAATCCATTCGTTACCGCACGGGTGTCCCTCTGAAACTTTTCCCTCAGTTTCATCCCCCAAGATGTACCGGCCTTCTACCAGCCGGATCTTCTTTCGACATCTTGAACACCCCTGAGTAAAACCATGAGCGGCCTGACTCCCCTGTCCTCCCTGACATGAAAAGCGGGGCAGCTTCCAGACGCTGCCCCGACTCCTGAATCTTCCGTTTACTTCAGCGTTTTCGCCCAGTCCAGGATGGCGCGGTTGGCAAAGGCTGCGTTCTCGTAGATGGCGGCGTGGGCCGCCCCGGGGATCAGCACCATCTTGCTGCCCGCGATGTTCTGCTGCATCTTCATGGCAAACGGCGGCGGGTAAACGGTGTCCTCCACTCCCACCAGAATCAGCGTCGGCACCATGATGGTCCCCAGGGTGGGCAAGGAGTCGGGGCGCTCAGACAGTGCCTTTGCCCCCGCCACGTCTCCAGCGACGCTGGCCTGTTTCACGATGTCGCCCAGGAACTTGGCGTCACCGGGCTTGCTCAGGCGGGTCACGCCGGTCAGCATGTCTTTGAGGAGTTCGCCCACCAGCGATTGCGGTCCGTAGGTCGCGGCCTTCTGCGCCATGCCGCCCCACAGCGCTTTTTCCACCACGTTGGCGGGGTTGGCGATGGTGTCGATCAGGAGCATCCCTTTGAAGCGTTCGGGGGCGGTGCGGTACATCTCGAACACGATCGGGCCGCCCATCGACATACCGCCGATGATGGCGCTGGGAACGTTGAGTTGATCCATCACCGCCAGTGCGTCCCGGGCATAAGTCTGGATGGAGCCGGTATCGCTCTGGGGAGCCACGCTCTGCCCGTAGCCTCGGTGGTCGATGGTGATGACACGGTAGCCTGCGCCGGCGAGTGCGTCGCGGTTGCGCGAGAACAGTTCGCCGCTCAGGGGGTAGCCGTGCAGCAGCAGCATGGGCGTGCCGTTGCCCTGCGAGACGTAGTGAATCTGCGCGCCGTTCACGGAGAGCAGGCCTTCCTGCCGGGAACCGTCGTTGCCGCCCGCCAGCGCTGCGCCGGAGAGAAGGGCGAGGCCCAGGGCCAGTTTGTTGTTGTGTCCTTGTTTCATGGAATACCTCTGGGACGGGGCCGTATGCCTGGGGTCAGACGTCCACATCGTTTTGACTGCCCAGATAGCCTAGAGAACATTCGGTGGGGACAGGAAAGATGGCCTTTAGAGCCCCTTTGAAGTCGGCAAGAAATAAAGAAGCAGAGCACCTTTGAGGGCGACTGGTGGCGTCCACGTCTGCCAGTCCATGTCCAGGCGAGCGGGCTGGGCCGCCCGTCCTGAAAAGCCACCGCGTTTTTGCACGTCCGCGCTCCATGCGGTTCAGATCGTTTTGCTGTCCTCAGCGGGGTGATCATCGTTCACGGCATCGGCGAGGGCCGTTGCCAGGAGGCTCCGCTCCAAAAGTGGTCTGGAAATGGAATCTAAATTTCAAGAGTAGAGTTCTGTTCCGACGCATCCACGCCCCGACTGCCGGAGACACGCACCGACGCGTTGCGGGGTGGACGCTCCCCAACACGGCGCTGCGGCCACGCGCCTCGGTTCAGGAACTTTGAGCATGGCCCAGGCTCAACTGGTGCAGAATGCGGGAATGCTTTCACAACGACTGGTGGTCATTGGCGCGTCCGCAGGCGGGATGAGGCCGCTGCAACGGCTGGCCGCCGGGTTGCCTGCCGACTTCCCCGCCACCGTGTGCATCGTCGTGCATATCCCCGCTTACGGGCCGAGTTTCCTGCCCGAGATTCTGGGCCGCGCGGGACCGCTTCCCGTCTGTACGCCCGTTCAGGGGGAGGCTCTCCTGCCCGGGCGGATTTACTGTGCCCCACCTGACCACCATTTGCTGGTTGAAAAGGGTTGTTTCAGTGTCACCAAAGGCCCCAAAGAAAACCGGGTGCGCCCAGCCGTCGATACGCTCTTCCGGTCTGCGGCCTATAGCGAGGGAGCAAACGTCATTGGGGTCGTCCTCTCCGGCCTACTGGACGATGGCACCTCGGGGCTGTGGACGATCAAACATTTCGGGGGGGCCGCCGTGGTGCAGGACCCCAGGGACGCGGAACACGACTCCATGCCGAAAAGCGCGGCGGCTCAGGTGGACATTGACCACACGGTGACGGCACAGGATCTGGCGGGCCTGCTGGTCCGGTTGGTGGCTGAACCCGTGCGGACGAAGGTGGAAGTCCATGAAGAAGACCGCGAGCGGGTGGCCACCGAAGTCAGCATTGCCAGCTCGGCCCACGCCTTCCGGAAGGGCGTCATGAACTTTGGCAAGGTGACGCCCCAGACCTGCCCGGAGTGCGGCGGCGTTCTGGTGCAGATCAAAGAGGGAAACCTGACCCGCTACCGCTGCCATACGGGGCATGCGTACACCGCAGACACCCTGCTGGTGAGCGTCACGGAGCAGATCGAGGACAAGTTGTGGATCACCATGCGTGCCCTTGAGGAGGCCAGCATGCTGCTGGAGAACACCGGCCAGGAGCTGGAAGCGGCGGGCAACACGAGATTGGCAGGCGAATATTTCCAGAAGGCCAGGCAGATGGAAGACCGCACCAGACTGATCTTTCAAAACATCATCGAGAACCAGACCCTGAGTGGCGAGCAGTTCAGGCACGACACAGAACCCACTGCGGCAGGCTAGCCCGTACCCCTTCAGGGGAATTTCAAAGTCGAGTGGAGGTGCGGCCCCAGTTGATCGGCAGGCAGGGGCCTGGCGAAGAGGTACCCCTGGCCGGCGGTGAGGCCCAACTCGATGAGTTGGGCGCGCTGCGCTTCGGTCTCGATGCCTTCAGCGACCAGGGTCAGGCCGAGCGAGCGCCCGATCACCGCGATGGTTCGAACCAGTTCCCGGTTCTGATCCAGGGTGGCCACGAACGAGCGGTCAATTTTGAGCATCCGCAGCGGAAAGCGGTGCAGGCTGCTCAGGGACGACTCCCCAATCCCGAAGTCGTCCACCACCAGTTCAACGCCCGCGTCCCGCAGGGTCTGCAACGTGGCCGCGTCGGTGTCCGCCGAGTGGGTCAGCACCCGTTCCGTGATTTCGATCAGGACCCGCCAGGGGGCGGTCAGGGGCGTCTTGCTGATCGGTGCCGTGACAGCGGCCACCTGTTTCAGGTGGGCCGCCGAAACGTTCACGTTGAGCCACAGTGGACGGTCCAGGGCACAGTCCACCGGCCAGTGGGCCAGGTCCCGCACGGCTGTCTGAAGCACCCATTCATCGAACTGTCCAATCAACCCCAGTTCTTCGGCCAGGGGTACGAACGCCTCCGCTGGCAGCAGGCCCCGCTGCGGATGCTGCCAGCGAATCAGGGCCTCGAGGCCGAGCATGTGCCCGCCTTGCAAGGCCACGATGGGTTGATAGTGCACCACCAGTTCGTCGCGCTCCAGGGCGTGCCGGAGATACCCCTCCAGCTCCAACTGGCCCTGGAACTCGTCGCGCATCAACGGTTCAAACACGCGGGTGCCCGCCGGTCCACCCCGCTTGGCCTGATAGAGCGCCAGATCCACATCTCGCAGGATGTCTTCAGACGAGTGATACTCGTCCGTGACCAGCAGGACCCCAGTCCCGATCTGCATGAACAGTTCCTGACCGCTCACGACGAACGGGACCTCAAGCGCCTCTTCCAGCCGGGTGACGACGCGGGACACCAGGTCCTGACCCGCCACGCCGTGCAGCAGGACCGCGAACTCGTCGCCGCCCAGCCTCGCCACATGATCGGTGGGCCGGATGACGGTCCGGAGGCGGCGGGCCAGTTCCTGGAGGACCTGATCGCCAGCCGGATGCCCCAGACTGTCGTTGATCCGTTTAAACCGGTCGATGTCGCAAAACAGCACCGCGAACGCTTCTTCCTGCGCGTGGAGTTTCTCCAACGCCAGCACCAGGTATTCCTCGAACGCGACCCGGTTGGGCAGAGCAGTGAGGGCGTCATGCCGCGCCTGATGCCGAAACTGGTCCGCCAGGACATGGAGATGTTGGGTGCTCTCGAGTACCCGGTCTTTCAGGGTGGCGTTCAGGGCGTGTACAGCCTCCTGTGCCTCGAACAGTGGGGTCAGGTTCATGAGCGTCAGCAAGAAGGTGGGCTGACCCTGCGCCGAGCCTGGCAGGGTCAGGGCCTGCAACTGCACCTCTAACCGCTCATCGCTGCGGTGGATCACGCTGAACCGCTCAGAAGCGGCGACCTCAGTGTCAAACCCAGTGTTCAGCAAAGTCTCCAGCAAGCGGCTGAACCCCGTCCGGTATTCGGGGTCAATGAACTGCAAGAAACGCCGGGCGAGGAGATGAACTCTGTTAAAGCCGAGCAACTGTTCTCCAGCCTGGTTGACGTCCTGGATGTGCGCGCGTGCGTCTAAGGTGAAGTAGGCCGTCGGCGCGTGTTCATAGAGTGTGTGGTAGAGCCGGCGTTCACGCTCCAGCTCCACGGCAGTGAGCTGAAGCTCCTCGTTCTGCGCGGTCAGTTCGGCATGGTGAACCTGGAGTTCGTAGGTAAGGGCGGCGGCGGGCCATCCATCCCAGAGTAGAAGCGGTGAGACCAGGCGCATCTGATTCTCGGCGTTCTCTCGCAGTCCCTGCAGCTTGAATACTGGCTCTGAATCGGTCATGTCACCTCCGGCAGAAGCCGGATGCTCAAAAAGGGAGGCCTCTGGAACCAAACGGGCCTGTGATCCCGTTCGCTGGAGAGCAATATCAGTGATGTTACTGAACAGTCCAGCTCTGGGGATGTGTAACTGACTAAGAGCGCGTTTATAAAGGTTCGCGGGAGGGGGCGAGGCGACGAACCATCAGGCGAATGTTGGCGAGATAGCACCAAGACGCTGAGGTATGGCAGCGGCCTTCGTAATCCCGGCTCAACCGCCGTGAGCGCGTCAACCAGGCGAATGAGCGTTCCACCACCCAACGACGAGGCAGCACCTGAAACCCTGTGGCCTTGTCACTGCGTTTGATGATTTCCAGTGTCCAGCCCAGTGTCTCCAGCGTCCAGGTGACGAGCTTGCCCAGATAACCGCCATCGGCCCAGACATGACGGAGGCGCACAAAGCGCCTCCGTGCGTACCACAGCGTCATTTTTCCGCCATCACGATCCTGAATATTTCCCGTCGTGATCAGCACCACCAGCACCAAGCCCATCGTATCGGTCAAAATATGCCGTTTGCGCCCGTTGGTCTTTTTCCCCGCGTCCACGCCACGCGGCCCCGCTTGCGGCGCGCAGCGCACGGTCTGAGCATCCATGATGCCCGCACTCGGCTCCGGGTTGCGTCCTGCCGCCACTCTGGTTTCCCGCACTAGGACACGGTTGATCGCCTCCCATGAACCGTCAGCTTCAAAACGCCGGAAGTACGCGTACACGGTCTGCCACGCCGGAAAGTCATGCGGCAGATTTCTCCAGGCAATGCCACCCTGCAAGACGTACATGATCGCGCACAGCACTTCGTAGAGATCGACCGTGCGTGGCCGCCCTCCTGGCTTGGCAGAGGGGAGGAGTGGTTCGAGCCGCTTAAACTGGGCTTGGGTCAGGTCCGATGAGTACGGCTTGCGTTTCACACCTCAAGCTTGCCATCGGGCCTGACCCTTTATAAACGCGCTCTAAGATCAACTGAGGGAGACGGTATCTCGGCAACTCACCGCAAATGGGACACCCTCACCTGGCACGCGCTTCGCGATGAACTACGCACTCCTTCTCCTAACTCGAGAGTGTGGACGCCGTGGTACGCGGGATATGACCAGACCGGGCGCAGAGTATGGGGCGCAGTTGATGGTGTGGTCATAGACGCCTCACAGTTTAGTGGGGGCTGACGCTTGAGCGGCACGAGCTTGGGCATGGTGACCACCTTCGGCGTTTTATGCCCCTTGGATAGGTTAGTCTGCGCTCAACAACACCCTGAGTTGTTCGCGCAGCGTCACGCCCTTTTTGCCAGTGATCTTCGTCGCCAGCGATTCAAAGTTGTCCAGGGGGAGGTCCAGGACACTCCTCAGGGTCAGCACAGTTCCCGATTCGCCTCGGTGTAGGGCGCGGGCCACCGCATCCGGGTTGAGCAGGACGCCCAGCACCTCTCGGCTCAGCGGCACGTCCGAAAGGCTGCGGTGCGTGCCGCCATACTCGGCCCGCAGTGGCCGGCCCGGATTCTTCGACGGGCGCAGGATCACGATGTCGGTGCCCTCGGTGAACTCGAGGGCGTCGCTCACGTCGATCTCGCTCCGCTGCCAGACCCGCAGGGCGGGAACGCCGAAGTTGGGGTCGGTGACGTCGCTCAGGCGTGGCCGGGTGTCGGAGGCGAGTTCGAGGGCGTGCGTGCCCATCAGGATGCTGCTGGTTTCGAAGGTGCCCACCAGTGCGGACTCGCCCAGAGCGTGCAGGCGCGTCAGTTCGCGTTTCAGCCGGGCTTCGGCCCGTTCCCTCATCAGGGTGATTCGTCCCAGGGCCCCGGCGTGACTGCGCCTAGCCCCTGGGGTCCACAACTCAGCGAGCCGCCGGGCATGTGCGCGGACGGCGAGTTGGATGTGCTCATCGTCGATGGGTGCGGGCTGGGCGTCATCTGTCTTCCCATGGGCGAGTGCCGTGACCGTGAGGCCCTAGACGCGTTTGCTGGCGAGTTCTTTTCGGGTAGGAATCTGCGCGTCGCCGCCCAGGACGCCCACGGCGGCGGCCCACTCGCCCAGTAGCGCCGCCTCGTACGCGCTGACTGAGCGGTTGCCCTGCCCCCGGGCCTGAACAATTTTCCAGCCCGCCCTTGCACCGGCTTCAGGGGCGAGTTCGAGCGTGAGCACTGGAAGGCCGGCCAGCAGTCCCCCGGCGACACCCTGAGGGCTTTGGCCGTTGTCGAGGATCCGCATGATCAGGGCGCTGCCCTCAATGACTGCGTGGGCGTAGCCGCCCCAGCCCACACAGTGCGAGAGCGCCTGTCCGTCACTCTCAAGGTCCAGGGGATGGCGGGCAAGCTCCACCCGCCACGCGCCGCCCGGCCACGACAGGCGGCGCTCCAGCGCCAGGTTCTCCGGCGTCAAGGGAAAGGGAGGCTGGCCGCTGAGTTTCTCGTCCAGGGCTTCGGGGGAGACGCCGACTTCCGCGCAGGCCTCGGCGCGCAGCCAGGCGGCCGTGGCGGCGCGCATATCGTTGTACCGGGCCAGCGCGGCGTAAACCTGCGGCAGGCCAGGAATCCGTTTCAAGTTCTGATGCCCGTCGTCCAGGTCTGGTTCTTCCTGGCCAGCCCGGGCGCGCGCGCCGATCCGCAGGTGTCCACTGCTGGAAAGAATGGCATCCAGGCCCATGAGCGGCGATGACCAACCTGGCCCAGGCCGAATCGGACTCCGCCACCCGTAAGGCCGATGCCGTCAGGGTCATGGCCGCCGCCAAGCAGGTGGAGATCGCCGCGCCCGGCCTCGCCGAGACCCAGGTCCTCGAAGCGAAGGCGGAGGCCAGCTACAAGCAGGGCAACGCCGATGCCCGCGTGCTCGCCGAACGCATGGCCGCAGAAGCGCAGGGACAGGCCGCCGTCGGACAGGCGCACGCCAGCGTCACCAGCGCCCAGGGCAGCGCGGAAGCCGGAGCCGTGGGTGACCGCATGATGGCCGAGGCCAAAGGCCTGACCGCCAAGTTTGGGGCCATGGACTCGATGAGTGACCGCGCACGCGACCACGAAGAATTCCGCATGACTCTGGAAACCAACCTCAAGGAAGTCACGGCCTCCCTGGACGCAGGGAAGGAAGTGTCGAGGGAAACCGCAGGCGTCCTGTCCAGCGCCCTGAAGAACGCCCACATCGACCTGGTCGGCGGTGAGGGCGGGATGTTCGATGCCCTGAGCCGCTCGGTGTCCATGAGCAAGGCCGTCGAGGGCTTCGCCGCACGCAGCCCGATGGTCCAGGCGCTGCTGGAACGCTTTGCAGGCGTGCGCCTCGGACGCGAGGAAACTGGGTCCGGAACCACCACAACGGGAGCCACCGACAAGAACTGAGTGCGGCACACAACTGGCCGGCGGGCGCGTGAGACAGTGACGCGCCCGCCGGTTGCCGTTCAGAAATGCAGCGCCGTCCACACAGGGAAATTCCGATGACCGAACCCACACCCCCCAGCATGCCCGAAGACCAGACCACAGCAGAAGTGATCCCCGCCCCTGACCAGATCACGGGCACGGACCTGACACGCAACACGGAACAGACCTCCGGCGCAGAACAGAACACAACCGAACAGACCACAGCCGAGGAAACCAGCGGGGCCTACGCGGTGCTCAGCGCCCGACTCGCTGCACAGGGCGCAGGGCTGCAAAGCATGGCCGCAGACCTGAATGCCCAGCGCATCGCTGAATTTGGCGAGGGCGAGATGACCCTGCTGGGACGCGTGCGCATCCACACTCCCTTTACCGCCCTGGGCCGTGATCTGGTCGAGGCCGGGCCGTGGCTGCTGTTCGGCTTCAACGCCGCGTCGGCGCGCAAGGGGGAAACCGCCGTCGGCGACGTCCTCAGCCTGTACCGGCTCATCGAGACTGGCGGAACCTACGACGTGCAGCCCGTTCCCACCCTGGGCACCTTTCTCGCGGACCCAACCTTCGTGCGCGACTTCGCCGAGCTGTACGCCTACTACAAAGACGCCCGGCTGCTCCAGCTGCTCACGCGCGGCACCAAACTGCTGGCCGTTTTTCAGATGGGACAGACCATCGCCGATGTGCGGGTGTTCCGCTGGGAGATCAGCCCGACAGGCGAGGTGAGCTACACCGACGCGCGCGGTGAACGCGACGCCGCGCCGCCGCCCAGATTCGACTTCGAGTGGATCCGCGCCGGACGCGAGCTGGAAGTCAGCGGACGTCACCCACACCTGAACATCCTCGACACGCTGTACGTCGAGACGCGCAGCGGCACGCTGACGGTCAAGACCGAGAACGACACCGAGACCGGCGAGGGCGTGTACAGCGAGCCGGTAGACGACGCCACCCAGTCCCTGGACGACGCCAGATTCGAGTACGCGCGCGTGGGAACGCTGATCCTGCTGCGGGTGCTGCCCTACCGCGAACAAGAGTGGCGCGGGCTGATCTACAACACCCTGACGCGCCGGGTGATACGGAGCGACGCCATGCTGCTGTCGTGCGTCAGCCTGCCTGAAGACCACGGCATCATCTTTCCCGGCGGCTTCTACGCCCAGAGCGGCGAGTACCGCGACTTTGACGCGCAGGTCCAGGGCATGACCCTGAGCGGCGTGCAGCGTTCCCCCAATGGTGAGGACGTGCTGTACACCTTCTACGAGCCAGTCAGCGGGGAGAGCGCGCTGTTCGTCTATAACCTGATCCGCCGCGAACTGGCCGCGCCGCTGTTCGCCCACGGTGAGGCCCTCCAGGAGGGCGGCACCCTGACGCTGTTCCAGGCCGAGAGTTCTGTGCCCACACGGGTGCATCCGATGCAGGTCTGGAAGACGCCTTTTTTTAGCGACGAGTTTGCCTCGAGAGCGCCGCAGAGCAATGGCGCACTTGGGCGGCTGGGCAACGCCGAACTGGTGCGCGGAGTGTCCAACCTCACCCAGGTGGCGCGCACCACTGGCCAGCGGGCACAGGACGCCCGACACTACACCCGGCTGACTGCCAGCGCCCGGCGGCTGTTCGAGGTGCACCACTGGCTCGCCGATCCCGCCAACGCCGCGCTGGCTGGCCTGCTTCACGAGATCATCGCCAGCAGCGAGGCGGTGCTCGACGAATTCGAGAAGGTGCAGAGCATGCACCTGGCGGCCCGTGAAGCTCTGGATCAGGCCCGCAAGGAACACCGCGCCCTGCTCACCGACCTTGACGGCCGCGCCCATACCGAGGTGCAGTCTTTTGTCGAGGCCCTGGAGCTGCTGGTGGCAGAACGCGGCAAACTGCTGAGCCTGCGGGACATGCGCGGCATCGACGTGGCCGCTGTAGACGCGATGGTGGCCGAGACCACAGCGGCGCATACCCAGACCGGAGAGGCCACCGGCGCGTTCCTGACCGGCCCGGAGGCACTGACCCCGCTGGCTGATGAGATTATGGCCCTGGAAACCGGGCTGTCCTCGGCGGACACGGCGTCCAGCCGGATACTTACTGCGCAGCTCACGGAGATCGCCAGAGTGGCCGGATCACTGGACACGCTCTCCGAGTTGCTCTCCGGACTCCCTGTAGAAGACGCCCAAGCCCGCACAGCGTTGATCAACAGCATCTCGGGGCTATACGCCAAACTCAACGCGCTGCGCGCCCGCACTGAGGGCCGCGCACGAACGGCAGGCGAGGGCGAGATGGCCGCCCAGTTCGCCGCACAGATGAATCTGTTCCGGCAATCGGTGGCCGGAGCGCTGGGCCGCGCAGACTCCCCGGAGCGGGCCACGGAGGAACTGGCCCGCCTGATCCTGGCCGCCGGGGAGATCGAGAGCCGTTTCGGCGAATACGACACCTTTGTGGATGCCTTGCTGACCCTGCGCCAGGAGACCCAGCTTGCCTTCGAGGAACGCCGCCAGGTGCTGCTGACCGCGCGTGAGCGCCGCAACCAGACCCTGGGCGACACCGGGGCACGGATCGTGGACGGCCTTGGATCTCGCCTGGAGCGCCTGTCTTCCCCGGAAGCGCTGCAGGCCTTCTTCGCCGGGGATCCGCTCGTCCTGCGCCTGCGGCAGGTCGCCGGACAACTCAGTGCCCACGGTGATGTGGTGCGGGCCGGAGACCTGCTCTCCCGCCTCGCCGCCGCCAGGGACGGGGCCGTGCGGCAGCTCCGAGACCGCTCAGACCTGTTCGAGGACGGCGGAAACGTGATCCGCCTGGGGCCACGGCACCGTTTCAGTGTCAACACCCAGGCGCTGGAACTGACCCTGCTGCCCAAAGGCGGCACGCTCAACGTGCACCTGACCGGCACAGGCTTCATGCAACCACTGCACGATCCGGTGCTGGACAGCCTTGAGGAATTCTGGGACGCGACCCTGGAATCCGAGTCACCGCAGGTCTACCGGGGCGAATACCTTGCGCACCTGGTCATGCAGGCGGCCCGGACAGATGCGGCAGCCCAGACCGCAGCAACACCGGACGCTGCCGGGAACGCTGAAGTCCTGACCCCCGGAGCAGAAGTTACAGAAACTGAGGAACAGTCCACGCTGACGATGGATATCCTGCGCTCGCTCATCAATGATCCACAGGCCCTGGAAGCACGGGTGCGGGTTTTTGCCGCTCCACGCTACCGGGGTGGCTACGAGAAAGGTGTGCATGACCACGACGCTGCTCTGATCATCCGGGCGCTGCTGCCACTTGAGGACGCGGCGGGAGCACTGATTTACCCAGCAGAGTCCCGCGCACTGGGGGTGCTGTTCTGGACCAACTGGAGTGAGCTGCATGCAAGCTGGATCCAGCGGGTTCAGAGTGCGGCCACCATCGCAGCCATGTTCGGAACACGCGGGGCGCTGGACACCGCGCAGGGTGAGCTCGCCGCCGAGATCAGCAGTTATCTGGGAGACAGCGGCATACCTGTGACACCCATCCAGGCCAGGCAGGCCGCCGATTACCTGTGCGCCGTGATCGAGGTCAGCACCCAGTCAGGCAGCACCCAGGAATCCAGCACGCCGGCTCAGCCCGTGAGACTGAGCTTCACCCGGCGGGCGGTGGACCTCGCAGACGCGCTGCGCGCGGACGCGGAGCAAACGGGCAACGCCGATCAGCTCAGCGCCTCACTGGACGTAGGCAGAGACACCTCACTCGCGCAGCGCTGGAACATGGCGCTGGCCTGGACAGCGGCCTTGACACAGACTGAGGCGTGGACAGGTCACGGCGGCGAAGCGCCGGAAGCGGCGGCGTGGCTGCTGTTCGGTGAGGAGCTCAACACGGAGATCCAGGAAACCGCGCTGGTCACCCGTGTGAGTGGTCTGATCGGCACGCATCCCAGGATCACGGGAGGTACGCTGACCCTGGACGTGGGCGAGACGGCAGCCCGGCTCGAAGAGCACCACACGGTGTACGTGCCGGGGATGCGCCGCTATCAGGAGGCGCGGGCCGCCGTGATGGAACGCGAGGCCGCTTCTCTGCACCTTTCCGAGTACCAGGCGCGCCCCCTGACGTCGTTCGTGCGCAGCGCCCTGATCGACGGCGTGTACCTGCCGGTGATCGGCGACAACCTCGCCAAGCAGATCGGCACCGTGGGCGAAGGGCGCCGCAGTGACCTGATGGGCCTGCTGATGCTGATCTCCCCGCCCGGCTACGGCAAGACCACCCTGATGGAGTACGTCGCCAGCCGGCTGGGACTGGTCTTCATGCGGATCAACGGCCCGTCGCTGGGACACGAGGTCACCTCCCTGGATCCCGCACTGGCCAGGGACTCCGGAGCCAGGGCGGAGCTGGAGAAGCTCGGCCTGGCGCTGGAAATGGGCAACAACGTGATGCTCTACCTCGACGACATCCAGCACCTCAGCCCCGCGTTCTTGCAGAAGTTCATCTCGCTGACCGACGGCACGCGCCGCATTGACGGGGTCTGGCAGGGGAAACCGCGCACCTACGACCTGCGCGGACGGAGATTTGCGGTGGTGATGGCGGGCAACCCCTACACCGAGTCCGGCGAGGTCTTCCGGGTACCGGACATGCTGGCCAACCGTGCTGACGTGTACAACCTCGGCGACGTGCTCAGCGGCATGCAGGACGCCTTCCTGATGAGCTACATCGAGAACAGCCTCACCTCCAACCCGGTGCTGGCCGCACTCTCGGGCCGTGACCCGGCAGACCTGGCCCTGCTGGTGGAGCGCGCGCAGGGACGCGAGGTGAGCCTGTCGGGGCTGAAGTCCGGTCTGGGCGAGGGCGAGGCCGGGGAGATGGTCGAGACCCTGCGGCGCCTGCTGCGGGTGCGTGACGTGCTCTCGGCGGTCAACGCGCAGTACATCGCCAGTGCCGCGCAGGATGACCGCTACCGCACCGAGCCGCCGTTCCGGCTGCAGGGCAGCTACCGCAACATGAACCGGCTGGCCGAGAAAATCCAGCCGGTGATGAACGACACCGAGATTGCGGGGCTGATCGCAGACCACTATCTCGGCGAAGCCCAGCTGCTGACCAGCGGCGCCGAGGAAAACCTGCTCAAGCTCGCCGAAATCCAGGGCACGCTGACCCTGGAACAGGACGCGCGCTGGCAGCAGATCCGCACCGGCTTCCTGCGGGACCGGGCGATCGGCGGGGCCGGGACCGACGTGGGCGGACGAGTGGTAGCGCAGCTGGCCGACATCGCTGCCGGGATGAACGCTCAAACCACCGCCCTGAAGGAAGGGGTAAGGGAAGCGGAGGTGCGCGGTCACTCCGCCGGATGGGATGCGGCCACGCAAGCCAGCATTCTGGCCGCGCTACAGTCCGTGGAAGAGGAACTCGCAGCAGTGCGTCAGAGGGGGGCTGCGACAAGCACAGCCACAACCGCACACACAGAACCTGCACCAGTGACACTCGAAATTATTATGGGCGCGCTGGAGGGAGCCTTCGCACCGCTGCTGTCCATCATCGCGTCGTCCAGCGTGCGTGACCGGGAGCTGAGTGACTCGCTGGGTGACATCGCCGACGCGCTGAAAGGAGCGCAGGCACACGGCCGGACGCTGAGCCTGGGACGGCACCCCCGAAAGCAGGACGTGGCCTGGGGGGAGACGGATGTGAAAGAACCCGGTCAGGAAGAGGAGAAGCTGTAAAGAGATGAAGTCGGGCAGCCGGGAGGAGCTGATGATCAGTCTGCCAGTCACAGTTCCGGGGACGTTTATGCCCTGCCCACGTCAGTATCTAGTCCCGCAGCCCGTGTCTCACGGGCCAGATCCAGACCGCTGACCCCAGCCAACATCCAGTCCATTACGGCGAGGTCGGCGCGCGGTCTCCATCTGGGCTGGTTGCCCAGCGCGTGGTGGTATACGCCCGCACCAGGCAGGTTTTCACTCCCAGGGGCGCGAGAGCCGCGATCAGACGCGCTCTGAACCGACCACTCAGGAGTGGGGGCATGACCCTCATGTGGTTAGGCCCGCCCTGAACTGCCGCGTGATACGGACTCCGATTAAATATTTTACAATATATGCCATGAAGTCCAACGCTTTCAGTCAACCTCTTCAACATGACGCCGCCGATTTCTGGCAGCTCTTCAAAACCAGCACCTGTGCCGTTCAGCGTCGTAGAGCGCAATTCTTTGCGCTCCTGGCAGAAGGACGCTCCCTTCCTGACCTGTTAGCGCTCACCCGCTACAGTCGGATGAGCGCTTACACCCTGCTCGCCCGGTATCACGCTCAGGGCCTGGACGGTCTCGCGGATGCACGACACGGCAATACAGGTGCACCCACGCT
>NZ_JNIV01000066.1 GCF_000701405.1 Deinococcus marmoris DSM 12784
CCCAAGTCTGGGCGGGAACATTCACGGCTCCCCAACAGCCGTGAATCAGCAGCGTCGTGCGTCCATCCTTGCGCCACTCCGGGTCAGTCGGTTTGCTCTGAGGGGGAAAAATCCTGCTTCTGGCGCAGGTCAATGAGGGTCTGAAACAGTTCTCGCATGAGTGGACTCTGCTGGCGGAGTAGGGTCTGTTCCAGCTCAGCAACGCTGAGCTGCCCCTCAGACTCTTCTAAAAGCTGATCCAGATGACGTTCCATGACCTGACTCAGCATTTCCCGTTCTGTTGCCATGCACCATCATCCCATTTCAGCGGGATGCACCCATCTGGATGCCCAAGCGCCCTGTTTCTAAATTTCGCGCGCGGACTTGACCCGCAGAGCGGCTGTGCTATCTTCGACGGCGCATTGCTGGCGCAGCGCAGCGCGAACGCTCGAACCTGGTCAGGGCCGGAAGGCAGCAGCCATAAGGGATGATTCGCGGGTGCCGTTGCTCACCGGCAATGCTTTTTTTGCTTAATTATGGGCGGGGCATCCCGCCGTCGAAATGTCCGAACGTCTGAAGGTCTGAACGCGCAAGGAAAGCTCCGTCCTCGCGTTTAGACCTTCAGACTTTTTGACGTTCAGACCACGCGCTAGCGTGTCTTCGGCTGCAAGGTCAGCACCTGAATCTCACGCACCACGCCCAGTTCGCGCAGACGCTCTCCGTCCAGATCGCCTGCCCCGGCCAGCGCATCGGCTTTCTTGCGGTCCACCGTGGCGACTTCCAGGGCGGCAGCGTCGCCGAAGACCTCGCGGAAGCGGTCCAGCGGGTATTCGACGCGGCGCGAGACCTTCAGCACGGCGCGGTAAAGATCGGTCTCGGCGCGCTCGCCTCCGGCCAGGGCGGCCTTGAGCTGCGTGCCCAGCGCCTCACGCTCGGTTTCCAGGCCCTGGATGGTGTCCCGCAGCATGGCGTAGCGCTCCAGCAGTTCGTCTGTGGTGAATTCATCTGTGGTCAGGTCCTCGGCCCCGAATTCGTCTGAGGTGTCGGTCATGCCCTGAGCATAGGGCAGAGGTGCGCCGCCGTGGACAGGGCGTGGATACGGCGGCGGAGGAGCGGCTAGACTCGGCACAGATGACCACTTCTCCCGACGCCTCAGCGCCCGCGCAGACCCCAGAGCCAACCGCTGTCCAGTCCACCGCCCAACTGGAGCGCCGCATTCTGGACGCCATCCGGCGCGGGGCCAGCATGGAAGACATCGCCGCGCTGCGCCACCACACCGATATCCAGACGCCCGCCGGGGCCATCGAGGCGCTGAAGGACGGCAACGCCCGTTTCTTCCGGGGCAAGAGCGGACGGCCCGAGTTGGACGTCAACGAACGCCGCGCGCAGATCATGGGCCAGACGCCCTACGCCGCCGTGCTGGCCTGTAGCGACAGCCGCGTGCCAGTAGAACTGGTTTTCGATGTAGGTCTGGGCGACCTGTTCGTGGTGCGGGTGGCGGGAAACGTGGTGGGCGAGTCGGGGCTGGGTACGCTGGAATACGCCATCCGGCATCTGGACGTCCACCTGATCATGGTGATGGGCCACGAGTCGTGCGGGGCGGTGGCCGCCGCCATGCTGTCCCCGGAACAGATTGCCCAGGAGCCGGACAACCTCCAGAGCATCATCCACCGCATCACGCCCAGTCTGGTGGACATGCCGCGCATCCGCGACAAGAAGGCCCGGATGCGCGAGGCCGTGCTGAACAACGTGCGCCATCAGGTTCAGATGCTGCGCGCGCAGTCCGTGATCCAGGAAGCCGAGGCCAGCGGCCAGGTTCAGGTGATCGGCGGCTATTACGAGATCGGCAGCGGCGCGGTGGATTTTCTGGTGGATGAGGCGGATCTGCTGCCCTGAGAAAACGGCGGCTATCTTAAATTTCTGCTGCCCACACGTCCTGCGGGGTCTCGCGGTGGCGGATCACGGTCCAGTCCGCACCGCCTTCCCTTCCCGGTTCGTACAGCGCCTCGGCAGGGCGGGAGCGGGTCAGGTAAGTGCCGCTCATGGCCGCGCCGTAGGCCCCCGCCTCCCCGATGGCGACGAGTGCGCCGCGCGTGGGCTGAGGCATGGAAATGTCGCGTGCCAGCAGATCGCCGCTCTCACAGGCAGGTCCGGCGATGTCCCAGGTTTCCACCTCGCCACCGTCCCACAGCGGCGTGACCGGATGCTCTGCGCCGTACAGCATGGGCCGCAGCAACTCGGTCATGCCCGCGTCCACCAGACAGAAGTTGCGTCCGGTGCGCTTGGTGCCCACCACACGGGTCAGCAGCGTTCCGGCGCGCGCCACCAGATACCGGCCCGGCTCCACCCACAGCTCCGCGCCGAAAGCAGAGGCAGCCGCCCGCGCTTCACGGGCAATCCCATGCAGATCGGCGTCTAGGCCCCAGCCCCCGCCCGCGTCCAGGACGGCCAGCGGCCCGGTCTGCTCCCGCATTTCGGACAAACGCCCAAAGGCCGCCGTGAAGTCGTGGGCGTCCCGGATCGCGCTGCCGATGTGGACGTGCAACCCCAGCGCGGTGTGTCCGGCGTCGCGCAGGGCGTCCAGCACACGCGGGGCCTGGGCAAGCGTCACGCCGAACTTGCTGCCCGCCGCGCCTGTGGCCAGATGGTCATGGGTGCTGACCGCCAGCGCCGGATTTACCCGCACCAGCGCGCGGGAGTGGGGGGGCAACAGGGGCACCTCTTCCTCGCGGTCCACGATAAATGTTGCGCCCAGCCGCGCGCCAGTCAGATATTCGGCCTCGGATTTGGCGGGACCGTTCACCAGAATCCGTTCGCCGGATGCCCCCACCGCCTCCGCGCGGGCCAGTTCGCCGGAGCTGACGCACTCAAAGCCCACCCCGGCGGCGTTCAGACGGCGCAGCAACGTGAGATTGGGATTGGCCTTCATGGCGTAATACACCCGCGCCGTGCCAAAGGCGGAACGCACCCGTGCCAGAGCGGCATCCAACTCGGCGGCGTCGTAGACATAGAGCGGCGTGCCGAAGCGTTCGGCAGCCGTTTGGAGGGCGGTGGTGGGAATGGTCACGTGAGGAGGGTATCAAGTCGGGCCGGACAGTGGGACGTAGTCATGGAACGCATTCAGGAATTGCTGGCTCCCCGAATGCCCTGGAAGGTGGCCCGTAAGAGCCGCGCCGCCTCCGCCGCTCGCACGCCGCATGTGACTGAGGGCGCGTGGCCCCAGTGGTCACCCAGCAGGTCGGTCACGCCTCCCAGCGCCCCCGCTTTGGGATTGGATGCCCCGTAAACAATGTGGCCCACCCGTGCCTCCAGCGCCGCGCCCAGGCACATCGGGCAGGGTTCCAGGGTCACGATGAGGGTGCAACCGCCCAGATAGGGTGTTCCCAGCGTGACGGCAGCTTCCCGGAGCGCGGCGAGTTCGGCGTGGCGGGTCATGTCGCCGTCCGCCCGCGAGGTGTTGCGGCCCCGGCCAATCACTTTGCCGTCCGGGCCGAGAACCACCGCGCCCACCGGAACCTCCTGTTCGGCTGCCGCCTGCCGGGCCAGTGTCAGCGCCTCGCCCATCCCGGCGTGAATGGGGTCCGGGGCCACGCCCGCCGCCGCCCGCGCACCCACCGCCCAGACCGCAGGCTTCAGGCCCACCCACTGCACGCCCTCGCCGGAGACCAGCAGCGGCACGGCGTTCCGGTCCCCACGCGGAATCTTCAGATCGGTCAGCACGTCGCTGAGCTTGCGCGTTCCACCCGGCAGATGAATGCGGTCCCCGTCCTGCCGCGTGCGGCGTTGCCAGCCGGGGGGTAGAGGAAAATCGGGTTCGGGCCAGGGCTGGGAGAGCAGATGCAGCCGCCCGTCCGTGACCGTGGCCTCCCGCGCATCCGGCAGGGTCAGGTGGACCGTCTCGCCCGTTCCCAGCCCCTCCGCCAGCGTTTCCAGATGCCCGGCATGGAACGACAGCCCCGCCCCCACCAGCTCCCGGCGCACGAAGCGGCGCAATACGGCAGCAGGTTGCTTTTGCAGGGGCGTGTGCGGCGTCAGGTGGGAGGCCAGAACGGTCAGCGCGCCGTCGTCCTGTGCGGCATAGCGGGCCACCCGTGCCAGACTCGCCTCGGCTCCTGAAAAGCGGGCGCTTAACACCGGCATGACCTCGCGGCGAATCCAGGCGCGGGTGAAGGTGGGGTCAGCGTTGGAGGCGTCCTCGCGCCAGCTCTGGCCCAGCGCGTGCAGAAAGGCTTCCAGATCGGCGCGCGGCACGGCCAGCCAGAGACGGCGCACCCGGCCCCGTTCGGCGGGAATGCCGTTCAGGACTGCCTCGCCGCGCAGCACTTGCATCAGCACGGTCTCGGCCACATCACGACGGGTGTGGGCGGTCAGGACGGCTGTTGCGCGGTGTCGCTTCGCTACGCGCCCTAGAAAGTCGTAGCGCACCCGGCGGGCCGCGTCCTCCAGATTCCAGCCACGCGCCGCCGCCACCGCCGCCACATCCACCCGCGCGGACTCGTAAGGAACACCCAGCTTCCCGGCCAGTTCGGCCACCCAGCGGGCATCCTCCGCCGATTCGGGGCGCAGGGCGTGGTCTAGGTGAACGGCGACTGGCCGCGCCCCAGCCAGCACCAGCGCCCGCAGCAGCGCCACCGAATCCGCCCCGCCCGACACGCCCACCACCACAACCTGCCCGGCGTAGGGGGCAAGGGGCTGGGCCAGATGGGGGGGCAGGGCGGACATGGGGGGCATTGTATTTGGGGACGGGTGGGGTGGAGAGTTCTGGACAGACAGCCTAGCTGTAGGTGAATGAGCAAGAGCAGGCTCCGCCTGCTACCCCCCTCCCAGCCTCCCCCACAAGGGGGGAGGAGCTAAAAGCCAAGGCGCGTTGTTTCATTCAGCACACGAAAACGTCAACTGAGCAGCAACCGAAGGCCGTCGGGCGCGTAGCGGACGGGCCGCATTCAGCGTAACGGAGCCGGGTATCAGACCCGGAGGCCACCGCCCTTTCCCGCCGATAACGCCCGATAACCCCTGCCCAGTGCAACGTTCGCTCCCCCGTCCCCCCTGGGGATGGGGGCTGGGGGGTGGGGCAAAAAGCTCAAGCCAAAGCCTCCCCGCCCACAGGCCACCCAACCCCAAATCCCTACAATGCCCGCATGACTGGCGACGCCCGGACCATCTACGACGGACACATCCTGAAGCTGGAACTGCTGGACAACAAATGGGAGGTGATCCGCCACGCCGACGCGGTGGCCGTGCTGGCGCTGAACGACGCGGGCGAGATGCTGCTGGTGCGCCAGTTCCGCCGCGCCGTGGACGCCCACACCCTGGAAGCCCCGGCGGGCCTGATCGACGCCGGGGAATCCCCCGAAGCCGCCGCCCGCCGGGAACTCCAGGAAGAGGCTGGACTGGACGGCAACATGCGCCTGCTGACCCGCTTTTATTCCAGCCCCGGTTTCTGCGACGAGCAACTGTATGTGTTCCAGGCCACCAACCTGCGCGAGAGTCGATTGCCGCACGACGACGACGAGGACATCGAGGTGGTCTGGATGGCCCCCCAGAAAGTGCTGGACGGCCTGCGCGGGGGCCGGATCATCGGCAGCGCGACGACGGTGGCGGCGGCGCTGTACGCCCTTCAGAGCCTGAATGGGCAGGATTCAGCAGCAGCGGTGGCAGACGAGTGAAGACCTACGTTTCGCCCGCCCAGCGCCCGGACACCGAAACGGTGGTGGCCGTCGGCTCCTTCGACGGAGTGCATCTGGGGCATCAGGCGCTGATCGCCCAGCTCAAGGCCAAAGCGCGCGAACACCGCGTGCCCAGCGTGGTCTACACCTTCGATCCGCCCACGCGGGTGCTGACCCAGGGCGTGGAATTCCTGTCCACCCTGCCGGAAAAGCTGGACCTGCTTACCCGCTACGGCGTGGACGAGACGATTGCCATGTCCTTTACCCCCGAATTTGCCGCCCGGCCCAAGGAGGCGTTTCTGGACGACCTGCGGACGCTGCGCCCGCGCACGGTGGTGGTGGGCGAGGACTTCCATTTCGGGCGTGGACGCGCTGGGGGCGTGGAAGACCTGCGCGGCGTGGCCGCCGAGGTGGTGGCCCTGCCGATGCACCAACTGGGCGGCGAGGACATCAAAAGCACCCGCATCCGCGAGTTGCTGGCAAGCGGCGACGTGGACGGCGCAGGAAGGTTACTGGGCCGCCACTACGACGCGCAGGGGGTGGTGGTTCAGGGCGATCAACTGGGCCGCACGATTGGCTGGCCCACCGCCAACATCGGCGTGCCGGACGGCAAGGCGCTGCCGATGGGCGTGTTCGCGGTGGTGGCGCTGGGGGACCGGGGCGAGCGCTGGCACGGGATGGCGAATGTCGGTTTTCGGCCCACGGTGAACGGCAAAACACGCCGTTTCGAGGTGCATCTGTTCGACTTCGAGGGCAACCTGTACGGCAAGGAGCTTCAGGTCAAGTTCTTCACACACCTGCGCGGCGAGCAGAAATTTGGCGGGCTGGACGAGCTGAAGGCGCAACTGGCCCGCGACGCCCAGGGGGCACAGGCGGCACTCAGCGACGTGCGCTGAACTTGGTTACCCGCCATTCGGCGTTACCGTCGGCCAGCGGACTGAACTGCGAGCCGCTGTAGGAGGTGGTGGGATGGCCGTCTGCGGCGCTGTAGGTCACGCGCAGATCGGCGCAGGGCTGTGAGCGTTGATACGTGATGGCGCGCGTGATTTCCAGAAACAGGGCCTCCACCGGGCCGACGTTCAGCCCCTCCGGGAGCCTCTGTTCCAGGGGGCCTTGAGACACGACGGCCTTGATGCGCCCGCCCTCCACCGTCACCGTCACGTCGGGAAAGCGCACGGGCGCGGCAATCCGGGCAAAATCATAGCTGTAGTTCTGGATGCCCGCCGCCTTCCAGAGGGCGCGGGCCGTCTTCAATTCCGCCTCCAGACGGGCGAAATCGGGCCGCACATAACCGGGAGCGCAGGTCTGTGCGGCGGGACCGACAGGAATGCCGCCGTCCGCACCGCCCGCTTCAGCGCAGGCCACGCAGCTCAGGGCCATCAACAGGGCAAACCGTTTCATGCGGGGCAGCATGGAGCAGCAGTGTGATGAACCGCTGATCACGCCACAAGAGACGGCGTACCCTGAATCTCAATGACCCTCCCCTCTCCCGCATTTCTGCAACTGGGCTATTCCTTCTGCCCCAACGACACCTTTATCTTCCACGCGCTGCACGCCGGACTGGTGCCCGCGCCCCTGCCGGTGCAGGAAGTGCTGGAGGACGTGCAGACCCTCAACGACTGGGCCATGGCGGGCAAATTGCCCATGACCAAGATCAGTTACCGCGCGTATTTTGGCGTGATGGACCAGTACGTGGCCCTGCGCGCGGGCGGGGCGCTGGGGCGCGGCGTGGGGCCGCTGATCGTGACACGCGGCGACGTCGGGGATCTGAACGGCAAAACGGTGGCCTCGCCGGGAGCGTTGACGACAGCGGAACTGCTGCTGCGGCTGGTCTACCCCGAGGTCAAAGTTGTGCGGATGCGGTACGACGCGGTGATGCCCGCCGTGGAGCGCGGTGAGGTGGACGCGGGCCTGATCATCCACGAATCGCGCTTTACCTACACCCAGCACGGCCTGAGCAGGCACATGGACCTGGGCGCGTGGTGGGAGGGCGAGACCGGACTGCCCCTGCCGCTGGGCGCGATTCTGGTGCGCCGTGATCTGGCCCCGCAGACGCAGTGGGCGCTGAACGATTCGGTGCGCGCGAGCCTGGAATACGCCTACGCCCACCCCGAAGCCTCGCGCGCCTATATTCGTCGGCACGCGCTGGAAATGGCCGACGAGGTGATGCAGGCGCACATTGACCTGTACGTGAACGCCTTCAGCCTGGACGTGGGTGAGGAAGGCACGCGCGCCGTGCAGGAATTGCACCGCCGGGCCGTGGAGGTGGGCGCGGCAGAGGCGTCGGACCTGCCGCAGTTCGTGGCACGGCCCTGAAGACAGACGGGCAAAGCCCCACCCGGCCTGAAGCAGACCTTGAATCAGTCTTGAACGTTGTCCCACATGGTGATCCGCTTCCACTTCCCTGCCGCCCAACTGGGCAGCATGTCGGGCGGAGGATCCACACATGAGACGATTTTTACTGACCGCCCTCACGGCGGCCCTGGCCGTATCGGCCACTCCGGCAGGCGCGCAGGGCGTTCCCGCGCCGCGCCCCATTCCCCCCGGCGAACCGCCCGTCACCGTCACCGCCACCCGCAACGAGCCGACGCCGCTGGAATTCACGGCAGACAAGCTGAGCCGCCTGAAGGTTCCGGCTGGCTTTACGCTCAAGGTCATGGCGACGGGGCTGGGCAACGCCCGCATGATGCATGTGATGCCCGACGGCGGCATCTACCTGACGCGCCGCGCGCAGGGCGACGTGTATTACCTGAAAGACGTGAACGGGGACGGCCAGTTCGAGGCCACCGAGCGCAGACGGGTGGCGCAGAACATGAGCCTGGCCCACGGGCTGGATGTGCGCGACGGCAAGCTGTACGTGGTGGGCGAGAAGACCATCTGGGTCATGGACATGGCCAAAGACGGCAGCCTGAGCGTGCCGCGCGTCTTTGCCGACGGCTTCCCCGACGCCGGACAGCACCCGGCCCGCACCCTGGGCTGGGGGCCGGACGGCTACCTATACGCCACGTTCGGGGCCACCAACAACGACTCGCCCACCCAGAACCCCGAGGAAGCCACCCTGCTGCGCCTCAGCCCGGACGGCAAGAGCCGCGAGGTCTACTCGCGCGGCCTGCGCCACACCATCGGCTTCGGCTGGCATCCGGTCACGGGGGTTCTATACGGCTGGGACCAGGGCAGCGACTGGCACGGCGACAACATCCCACCCGAGGAGCTGAACGTACTGGAGCGTGGCAAGAACTACGGCTGGCCCTTTTGCTACGGCGACAAGAATCCAGACCCCTACGTGAACGTGTCGGGCATCCCCGGCAAGATCACCAAGGCCGAATACTGCGCCGGAACCACCGGCAGCGTTCTTAACCACACGGCGCACGCAGCGGCCATCGCCATGGACTTTTACACCGGCAGCCAGTTTCCCGCCGCATACAGGAACAGCGCTTTCGTGGCCTTCCGGGGGTCGTGGAACCGCAATGAACCCAGCGGCTACGAGATCGGGCATGTGACCTTCGACGCGAACAACAAGCCCACGGGCGTGACGCCCTTCGTGAGCGGCTTCGTCTACCAGGACGGAGACGTGTGGAAGCAGTTCGGGCGGGTGGCGGGCGTGGCCCAGTACACCGACGGCAGCCTGCTGTTCACCGACGATCAGAGTGGCGTGCTGTACCGCGTGCTGTACACCGGGGGCAAATGATGCGACAGGTCAAGAAGAATCTGGCTCTCGGATTGGGCGGCGCAGCGCTCCTGCTCAGTGGCCTGGTGCTGGCGGGCGGGGCGGAACCCATGACGGGACCCATGCCCGCCAACCTCAAGGCGACGGCGGCGATGCGTGACCCCGCCGGGCAGGTGCGCGGCGAGGCCAGCTTTGAGCAGGTGGGCCTAGGCATGCGCGTGACCGTGACGGCCAGCGGTCTGACCCCCGGCATGCACGGCATGCACTTTCACGATCTGGGGCGCTGTACCCCCGGCGTGGACGCCGCCGTGAATAAAGTGGTGCCCTTCGGCGGAGCGGGCGGTCACTTTGATCCGGGCGGCAGCAAGAACCACGACAGCCCCACGGCGGGCAACAGGTACGGCCACGGCGGTGACCTGCCCATGCTGAACGTGGGCGCGGACGGCACTGGCACGGCCACCTTCACCACCGACAAGAGCAGCCTGACCGGCAAGAACGGCGTCCTGAACCGCTCGCTGATGGTCCACGCGGACATGGACGACTACAAGAGCGATCCCAGCGGCAAGAGCGGCGCACGCGAACGCTGCGGCGTGATCCTCCGCAACGACTTCACCGTGCGCGATTACCCGCTGCCCGGCATCCAGGACTTCCCCGAGGGTGTGGCCTACGACGCTAAAAAAGGCGTGATCTACACCGGCAGCGCGGCCAACGGCAACATTTACGCCATCAACGCGAGTACGGGTGCCACCAGCCTCTTTTCAGAGGGCGGCGCATTGGGCCGCAGCACTGCGCTGGGCCTGAAGGTAGACGCGCAGGGCCGCGTGTGGGTGGCCGGGGGCGCAACCGGGGCCATCAGCATCCTGTCGCCGGACGGCGCACCCATCGCCACGCTGATGACGCCGCCCAGCCCCAGCCCGTACCTCAACGACCTGATTCCCACACCGGACGGCAGCGTGTATGTCACCGATTCCACCCGCCCGGTGATCTGGCACGTGCGGGACATGAAAGTCGAACGCTGGCTGGACCTGGGCGGCACGCCGATCAAGTACGGCCCCGGCATCAACCTCAACGGCATCGTGGCCTCGCCGGACGGCAAGTATCTGCTGAGCGTCCAGCTCAACACGGGTGACCTGTGGCGCATTGATACGGCCACGAAAGCTGTCAAAAAGGTCATGGGCGGCCTGACCAACGGCGACGGTCTGCTGCTGGACGGCCAGACCCTCTACGTGGCCCGCAACGCCGATGGAGTTATCAGTAAGGTGGGTCTGGGGGCCGATTACGGCAGCGGCACCCTGTTGATGGAAGAACCGCTGGCCGGACTGCGCTTTCCCACCACGCTGGCGAAAGTGGGGGCGGACATGGTGGTCACGCAGGGACAACTGGATAAATTGCAGGGCGGCACGCCGGAAACCCCGTTCAAGCTGACTCGCTTCAAAACGTTCTGAACGCAAAACACCAGGGGGGCGGGCAAGCGAAGGCACCCTCCCCCCTTTTTCATGGACCGACAGGGGATTGTAAGAACTTGTTGATTCATCCCGCGTTAAGGTGTCGGGGTGACGAAGCAAGGCGCGCCCGCCATTCCCGCCATCGAGGTGCGTGGGCTAAACAAGAAGTATGGCAACCACAGCGTTCTGGAAGAGATTTTCCTGAACGTCCGTCCCGGTGAGGTTTACGCCCTGACCGGCCCCAACGGCACCGGCAAGACCACCTTGATCCGCTGCATGACCGGCCTGGCCTTTCCCACCGACGGCGAGATCCGTCTGATGGGCCGTGACGTGCATACCGACGGTGCCCGCGCCCGCGCGTTTCTGGGCGCGGTGGTGGAGGCTCCGGCCAAGTTCTACACGCAGTTTACCGGCAATCAGAACCTGCAAATCCACGCCAACCTGTCTGCAATGGCCCCTGGTGGGCGCAAGGTGCCCCGCGAACGCCTGCGCGAGGTGCTGGCGCTGCTGGAACTCACGCGCATGGCGGACCGCAAGGTGCAGGAGTATTCGCTGGGGCAGCGGCAACGGCTGGGGGTGGCCAGCGCCATTCTGGCCGATCCCAAGGTGCTGATCCTGGACGAGCCGACCAGCGGCCTGGATCCCCTGGGCATCGGGCTGATCCACCGGATCGTGACCAGCATGGCCACCGACGGCTGCGCGGTGGTCCTCAGCACGCACCACCTGCGCGAGATCGCCACCTACGCGCATACCGTGGGCATCCTGACCGGGGGCCGACTGGTGGATACCGTGGACCTGCGCGCCCGGCAGGCGGCCTACCGCTTCCGGGTGGACGACCCGGTGGGCGCGGCGGCGGTGCTGGAGCGGCTGCCCTTTGTCCGCAAGGTCAGCACCCGCACGCCGTTTGCCATCGCGCACCTGGGCGGCGAGGCCCGCGTGCCCGACGCCCTGGCCCGCCTGAGCGAGGAGGGCATCCGGGTCTTCGAGGCCAGCCCCGATCACTTCGACCTGTACGAGTACTACCGCGAGCGCGTGGAGAAAGCCTGATGAAGAGCGATAGCGTTCCCTCCCCTGTCACCGTCCTGCTCACCTGGCGGCGCGCATGATCACGCTGCTGCTGCTGGAATTTCGCAAACTGCTGGGATCACGCAGCGCCAAACTAGCCCTGATCGTGACCTTTTTGCTGCCGCTGATCTGGGCCTTTGCCCCGCGCCTGAGCGCGCTGATCCAGGTCAACATGATCAGCGGGTGGCAGTTGCCCGCCGTGAGCATCGGCGTGACCATCCAGTACCTGCTGCCGCTGTTCATCGCCGTGACCGTGGCCGAGACCATCGGTTCGGAAACGGCGCAGGGCACCCTCGCGCCGCTGCTGCTGCGCCCGGTGGACCGCACCAAGGTGATTGCCAGCAAGCTGATCGCCGCGCTGGTCTTTCCGTTCCTGCTGATCATCACCACCGTGGCCGGATCGCTGCTGGCAGGCATTCCGCTGGGCTTCGGCACCTTTACGGGCGGCACAGGTCTGGGGCCGGGGCTGTTCGTCGGCGTGGGCGAACTGAGCGGCGGCGAGGCGTTCGGGCAGGTGCTGCGCGGCGCGTTCCTGTCGGGCGTCGTGCTGATGCCGGTGGCCGCCCTGTCGCTGCTGTTCGGCGTGCTGTTCCTGAACACGGCGGCCTCGGCGCTGGCCACCTTTGCCACCCTGATCGTCATGCGCCTGCTGGTGGTCCTGCCCGAAGCCATCCAGCGCATCCTGCTGACCTCGCACTTCGGAATCTACGTGCAGCAGGGCGACATCGGGCAGCCGCTGATCCTGCTGCTGATCTATACCCTGGGCTTTGGCCTGATGGCGATCTACGCCTTTGACCGCCGCGACGTGTAGCGCGTACTTTTTAACTTCACCGGAGAGGTGGGCAGAGGTCCGCCTCTCTTTTTTGCTGGCCTGCTAGCCTGTCAGTCATGACTGCGCCCATTCAACTCTCGGCGGGCGGCTCCCTGTACGAGCGCATCGGGCCGGAGGCACTGGCCGCCCTGGTCACGCGCTTTTACACGCTGGTGGCCCAGGACCCGGACCTCTCGCCCATCTTTCCCGCCGACCTGACCCTGACGGCCCAGAAGCAACTGGCTTTTCTGACGGGCTTTCTGGGTGGGCCGCCGCTGTATCACCAGAACTACGGCCCACCCCGACTGCGGGCGCGTCATCTGCCGCACGTCATCACGCCCACGCGCGGGCGGGCGTGGCTGAACTGTATGGAAAACGCCTTGCAGGACACGCCCCAGATAGGCGAGGCCGAGGCGCGGGAACTGCACGCAGCCCTCGCACGGGTGGCCGCCCACATGGTCAATACCCCTGACGACGAGGCGGATGGGGGCAGCAAAGTTGGACAACTCCTTTCAATTGACTAGCCGCGTGAATGTCTTTTTGGGCGCGCTTTTCCTAGACTGCGGGGTATGACACAACCCCGCACCATCGAGGACCTCCGCACCGAGATCGACCAGATCAACCGTGACCTGCTGAAACTGCTGTCCCAGCGCGCCACGGTGGTGGCCCAGATCGGCCACGCCAAGACCCAGGAAGGCCGCCCCAACCACTACGATCCGGCCCGCGAGGACCGCCAACTGCGCGAGCTGGAGGAACTGAACCCCGGTCCCTTCACGGGCGCGACGGTCAAGCACCTGTTCAAGGAGATCTTCAAGGCCAGTCTGGCGCTGGAAGAAAGCAACGACAAGAAGCAACTGCTGGTCTCGCGAAAGGTCAAGAAAGAAGACACCGTGCTGGACATCGACGGCGTGAAGATCGGCGGCGACTCCCCGCCCATCATCATCGCCGGGCCGTGCAGCATCGAATCTGAGGAGCAGATGGAGCAGACCGCCGAGTATCTGGCGGGCAAAGGGGTCAAGATCCTGCGCGGCGGCGCGTACAAGCCGCGCACCAGCCCCTACGGCTTTCAGGGCATGGGCGTGGACGGCCTGATCCTGGGCAGCCGGGTGGCCCGCGCCAACAAGATGCTGTTCATCACCGAGGTCATGGACACCCGTGACGTGGAAGTGGTGTCCGAGTACGCCGACATCCTTCAGGTCGGTGCGCGCAACATGCACAACTTCGCCCTGCTGCGTGAAGTGGGCCGCGCTCGCCGCCCGGTGCTGCTCAAGCGCGGGCTGAGCGCCACCATCGAGGAGTGGCTGTACGCCGCCGAGTACATCCTCTCGGAAGGCAACAGCGAGGTCATCCTGTGCGAGCGCGGCATCCGCACCTTTGAAAAGTGGACCCGCAACACGCTGGACCTGTCCGCCGTAGCTCTGGCGAAACAGGAAACCCACCTGCCCGTGATCGTGGACGTGACCCACGCCGCCGGACGCCGCGACCTGCTGATCCCGCTGGCAAAAGCCGCGCTGGCCGTGGGCGCAGACGGTATTCACATCGAGGTCCATCCCAACCCCGCCACCGCCCTGAGCGACAACGAGCAGCAACTGGACTTCGCCGGATACGACCAGTTCAGCGACGCCCTGGCCTCCATGCTGAAGGTGCCTGCGGGCGTCTGAGCTTTTACGGCTGAGAGGGGAGTTTCGCTGCGTGCGAGGCTCCTCTTTTTCCGTTAGAGATGAAGAGATAACCCCTCTGCTTCGGAGATGTGCCAGCCAGTCTGCTTCGCAGCCAGCTCCCCTCAAAGGGAGCCAAGGAAAACGACTGGCACGGCAATTCCTAGACTCTTGCCTCCCCTTGAGGGGAGGTCCCCCGAAGGGGAGGAGGGGTTACAACGCAGACAGCCACTCTCTCACCCCGTCCGCTCTCACAGCTCAAAACGTGGCAAAGTCGCCCACTCTCGCCCCATCCCGGCGCTAGGCTAAGTGCTATTCCGTTGCACTTTCCCACATTCTCCCGGAGGTTCCATGCCATCACGCCCCATGCGCTTCACCGCCGCCCTGTTGCTGTCCTCGTTGCTGCTGACTTCCGCCCCTGCTTCAGTGGGCTGGGCGCAGACGACCCAGACCACTGCCGCCACCATGACCCTGCCCGCCGGGGTCAAATTCGTGACCGAGGTGGAGGGCATCCGCGAATATCGCCTGCCCAACGGGCTGCATGTGCTGCTGTTCCCCGACACCTCGGCAGCCACCTTCACGCTGAACGTGACCTACAAGGTGGGCAGCCGCTCCGAGAGTTACGGCGAGACGGGCATGGCGCACCTGCTGGAACACCTGCTGTTCAAGGGCACGCCCACCAGCGGCAACATCCTGGAAAGCCTGGGCAAGCGCGGCGCGGATTTCAACGGCACCACCAGCGAGGACCGCACCAACTACTTCGAAACCATGACCAACAGCGGCGACAATCTGAGCTGGGCGCTGGGCATGGAGGCGGACCGCATGGTCAATTCCAAGATTGCCCAGTCGGACCTGAACACCGAGATGACGGTGGTCCGCAACGAGTTCGAGAGCGGCGAGAACAGTCCATTCGGGTTGCTGTACAAGCAGGTGCGCTCCGTGGCCTACGACTGGCACAACTACGGCAACACGGCCATCGGCAACCGCAGCGATGTGGAAAACGTGCCGATCAAGCGCCTTCAGGACTTCTACAAGAAGTATTACCAGCCCGACAACGCCGTACTGACGCTGGCAGGCAACTTTGACCCGGAAATAGCACTGGCGCAGATTGCCAAAGAGTTTGGTCCGATCCGCAAGCCGTGGCGCACGCTGCCCGCCGAGTACACGGTGGAAAACCCGCAGGACGGCGAACGCACCGTGACCGTGCGCCGCGTGGGCGACGAGCGCATTCTGCTGACCGCCTATCACATGCCCAGCATCCGCCACCCCGACATGCCCGCGCTGCTGGTGCTGGACCAGATTCTGGCCGACGAACCCGCCGGGCGGCTGTACAGGGCGCTGGTGCAGAGCAAGCAGGCCACCGCGATTGGCAGCCTGACCAACACCGCCGCTGATCCGGGCCTGCTGATGTACGCCGCCGTGCTGGGCAAGGACGACGACACCGCCCCGGCGCAGGCCACGTTGATCAAATCGCTGGAAGAGGCGGGCAACACGGCCTTCACCGACGAGGACGTGGCCCGCGTCCGCACCCGCGTGGTGGGCAGTTACGAGCAACTGCTGTCCAAGCCCGAGCAGGTGGGCGTGACCCTCTCCGAATACATCGCGGCGGGCGACTGGCGCTTGCTGTTCAAGCTGCGTGACGAGCTGGAAAAGGTGACGGCGGCGGACGTGACCCGCGTGGCGAAAACCTACCTCAAGCCCAGCAACCGCACACTGGGCGTCTTCGTGCCGACACCACAGCCGGACCGCGTGACGGTGACGGCGGCTCCTGCGGCTGAGGAGTTGCTGAAGGGCTATGTGGGCCGCGCAGCGCAGACGGCAGGCGAGAACATTCCCCCCGAACCCGCCGCCATCGAGGCCCGCACGGTGCGGAGCGAGGTGGCCGGGGCCAAAGTTGCGCTGCTGTCCAAAAAGACGCGCGGCGAGCGCATCGAGTTCGTGATGAATCTGGACTTCGGCAACGCGCAGACCATTAAAGATGGTGGGGACGCCGCCGACTTCATCGCGCCGCTGCTGACGCGGGGCAGCAAGGACCTGACCCGGCAGCAACTCAATGACCGCCTGGAAGCGATCAAGACGCAGCTCAGCGTGTCGGGCGGGGCGTCCGGGGCCAGCGTGCGCGTCAGCACGGACCGCACGCATCTGGCCGAGGCGCTGGAACTGGTCAGGAAGGTGCTGCGCGAACCCGTCTTCCCACAGGCCGACTTCGACGAGCTGAAGAAGGGCGCAATCGACGGCGCAGAGTCCGGGCGCGGCGATCCGCAGAGCGTGGCGAGTCAGGCACTGGCCCGCGCCTTCGCGCAACCGGGGGCCAAACGCGGCGATCTGGGCTATGTCTCCACGCTGGACGAGTCCATCGAGGATACGAAGGCCGTCACGCTGGAACAGGTCAAGGACTATTACAACAAGGTCTGGGGCGCGGCGCAGGTGCAGGTGGCGGCGGTGGGCGACTTCGATCCGCAGACCATCACGGCGGCGCTGCCGGGCATTCTGGAGGGCTTCAAGAGCGGCGTGAAGTACGAGCGCGTCTCGCTGCCGCTGGTCACCCCCAAATCTGCCGACACCGTGATCAACGTGCCGGACAAGGCCAACGCCGTCTATGTGTCACGCCTCAACTTTCCGCTGCGGGACGACGCCGCCGACTACCCGGCCCTGATCGTCGCCATGCGGATTTTCGGCTCGGGCACCGATTCACGGTTGTTCAACCGGCTGCGCCAGCAGGACGGCCTCAGCTACGGCGCAGGCGGTAGCGTCAGCGCCAGCAGCGAGGATCAGAAGGGGAGCTACAGCGCCTACGCGATCTTCAACCCCAACGTGACCGAGAAAGTCGTGACCGCCATGCGCGAGGAACTGGCCAAGGCCCTTAAAGACGGTTTTACCGCTGCTGAAATTGCCTCTGCCAAATCCGCCATCTTGCAGGAAGCCCGCGTGGCCCGCAGCAGCGACGCCACCCTGGTAGGCAGTCTGGTGCGGCAGGCGTACCTGAACCGCACCTACGCCTTCAACGCCGAGCTGGAAGCGAAGATCAGCGCCGTGACGCCAGAAATGGCGAAGGCTGCCCTGAACAAGTACGTGACCCCTGAAAATCTGGTGGTGGTGCGCGCGGGAACGTTCGGGAAGTAAAACCATTCCCGACTGAGAAAAGGAGTCCCGCATCTGACGGGGACTCCTTTTTGATGTTGTCAGGCGCGGCATACTGCCCCCCATGACCGCGCCCGCCGAACTTCTCGCCGATCTGGCCCAGAGCCTGGGCGCGGACGCGGTGGGCTGGGCGGCGGCCACCGTTCCGACCAGTGCCGTGGACGAATACGCCCGCTGGCTGGGCGCTGGGCGACACGCGGGCATGGCTTACCTGGAGCGGCAGCTTCCGGCACGGGCCGATCCGTCCTCGCGTTTGGAGGGCGTGGGCAGCGTGCTGGTGCTGGGCGTCTCGCACGCCTTCGGGGAACCGCCCGCGCCCGCTGACGGCATCCGGGTAGGCCGGGTGGCCCGCTACGCCTGGACCCTGGATTACCACGACCAGTTGCAGCCGCTGCTGACCCGCCTGGAAACCGAGGCAGCGGCGCTGGGCGTCCGGGCGCGCGGCTATGTGGATCACGGCCCGGTGATGGAACGCCTGTTCGCTTCCGGCGCATTTCTGGGCTGGCGCGGCAAGTCGGGAATGACGATCAGCACGCAACTGGGAGCCTTCGTGACGCTGGCGGTGCTGCTGACCGATCTGCCCTTCGAGGGTTCACAGGCAGCGCATCCTGACCGCTGCGGCAAGTGTTTCCGCTGCGTGGCCGCCTGTCCCACGAATGCGATTGGCGATGATCGGGCCATCGACGCGCGACGCTGTATCTCGTACCTGACCATCGAACACCGTGGCCCCGTTCCGCACGAGTTCCGCACAGAGATGGGCGAGTGGCTGTTCGGCTGCGACGTGTGCAGCGAGGTCTGCCCGTGGTCCCGGAAAGCGGGGCCGCTGGCGGAGTTGCTGAAGCCGCAGCCTGGGCTGGCCCACCCAGACCTGAGCGCCTTTTTTGGCGTCGGAGAGCGGGAATTCAATCGGCGCTTCGCGGGAACGGCTTTTCTGCGCCCACGCCGCAAGGGCATGGCCCGCAACGCGCTGACGGTGCTGGGCAACACCCGCGCGCCCCAGGGCTGGCCGCTGCTGCTCTCAGGCATGACGGACCCGGCCCCCGAGGTGCGCGAGGCCGCCGCCTGGGCGCTGGCCCAGTGGGGCGAGTGGGGGCAGGTGCGCGCCCTCCTGAATGACCCGGAAGAATCGGTGCGGATCGGTGCAGCGCGGCTCCTGGCCGATCCCCCAGTTGTCTAGTCTGCTCGGGGCTGCACTAAGAATCTTGGGGCAAATGTCAGATACCTGACGCCCCAGTTGCCTACCATGAGGCTGTGCGCGCCGTCCTCCTGCTTTCCCTGCTCGGTCTCGTGTCCCTGAACACGGTCCTGGCCCAGTCCACGCCTGCGGTCCCCTCACCCACTTCTGCTCCGGCGGCGGCTCCAGCCCTGCTGGTCCCCACTGTCGTCAACCGGTATCCGCATGACCGCGCGGCCTTCACCCAGGGCTTGCAATATCTGGGAGACGGCGTCTCCATAGAAAGCACAGGTCAGGTGGGCGAATCCGGCGTGCGGCGGGTGGACCTGAAGACAGGCAAGGTGCTGAGCAAAACCATGACGCCGCTGGCCACCGCCTTCGGTGAGGGCGTTACGGTGCTGGGCGGCGTGGCCTATCACCTGACCTGGCAGGATGGACTGGCCTTCGCCTTCGACATGAATACCCTGAAAGAGGTAGGACGCTACCGCTACGGGGGCGAGGGCTGGGGCCTGACCACCAACGGCAGGGACCTGATCATGAGCAACGGCAGCCCCACGCTGGTCTGGCGCGATCCCAAAACCTTTGCCGTGAAACGCAGCGTGACCGTGACCGACGCCGGACAACCCGTCAGGAATCTCAACGAGCTGGAATACGTGCAGGGCAGTATCTACGCCAACGTCTGGCTGACCGACCGGATTGCACGTATCGATCCGCAGACGGGCAAGGTCACCGCCTGGATCGACGTGTCCGCCCTGACCCGCGAGGCCAGTGCCAGCGCCGCCAAACTGGGCAAGCCCCTGACCTTCGACGACATTCCCAACGGCATCGCCTACGTTCCCGAGCGCGGCACGCTGCTGCTGACCGGCAAGCGCTGGGGGATAATGTTTGAGGTCAAGGTGCCTGGACTGGGAGTCACGAACGGGCGTGCCCAGCCCCGCCGCTAGAACTTCAGATTTTTGAGGCTGGGAGGCGGGATTGGACCGCTTCCCAGATTCTTTTTTGCAAATCGGCTTCGGCCAGGGTGGCATCCAGCACCAGGAACCGCTCTGGCTCTGCCTCAGCCAGTTTCAGAAAACCCTGCCTGAGCCTTTGATGGAAAGTCAGGTCTGCCTGCTCCAACCGGTCCGGCTGGCCGCGCCGCGCCGCCCGCTCCAGCCCGATCACTGGATCAAGGTCCAGCAGCACGGTCAGGTGAGGCCACAGCCCACCCGTCGCCGCCGCCGTGATGCCGCGCAGCAGTCCAGCGTTCAGGCCGCGCCCGAACCCCTGATACGCCAGACTGGAATCGGCGTAACGGTCACAGACCACCACCTCTCCCCTGTCCAGGGCGGGACGAATGACGTTGGCCACGAGCTGGGCGCGGCTGGCGCTGTAGAGCAGAAATTCGGGCAGCGAATCAATGGTTAGCTCCGGGTCCAGCAGTACGTCCCGCACGCGGGTTCCCAGCGGCGTGCCGCCCGGTTCACGGGTGACGGTATGCGGCAATCCCATCTGCTCCAGCCGCCTGACCAGATGCCCGATCTGGGTGCTTTTGCCTGCGCCTTCCGGCCCTTCAAAGGAGATGAAGAGGCCAGTCTCGGGCTGAGACGATGAAAGCACCGACTACAGGCCCGTCGGGTGGTGCAGAAACTGCCACGGCAGGCCAAACTCTTCCTCGATTTTAGCAGCCAGCGCGCGAACGCCGAACACTTCCGTTTCGTAGTGTCCGGCGAAGACCACGTTCACGCCATTTTCAAAAGAATCGTGGAAATGCTTGTGTTCCGGCTCGCCCGTCAGCAGGGTATCCAGGCCCAGCGCGGCGGCCTCGGCAATACGGTCTGCGCCGCTGCCGCTGACGATGCCCAGGCGCTTGACGGTGGGGCTGCCGCCGCCGTGGACCAGACAGATTTCGCCCGTCAGCTTCTGGATACGGTCTGCGAAATCCTGCAAGGTCTGCTCGAAGGGCAACTCCCCGGCCAGACCGATCTTGTGGCCCGCCCAGTCTCCGAACGGCTGCCGATTTTCCAGCGACAGGGCGCTGGCGATCATGGCGTTGTTGCCGATTTCGGGGTGGGCATCCAGCGGGATGTGGGCGGCGTACAGGTTAAGGTCTGCGGCCAGCGCCGTTTGCAGGCGCGTGCGGTGTGGCCCGGTGATCGCCAGCGGATCGCCCCAGAACAGGCCGTGATGCACCAGCAGGATGTCCGCGCCGCTGTCTGCCGCGTGCTGGAGCGTCTTGACACTGGTGTCCACGCTGGCCGCGACACGGGTGATCTTTCCGGTCCCCTCGATCTGAAGGCCATTCATGCTGGGATCGGGGTAAGCGTCGATTTTGAGGTAATCGTTGAGCCAGCGCACCAGCTCATCGCGGCTGACCTCGGTGGGCTTGCGGGTAGAGGAATCGGTCATGGGGGCATTGTAGAGGCGGGGGCACAGGGCCAATGCCTCTGGGGATGGGATCAGTAAAGCGAGCGGGCCAGCCCTCCCCACATTGGAGGAGTTGCTGGCCCGCGTCCAATCAGAGTCCAAATCCACTTTCATTTCATGCCAATCTGGCATAGACTTCGCCTGTGGCCTTCAACGTTATCGCCCTGCGAACCCTGCGGGCCTTCTGCGAGGATCACCCCGACGCGCTGGAGCCGATGGAAACCTGGTATCACCTGCTGACCCACAGCGAAGTCCGTAACTTTGCCGAGGTTAAGTCACTCTTCGGCAGCGCGGACTGGATCGGCCCGGATTACATCATTTTTGATATTCGAGGCAACCGCTACCGCATCATCACCCGCGTCGATTTTCAGTGGCATACGTTCTGGATTAAGGCCGTACTGACCCACGCCGACTATGACCGCTGGACGCCATGACCGCTGGATTCCGTGACCTCGCCCAAGGAGGGCCGACATGACCGCATCCCCCTCGCCGGTTGACACCCACGCCCTTTTCAATGCCTGGGCAGCAGCAGAACAGGCCGCCCACCGCCTCCTGGCCCCGCTGGAAACCGAAGCGGATTATGACGCGGCGCTGACGACACTGGAGCTGCTGTGGGAAGAAAAAACTGCCCGCCCGGAGCTGGGAACACTGCTTGCTTTGCTGAGCAGCCGCATTCAGGCTTACGAGACCCGCGTGTACCCGATGCCCAACGTCCCCGCGAACCGCGTTCTGGCCTTTCTGATGGAAGGACGCGGCCTGAGCCAGAGCGCCGTGACCCGCGCCACCGGCATTGATCAAAGCAACCTGAGCCGCCTGCTGAGTGGTGAGCGCGAGTTTACGACGGGGCATATGCGGACGCTGGCGGGGTATTTCGGGGTCAGTCCCGCCGTTTTTCTGTAATTTGAGCTGACCTGTTCAGGGCCTCACAACACCTCGAACAATCCCGCAGCCCCCATGCCGCCACCCACGCACATCGTCACCACCACATGCTTTGCGCCCCGGCGTTTGCCTTCCAGCAAAATATGGCCAGTCAGGCGTGCGCCGCTCATGCCGTAGGGGTGGCCGATGCTGATGCTGCCGCCATTGACGTTGTACTTCTCCGGGTCAATGCCCAGTTGATCGCGGCAGTACAGCGCCTGCACCGCGAACGCCTCGTTCAGCTCCCACAGGTCAATGTCGTCCACGGTCAGGCCGTGGCGCTTGAGGAGCTTGGGCACGGCGTAAATCGGGCCGATGCCCATCTCGTCGGGTTCGCATCCAGCGACGGCGAAGCCCTTGAACAGCCCCAGCGGTTGCAGGCCGCGCTCGCGGGCCATGTCGGCGTCCATGACCACCACCGCCGCCGCGCCGTCCGACAGTTGCGAGGCGTTGCCCGCCGTGATCACGCCGCCCTCAATGACGGGCTTGAGCTTCTGCAACCCTTCCAGCGTGGTTTCCGGGCGGTTGCCCTCGTCCAGCTTGCGGGTCACTTCCTGATCGGGAATCTCGCCCGTCGCCTTGTCCTGCACCTTCATGGTGGCGGTCATGGGGACGATCTCGTGGTCAAACTTCCCAGTTTCCTGGGCCGCCGCCGTGCGCTGCTGGCTTCTCAGGGCGTACTCGTCCTGCGCCTCCCGCGACACGCCGTAGCGCTGGGACACGACTTCCGCCGTTTGCAGCATGGGCATGTAGATGTCAGGCTTGTGTTCCATCAGCCACTCGCCGCGCAGATGGAACTTGTTGGCGTGTTCGTTCTGGGTCAGGCTGATGCTTTCCAGGCCGCCCGCCACGAAGATCTCGCCCTGTCCGGCCATCACATGGTTGGCCGCCAGCGCAATGGTGTTCAGGCCGCTGGAGCAAAAGCGGTTGACGGTCACGCCCGCCACGCTGACGGGCAGCCCGGCACGCAGGGCGATCTGGCGGGCGATGTTGCTGCCGGTTGCGCCCTCGGGGTTGCCCGAACCCATGATCACGTCCTCGATCTCGGCGGGATCAATTCCGGCCCGCTGAACGGCGTGCATGACGGCGTGCGCGCCCAGATCAGAGCCGTGCGTGTTGTTGAGGAAACCCCGGTAAGCCTTGCCGATGGGGGTGCGGGCGGTGGAAACGATAACTGCTTCGGGCATGTGGTGAACTCCTTTGGAGGGTTGTGGGGGGTGGGTTGTAGGGTGTGGAAAAAGATCAGAAGCTGGGATTCATGGACGTGGGTTCAAGGAAAATGATTTCCTCGGAGCCATCCAGTTCGGCTTTCAGGCCAGGGCTGAGCTGCGTGACCGAGCGAATTTTGGGGGCAGTGATTAGAACGTCTTCCAGCGCAACAGCGATGCTTTCGCCCGCCAGCTTGAGCAGTTCCTCGCGGTTGGGCGCAGTGATAATGCAATTCGGGAACGAGGGCATTCCAGTTCCGTTCACCGCTGCTAATGATGGTCAGGTACATTCACGCCTCCTTGCTTTCGCCTGAGCTGGGGGCAACCCCTCCGGCCCTTCGGGCCACCTCCCCTTAGAAGGGAGGCAAGAGTTGCGGAATTGCCCGTCCAGCAGCGATTTCTCGGCTCCCTTTAAGGGGAGCTGGCTGCGAAGCAGACTGAGGGGTTATCCCTTCGCCTTATCCCAACCCCCAAACGTTCCCCCCTCATCGGACAGCTTCTGAAGCAGGGGTGCGGGCGTCTGGCCGTACTGTTTCAAATCGGCCACCACGCTGGCAAGGCCCTGCTCGTCGGCGTACTGCATGGGGCCGCCCCGGTAGGCGGGGAAGCCGTAGCCGTAGATGTAAATGACATCAATATCCCCGGCGCGCTGGGCGATGCCCTCTTCCAGAATCTTCGCGCCCTCGTTGACCAGGCTGTAGGTCAGGCGTTTGGTGGCCTCGTCCTTACTAATCTCGCGCGGCGTGATGCCCTTCTCGGTGCGGTAGTCGGAGATTAGTTGGGTCATCTCGGCGTTGGGCTTCGGCTTGCGGTCCTCGCCGTAGTCGTAGACGCCCGCCGCCGTTTTCTGACCCTTGCGGCCCTTCTCCACAATCCGGTCAATCCAGCCGTCGGGTTTGGGCTGCCCCGCCACCTTCGCCTGATGCTGACGGATGGCGTAGCCGATGTCCAGGCCCGCCATATCGCCCATCTGGAACGGCCCCATCGGCAGGCCCAGCGCGTTCATGGCGGCGTCCACGTCCTGCGGGTTCGCGCCTTCCTCCACCAGTTTGCGGCCCTCGTCGCCGTAGCGGTGAACCATGCGGTTGCCCACGAAACCGTCACAGACGCCCACCACAACGCCCACTTTCTTGATCTTCTTCGCCAGCGCCATGCTCGTCGCCAGCACGCTATCGGAGGTCTTGTCGGCCCGCACGATTTCCAGCAGCTTCATCACGTTGGCCGGGCTGAAGAAGTGCAGCCCGATCACGCTTTCCGGGCGCTTGGTGACAGAGGCAATCTCGTTCACATCCAGCGTGGAGGTATTGCTGGCGAGAATCGCCCCTGGCTTGGCAATCCCATCCAGTTTGGTGAAGATGTCCTTCTTCACGTCCATATTCTCAAAGACTGCTTCAATAATGATGTCGGCGTCCTTGAGGTCAGTCATCTCCAGCGTGGGCGTCAGCATGGACATGCGTTTTTCCACGTCGTCCATGCTGATGCGGCCCTTTTTGGCAGTGTTTTCGTAATTCTTGCGGATCACGCCCAGGCCACGGTCCAGCGCCTCCTGCTGGGTTTCCACGATGGTCACGGGAATCCCGGCATTCAGGAGGTTCATGGCGATGCCGCCGCCCATCGTCCCCGCGCCGATGATTCCAGCGGACTTGATCTCGGTGGTGGGCGTTTCTTTGGTGATGCCCGGAATCTTGCCCGCCTCGCGCTCGGCGAAGAAGATGTGGCGCAATCCGCGCGATTGGGGGCTGTTCATGGCCTCCAGGAACTTGCCGGATTCGGCGTCCCAGCCTTCCTGGAAGGGCTTGTTGGCGGCCATTTCCGCCAGATCAACGATCAGCGAGGGCGAGAGCTGGCCCCGGTGCGTTTTCTTGATGCCTTCGCGAGCGGCGGTGAAGACTTCGGGGGAGCCGCCTTCCACGCCCTTCTCGCTGATACGCGGCAGCGGGCGGGCGTCGGCGTGGCTGCGGGCGAAGGCGACGGCCCCAGCCAGCAGATCGCCGTCCACGATTTCATCCACCAGACCCAGTTTCTGCGCCTCACCCGCCTTGATCGGGTTGCCCGACAGCATCATCTCCAGCGCCTTCTGTGCGCCCACCACGCGGGGCAGGCGTTGCGTGCCGCCCGCGCCCGGCAGCACGCCCAGCTTGACTTCAGGGAGGCCCACCTGCGCTTCCTTCACCGCCACGCGGTACGAGCAGCCCATTGCCAGCTCCAGACCGCCGCCCAGCGCCGTGCCGTGGATGGCGGCCACCGTGGGCTTGCCGAAGCCGTCCAGCTTCTCGATGGTGCCGCGCAAGTCGGGGGCTTCCTCGCGTGGGCGGCCAAAGGTCTTGATGTCGGCCCCGGCGACGAAGGTGCGCCCGCCGCCGATGATGACCACGGCCTTCACGCCTTCGTCTGCTGCCGCTACGTCCAGCCCGGCTTTCAGACCCTCTGGGACGCCAGGGGAAAAGGCGTTCACAGGCGGGTTGTTGATGGTCAGGATTAAAATCTCACCGTCACGGGACTGTTGAACCATTTCTGCTGAAGCATTGGTCATGGTGGAACCTCCTTGAGTTGTGCGTGGTGCTGAGGCGTCCATGCTTCCATGTCGTCCGCCTCTGGTCAAATACGCCAACGTTCATAGTAGACGTGCGCGTACACTTCGTGGGGGACAGGGCGCAGACAGGGAAACGCAGACAATGAAAAAGCACGTCTGGGACGTGCCTTTGGGCGGATATTGGAGACGGCGGAACTACTTCAGGGCTTTGATGACCGCAGGGGTCAGGTCCGTGGTGCTGGCGTTGGCGTAGACGACCAGACGGTTCTGGGCGGCGATCTGTCGGTCCATGACCACGCTGTAGCCGTTGGACTTGGCCACCTGGGCCACCGCCGCATTCACCTTGACGGCCAGCGGCTGGAAGGCCGTGGCGATGCGCCCCGTGTAGCCGCTCTGGGCGGTGTTGTACGCCTGCTGCGCGTCTAGAAGCGCCTTGCGGTCTGCTGCGCTCCCCGTGGCCCCGGCTTTAGCAGTCAGAGCGTCGATCTTGCTGCGCTTGTCTTTCAGGTCCGCGTCCACACGGGCCGACAGGTCCAAGTACGCCTTGCTGGCGGGCATCGCCCTGACGGCAGCCTGCACGTCGATCAGACCGACACGGTTTTTTGGGGTCTGGGCCTGCGGCACCGTGGCGAGCAGGGCCAGCGGGAAAAGAATCAGGAATTTATTCAAAGGTCTAACCACCTAAATTATAGCGTTGATTCAGAGGAACTGAAAAAACCCCGCGCTGATGCATACGGGGCATTTTCTCAGCCTGAGAAGTGTCGATCAGGGCTTCAGGGCTTTGACGGCGGCGGCGGTGACATCGGTGCCAGGATCGGCGTAGATGACCAGACCGCTCTTGGCGGCCACGTCGCGGTCCATGACCACCGCGTAGCCGTTGGACTTGGCAATCACACTGACGGCGGTGTCCACGGACTTCTCGACTGCCGTGATCTTGGGATCGATCTGCTTGTCGTAGTCGGCAGCCTTGGCCTGAATGGTCTTGACCAGGGTGTCGCGCTGCTGCTTGTCGGCGGCAGTGGCGGCGGCTCCCTTGGCGTCGATGGCCTTGACCTGCTTGTCCAGAACCTGCAATTCGGCGTCGGCCTTGGTCTGGATGGCCTTAATGTCCTTGTCGTTGGGGTGAGAGGCCAGCAGCGTGGCGACATTCACGAAGCCGATCTTCTGGGCTGGGGTCTGGGCTTGTGGGGCGAGGGTGCCCAGGCCGAAGGCGGCGACGATGGCCACAGGGGCCAGGGTTTTGGCGGTAATCTTCATGCGCGGCAGGTTCATAAAACGAAAACTAGCACGCTGTTTCCTGAGCGGAATGAAGCCCTTCACAGCCGCTTCACATGCGCCGTCAGGCCCCCGTCAGCCTTCCAGCGGGTCAGGCGGAAGCCCCACTCTTCAGTACTGGACAACTTGATGTTGACAGTGTTCTGAACGGCATTTTTGCCGTTTGGGCATTTGATCGTAGTCTGAAACGGCAGTAGGCGGCTTCCTGAAGCTGTGAAACAAGAAGAAGCCGC
>NZ_JNIV01000067.1 GCF_000701405.1 Deinococcus marmoris DSM 12784
AGCAGCGCCGAGATGATCAAGTACGCCGCCAACGCCTTTCTGGCCCTCAAGATCAGCTTCGCCAACGAGATTGCCGGGCTGTGCGAGCGGGTGGACGCCGATATCGAGGAAGTGGCGCGCGGCATCGGCAGCGACGCGCGCATCGGGCGGCAGTTCCTGTCGGCTGGGGCGGGCTGGGGCGGCTCGTGCTTTGGTAAAGACACTTCCGCGCTGATCAGCACCGGCGAGGAATACGGCTACGACATGCCCATTCTGCGCGCCGCCGTGGCGGTCAACCAGCGCCAGCGGCAACTGGTGATCGCCAAGCTGCAAAAGCACCTGCACCGGCTTCAGGGCAAGCGCGTGGCCGTGCTGGGCATGGCCTTCAAGCCCAACACCGACGACTTGCGCGACGCCCCGGCCCACGACGCCATTGCCCGCCTGAACGAGTTGGGCGCGACGGTGGTGGCGCATGACCCGGTGGCGATGCCGCGCGCCCGCCGCGAGTGGGGCCACCTCAACTACACCGAGGCCGACTCTGCCGAGGACGCCCTGATCGGCGCAGACGCCGTGATTCTGATGACCGAGTGGAAGGACTACACCGAAATGGATTGGAACGGTGCGGTGCGGACCATGCGCCAGCCGCTGGTGATCGACACCCGCAATGCCCTGCGCGTCGCGCTGCCCACCGCCACGCTGGAGCAGATCGGACGGCGCGGCCAAGGCCAGATGGGCCAGAACCAGATGGGCCAGAATCCGGCCAGCCCCAGCCAGACCGTGGCGCAGGGGATGGAGTGATGACCGCCCCAAAGAATGTCCTGCTCACGGGCAGCGCCGGATTCGTCGGCAGCCACCTGACCGAGCGCCTGCTCGCGGACGGCCACACGGTGATCGGCGTGGACAACTACATCAGCGGGCAGCGGGAAAACACGGCGCTGTTCGCAAATCACCCGAACTTCAAGTTCATCCAGGCAGACGTCAGTGAGGGTATTCCCTACAAGGCCGCCGCGTTTGACGGCCAGACGCTGGACTTCGTGCTGCACTTCGCCAGCCCGGCCAGCCCGCCGCACTACCAGCAGTTCCCCATCGAAACGCTGATGGTGGGCGCGCAGGGCACCCAGAACGCGCTGGAACTGGCGCACGCGCATGGGGCCACGTTTCTGCTGGCCTCTACCTCCGAGGTCTATGGCGATCCACTGGTGCATCCGCAGCCTGAGAGCTACTGGGGCCACGTCAATCCCAACGGCCTGCGGAGCTGCTACGACGAGGCCAAGCGCTACGCCGAGGCCATCACCTTCGCGTACCATCGGCACCACGGCGTGGACACCCGCGTCATCCGCATCTTCAACACCTATGGCCCGCGTATGCGCCCCGACGACGGGCGCGTGGTCACCAATCTGGTGATGCAGGCGCTGGCCGGGGAGGCGCTGACGGTCTACGGCGACGGCCAGCAGACCCGCAGCTTCCAGTACGTGACCGATCTGGTGAACGGCATCGTGGCCCTGATGGGCCTGCCCGAGAGTGAAGTGGTCCACGGCCCGGTCAATCTGGGCAACCCCGACGAGTACACCATCCTGGAGTTCGCGCAGGTGATCCGTGAGTTGATCGAGCCGGGCCTGGAGATCATCCACGAACCGCTGCCCGCCGACGATCCCCGCCAGCGCAAGCCTGATATCTCCCGCGCCCGTGACCTGCTGGGCTGGGCACCGGGGGTGGACCTGCGTGCGGGCCTGACGCGCACGGTGGAGAGCTTCCGCCAGCAGGTGTTGCAGGCGTGACGCCACAGGAAGGTGCCAGAAAAGAGCAGATCCGATCGTCTCCACCCACATCCCGGCGAACGGTGCGTACGGTGGTTCTGATCGACCCGGTGTTCGGGGGGCATCACAGCGGTTACGCTGCGACGCTGGCCAGGGGACTTGTACAGCAGGGTATTCAGGTCCATCTGATCGGCCCCGCCGTTCTGCTGGACGAGGTCTGCCTCGCCGTGCCGCAAATCACAGGCCACGTTCTCTCGCTGCTGCCAGATCATCCAGGCAGTGACCACGAGCGCGTAGATGCGTATGAAGAGCTGGGCCGTGTGCTGCGGGAACAGGCCAACCTGCGTTTTCTGCGCGCCTCCCTGAAGCTGGCGGAGCAGGTGGGTGCGGATACGGCTCATTTTCTGTGGCTGGACGGTTTCGTGGCGACTTTGCTGGCCGTGGCCCTCCAACGGAGCCGCGCCAAACCTGCGATTGCCCTGCGGGGCACGCTGCACAGGGCTTATTTCCTCCAGGAGTTCCAGAGCAAGCCTGCCAGTCAGGCCATTCACCAGGCCATCCTGCGGGCGCTGGGCGTTCTGGGCGTCCGTGTAATAACCCACTCCAGAATGTTGAATCGGCGCATCCAGGCGGGGCGGCTCGATATGGTTGCCCATCCCACCCCCACCTCCCAGACTCCGGTCAAGGAGCTTGAGGCCGCTGGACAGACGGTCCGGCAGCGGCTGGGGATTCCAGCACAGGCCCTGGTCCTGCTGGCCTTTGGCGGGAGCCGCCACGACAAGGGGATTGATCTGGCACTGGAGGCGCTGGCTCTTTTGCCGCCCCATGTGCATCTGTTGGTGGTGGGCAGTATGCATGCTCCCGAGGTCGTCGCTCTGCACGAACGCACCGCGCAGTTGGGTATTGCGGACCGCCTCCATCTGCACCTCAAATTCGTTCCCGACGAGGACGTGGAAGGCTATTTCATGGCCTCTGACGTCTGCCTGTTGCCGTACCGACGTAATTTCTCGGGGCAAAGTGGACCGCTGGGGATCGCGGCGTCGCTGGGCGTGCCCGTGCTGGCCGCCGACGTGGGTGTGCTGGCCGAGATGGTAAACATGTACAGCCTGGGCGCGCTGTTCGCCCCGGAAGACCCAGCGGCGCTGGCGCGTTGCGTGCAGGAATTTGATGTATCCGCCTTTGCCCCCGACACGGCCCGGTTTCAGCAGGACCATTCCCCCCAGGCGTTCGTGGACGCCGTGCTGCAAAGCTACCGGGGCGGGGCGGAGGGCTAGGGTTCCGCCTCACCCCCAGGCGAAGAACGACTTTTCCCCCTCTGTTGATGCAGAGGGCTTTTTTGATTCTCGGCACTTTTCGCAGCAGGGTTTCATCGGCAGAAGGCGATGCTTTTTGAAAACAGGATGAAGCGTCTGCTGAACAGCGGTGGGCTGCCTCTCTCCTGGCTCGATATACGGCAGACTCCTGTTGATAACGTGTCGTGCATCGCTGGAACTCCGCATATGACTTGCAGGGCTGTGCCACGGAAGAGAAGTATCTTCCGTGGTATCGGTTCTCAACACTGTTATAGACGCGCGGTGGACGGGAGATGCGCTGTCCTGGTCTGGGCGCATGATAGGCAGGCTCCAGAAAAAAGCCCCCTCCGAAAGGAGAGGGACTTGGGCGGTGCGGGAGTGGGGATCAGCGTGTGCCGATGACCATTCCGGCGGCTTTGGCGCGGCCTTCCCAGGCGGTGATGGCCTGCGCCAGAAGCAGCGGGTTGACGGCGCGGTTGGCAGCCTGGATGCTGGTGTTGTTGCGTTCCACACCGGCAGTGACGGACCAGTCCCAGCGGGCGTCGGGGTTGCTGGCACTCGGGGTGCCCCAGCCCACGGTGTTGCCCTCGGCGATCACGGTGCTGACGTCGGTGGGGGTCTGGCAGTAGTTGCGCAGGTAGAAGCCGGAGTCGCTGTCGGCGTCCAGCAGGGTGCCGTCGCTCAGCTTGCCCAGCGCCAGCAGGGTGTTGCCGCTGATCTTCTGGTGGTGGCCGCCTGCCACGGCGATACCGTAGTTGCTGGTTTCCAGGACGGTGTTGCCCGTGGCTTCAGTGTACCCGGAGTTGCAGCCGTCGCCCATCATGATGCCGCCGCCGCTGTAGGTGGCGTCGGGGCGGCCCGAGAACGCACCGTTGATCAGGTTGTTGTGAATGCGGATCGGGCTGCTGGGGGTGCCGTTGGAATCGTGGATGTTGATGACGTCCTCGACATGGCTCTGACGGGCGGTGTTCTCCACGCGGTTCCAGGCGATCTCGGCTCCACTGAGGTCACGCATGTTGTTGAGTTGCACGAACTGGACCCGGTAGAACTTGTCCTGGAAGCCGCCGTTGCCGTCGCTGAAGCGGCCCTCGATGTTGCGGGCCAGGTTGTTGCGGATGACGACGGTCATGGGCAGGCCGGTGTTGCCTTTCCAGGTGTTGACGTAGATGCCCGCCGTCTTCTCCATAAAGTTGTTCTCGATCAGCAGGGACGTGATGCCTTCAGCGTTCAGGAAACGTCCAGGAATGCGGCCTGCGTCATTGGGGTTCAGGCCGTAGCCCTTGCAGTTGCGAACCGTCAGATTGGCCCAGCTCCACGCCGCATTGATCAGGTGACCGCGTCCACGCAGCGTGCAGTTTTCCAGAATGACCGGCTCGGAGGTCTTGATCTGGATGACCGGTACGGAAGGATCGTTGCTGAGGTACTCGCCGCTGTAGGTGCCGCCCTTGGTGATCACCAGCGGTCCATTGACGACGATTGGAGCAGGAACAGGAACCGGCGCGGGAACGGGCGCTGGAGCAGGTGCAGGCACTGGTGCGGGCGGCGTGGGAATCGGCGTCGGGGCAGTCGCAGGAGCGACCGGCTTGGCCACGTTGCAGTCCACCAGGATGGCCCCGCCCCAGTTGGCGTGATCGTAGTGGTTGTTGTCGCCTGCGTCGGTCACCATCAGCTTGAGTGCCTTGCGGCCTGCGATGTCGACGTTGACGGTCTTGGCGGCGTCCTTGCCGGTCATCCTCCCGCTGTCGAACAGTTTGACGCCGTCGGCGTACACCTGGAAGACCACGCTGCCCTTATCACCCACCTCGTCGTCGATCCCCACATCGCTGATAAACCGGTTGCACATGCCGCCGACGTTGAAGGTCATCGAAGACTTGGAGTGCGCCCCGAATCCGCTGTCGTACTTCTTGCCGTTCACGCTCATCGTGCGTCCGTCTTTGGCCCCATATCCACCGTTGCTGACATTGCGCTCGGTGGGTCCCCAGCCGTTGCTGGCCGCCGTCCAGGGCGAGTTGCTCAGCATGTTGTTGCCCGTCGCCAGCGATTCCTGGGTCAGCCTGGTCCCCGCTTCCACGTCGGTCCAGGAGCGGTCCGTACCGTCATACACGCTGTCCTGCTCCGTGGTGGGCTGGGCCACACTTTCCTGGGCAGGCCGCGTGGCAACCGGTTCCTGGGGCACGCTGGGACCCGAGCAGGCCGCCAGGATCAGGGGCGCACACCAGACCAGCCAACGCAGGGGACGGGCGGTTTTGGCGAGCGGGGACAGCGGAGCAGTGGGGGCAATGGGGGACATGTGGTTTCTCCTGGGGTGGGCGCACTGTTGGCGGGAAGGGCAAATTCTGACGATCTATAAAAATGGCGTATGGGTCACCGGGGGATGAGGTGTGCTTCTCGGCTGCCATCACGCTACAGATTTGGTCAGACCTTCATCTATGAAATACCCATGAACGAAAAGTCCACATTGCTTAATTTTTAACAGAAAAATCGATAATCACTCAAATTAATGGGTGTATGGGGGGATGGTTATTCCCTTTAAAGACCGTCTAGTCCGAAGTCTGTAAGAGAAATTTAGCGAAGCCGCTATGACTGCCCCTAATCGTTCCACAGCTTTATTTTTCATTGAGTAAGGAGAATGTAAGAATAGTTAGATCTGATGTAATAGGTAAAAATGAAATCTGGTTATAAAATCATAAAAGCGAGCTTTGGTGTTGTATTTAATGAAATAATAATCTTTGTAATTGATTTTGAGAGCTACAATAAATATCCAAAATTATGTACATTTTATGAGAGACATTGGGAATATGAGACTAAAGCGTCCGCTCTCCAGATGTACTTGGAGGGCAGACCTTTTCAGCACTTTGAGCGCTGATGTGTTTTCCCCTGTTACGGTGGGCGCGGCGACAATGCGCGGCGCTGGTAATGCGGGCGCGTACCGAGGGGCAGCCTTGTGGACTGCTGAGGCCATTGCGAAAGAGTCGTCGTGCCGGGCAAAGGCGGCGCATCTTTAGTGGCACAATCGGATGGAATCCACATCAGGAACCCTGGTACTCCGGCCCCGCTTTGATCATGCGCCCTCTAGAAAAGGCTGGATGTAGGTGGCAGCAACTGCCATGCCTCCACATCCAGCAGGCCGCGCGGGGTCAGCTTCAGGGACGGGATCACGCTCAGGCCCAGGAAGCTGAGTGTGGTGACGGGGTAGGGCAGAACGCAGCCCAGGGCGCGGGCGGCGGCGGTGACCTCGCCCAGACGGGCGGCGGCGTGCTGGGGGGGCAGATCGGTCATCAGGCCCGCGTAGGGCAGGGGCAGACTGGCCTGTACCGCGCCGCCGGAGACCACCACCACGCCACCGCCCATGTCGCGCAGCGCCCGTCCCGCCGCCCGCACGTCCTCGTCGCTGCCGCCCAGGAACGCGGCGTTGTGGGCGTCGTGCAAAATGCTGATGGCCAGCGTTCCCCGGCTGCCCATGCCCGTGCCGGAGGTCCAGCACGCCGCCCGGTGGCCGCGCCCGTAACGGTCCGCCACCACCATGCGCGCCCCACCATTCCCCGAATTGGCACTGCCAGGTGCGCCCCGCTCCGTGGTGATCTGGTCCGGGCTGACCCGCATCACCGGCCAGTAGGCGGGAACGTCGAAAGTGGCCGCGTCCCAGTCGGCCCCCAGGTCCACGCCGCCGCCGCCCAGGGGTGGAGTGACCTCGCCGGGCTGCGCTTCTGTGCCACCCATGAACGTTTCCAGCACTTCAAAACCTTTCAGATCGCGCAGCATCACCATGTCGGCGTGATAGCCGGGGGCGATCAAACCGCAGTCGTGCAGGCCCCAGTATTCCGCCGGATTGCAGGTCACGAGTGCTATCGCGTCCGCCGGGTGCAGGCCGCCCGCCACGCAGGTTCGCAGCAGGCGGTCCAGATGGCCCAGTTCCAGCAGTTCATCCACGCTCACGTCGTCGCTGACCAGCATGGCGCGGCGCGGGCGCTCCAGGAGTACGGGCAGCAGAGCGTCCAGATTGCGGGCCGCCGAACCCTCGCGGACCATCAGCCACAGGCCCGCGCGCAGGCGCTCACGGGCTTCTTCCGGGGTGGCGGCCTCGTGGTCCGAGTGCAGCCCCGCCGCCGCGTAAGCCATCAGATCGCGCCCACGAACCCCGGCGGCGTGGCCGTCCATGCGCCCGCCTGCCGCGCGGCCCGCCTCCAGAATGTCCCACACGTCAGGGTCGCCGCCCAGCACGCCGGGGTAATTCATCATCTCGGCCAGCCCCAGCACGCCGGGCACGCGCAGCATCCGGGCGGTTTCCGCCGCTGTGACGTGTGCGCCGCCGTCCTCGAATTGGCTGGCGGGCACGCACGACGGCGCGGAGGCCCAGACGCGCAGCCCCGAAGTGCGTCCGGCCTCCAGCATCCATTCCAGGCCGCGCACGCCCAGCACGTTGACCACCTCGTGCGGCTCAGCCACCACGCCTGTCGTGCCGCGTGGCAGCACGGCCCGCGCAAAGCCCGCCGGAGTCAGCAGGCTGGACTCGATATGGATGTGGCCGTCGATGAAGCCGGGGGCCAGGAACGCGCCGCGTGCATCGATGATCCTCGCCGCCTCAAAATTCATGCCGGTGCCGCCCAGAGCGGCCACCCGCCCATCTGCGATCAGGACATCGGCCTCAAACACCTCGCGCGTGGCGGGCTGCACCACCTGTGCGCCGCGAATCAGCAGATCGCCCGCCTCCTCTCCCCGCGCCACCCGGACCAGACGCTGCCGACTCTGTCGTTCACTTTCAAACTGCATGGGGCAGTCTAGGGGCGCAGGGGTTCAGGCGTCCAACCACCGCCCCTGCCGGACGCTACCCACCCTTGAATCCCTTGAGCAACTTCCCGCGTTCCTCCAGCGCCCGCTGAAACAGGGCCTGCTGCTGCGCCTGCTGGTAGGCGCGGGCGCTGTTCATTCCACTTTTTGGGGCGGGTTGCGTGGCCGTCTTGCTGGGCTTTGGCATGGGCGCAAGCGTTCCGAAACGCCGGGCACGGAACATGCCGGGATGTTCCTCGAACACGGCAGTCACGCCGTCTGGCAGCGCGGCGATGTGCAGGGCGAATGCCTGTTCCTGCGCCAGCTCGGCCTGTTTTGCACCGTCTCCCAGCTCGGTCAGCAGGCGGTCGATCAGGGCAAAAACCTGCGCGGCGTACACCTCCACATCGGCACGGGCGGGCAACTCGCCCCGGTGGATCACGCGGTTGCGGAAGTCCGCGCCCAGCGCGGCGGCAGTCAGAAAGTCCGGCTCCTTTCCCTCTCGCAGCAGGTACGCCAGCGCGAACATGCCCAGTTGCCGCTCGGACTGGCTGGCGACGTGCCGCCATGTGCCCGTCAGTGCCGCCGTCGCCTCGCCAAAATCCGCCGCTGTGTCCGAGGCGCGTTCCAGGGCATACGAACGCACGTAGAACTCGAAAAAGCGTTCCAGCGCCGCCGCGAAACTGGCCACCGCCTCGCGGGCGTAGCCGTCCATCAGGGCGCGGGTGCCCAGATCGAACAGCACCTCGAACTTCTGCTTTCGCACCAGCACGCAGTAGGCGGCCCCGCACCTCGCGCAGTTCAGGTCATGCACGCTGCTGTCGGCGTACTCGGCGCGGTTCTCGCGGCCACAGGTGGGGCAGGTGGTGGGAAAGTCCATGCGTGGGGGCAGTGTAAGGGTGGAGCGGGGACAGGGGCGGGATTGCGCCGTACCGTTCGCCGCATCACACCGTCTGGAATGCCGGATTGAGAGGCGGGGCCGTTGCTCGCTTTCAAAGTGAGGTCAGCCTGAGCCACAGGGGAAGGCCATTTCCTGACGAACCCCCTGAAACGTTTTTTCAGAGTGTCCTGATTTTTCCTTCGTCCAGCACAACTTTGACAGATTGCCGCCATGAATTCCTGCCCGTGCGCCCATCTGGGGAACTGAAAAGGAGTGTCCTCTAAAGTTGTCCGAGCGGACGCGCTCCGCAGACACAACCAGCGGCCTCTTGCGGAATGGGCTGGATATTGTCTCCCGTGTTCCCCGGCTGACCGTGGACGAGTTGACCCTCCGCCTACTCCCCAATCACGTAGCTCAGCCCCCCGCTGTGCGAGAGCCACAGCTTCTCAAAGGCGGCGCGGGGGTAGGTCCGGCGCACTGTTTCGTTGCTGGGCGCGGCAGGATCGTTCAGCACCGGATTGCCCGCCTTATCAAAGCCGATCAACACCATCAAATGCCCGCTGCTGGTGGCAATGGCCGCGCCGGGCAACTCGCCTTTCTTCCAGCCCAGGCTGACGGCAATCGGCACGCCCGCACCCGTGAATTTCTCGGCGGCGGCCAGACTGGGCAGCCGGGTGACGTAGGCACGCATCCCCAGCGCCCCAGCGTAAGCGGCGTTGAAAGACCAGTTGCCGGTGCCGTCGTAGGCGCGGTCATAGGTGGCTTTCGCGGCCTGCGGCACCGTGACATCCACACCACGCGCGGCCAGGATCATGGAGACGCTGGTGGGGCTGCACCACACCTCGCCGCCGTCCGGGTAAATCATCTGCGAACGCTGCGGCACGGTGTTGATCTTGCCCCACGCTGCCCTGTCGCTGGCCTGCCCCAGCCCTGCACTCCGGCGGGCGCGTTCAGAGGTGTTGAAGGCCAGCAGGCGCAACGTGGTCCCCTCGCCACGCAAGGTCACGCGGTACTGGTACGCCGTGGCCTTTTTGCTCAGGCGCAGGGTGTCGGTCATGACTTGCCCGGCGCTGTCCTTCTGGCCGTCCAGGCTGCTGCGGCCTTCCGCGCTACTCCACGTTCCAAAGGAATACCAGCGGGACCACGCCGCCCCTGTCTGCGCCCGGACCTCCACGCTCACGCTGCCTGCGCCGGGTGTGACGGCGTTCCACGACGGCACCAGTTCATCAAAAGCCGGGGCGCTCAGTGGGGCAGAAATCAGCGTGCCACTCATGACGCCCGGAGCCAGTGAGACGGCCTCTGCGTGAAGCTGTGCGCCCTGAACTTCCGCGCCTGCCCAGTCGGCGGCCCGTTCGTGGATGGTGGTGGTGCTGTTGGGATAGGTCATGGTGAGCGCCCCCGCGCCGCTGCTGAGTGCCAGTGTTGAACAACCCAGTGCCAGGAGAAAAGAGTTCCGCATGAATGGGGCGACTATGCCGCCTATGGCGTGGGTGGTGGTGAGGACGCTTCAGCTCTGCATGTACAGAAACGCTTCTGGCAACGCCTCGCGCCACGTCACCCAGTTGTGGCCGCTGGGATATTCGCGATACTGGTGGGGCAGCGCCAGATCAGCGAATAGTCCAGCCATGCGGCGATTCGGCCCGGTCAGCCATTCCAGCACCCCTGTATCCAGACTGGTTTTCAGGTGCGTGGGCGGAGTCTGGCGCAACCCCTCCAGCAGCCATTCCCCGGCCCCGGTGGTGTCGATCACGCCCGCCGAATCTGTGGCCCCAGGTTTAGCGATGAATGCTCCGCTGTGACTCACCACACGGCTGAACAATTCCGGGTGACGGCTCCCCAGATACAGCGAGATCAGCCCGCCCAGACTCGCGCCCCACAGCCCGCGCTCGCTGGCAGTGACCAGTTCGCCCTCCACACGCGGAAACACCTCCTGCGTCAGAAAGTCCAGGTAGCGGTCATTCAGGTAGTACTCCTCGTTGCGGTCTCCCGGCTCCACGAACACCAGGGCTGCGCCCGTCGCCAGTCCAGCCTCCAGCGCGCGGTCCATCACCTCGCCCAGTTTGCCGGTGCGGTAGAAGGCCACGCCGTCCTGCACATAATAAATCGGAGTCGGCGTGCCAGTCGTGTATCCGTGCGGGGTATAGACGATGGCGCGGCGGGTGCCGGGGAAGACGCTGCCCTCCCAGGTCAGGCGCTGGGCCGTTCCCTTCTGCGTGGCTTCGGGGACCAGCCACAGCGGATGCCGCGCGTAATCGCCCACCACAGCCGCACGCGGGTAGGGCCACCACGGATTCAGGGACTTCTGGGCGTTGTCGGGGTCCGCGAATGCCTCGCCCGCCGCGTCCAGCCAGGCGTATTCCACCCATGCGCCGCGCGGCAGGGTCAGCGTGATGGGCTGCCCCGCCATCACGGGCAAAGGCTCCTGCTTGCGCCAGTCGGTAAAGTCCCCCACAAGAGCCACTGCGCCGGGTGGGGGGCTGAAGGTCACGAGTTGCCCGGAGACGGAAACGGCCATAGGAGGGATTCTACGTTTTAGAAGGCGGGAGAGGCCCCAGTTCCACACTGCTGGGTCTGGACTGAACAACGTGGGGAAGTTCAAGAGGAGCAGCTCATCCAGAGACAGTGAGAGCGCCGCCCTCCTGATGTGGGGGCGGCGCTGCTCATTCAAAATTTACGGCGTCAATTTACTCCGGCTGCTCGGCCCGCTGCGGCGAGTTGCCCGCCGAGTAGCCCCGATATTCCTCGCGCAATTCGCGTTTCAGGAACTTGCCGGTTGCGCCGATGGGGATGCTGTCGGTCAGCACGGTGGCGTCGGGCAGCCAGAACTTGGCGAAATGGGGTTCCAGCAATTCAATCAACTGCTGATGGGTCACGCTCTGGCCGGGGCGGGGGACCACCACGGCCAGCGGGCGCTCGTCCCACTTGGGATCGTCCATGGCGATCACGGCGCACTGCGCCACGGCGGGGTGGGCCATGATGGCGTTTTCTAGGTCCACGCTGCTGATCCACTCGCCGCCGGACTTGATCAGGTCCTTGCTGCGGTCCTGAATGTGCATGTAGCCGCGCGCGTCCAGTGTGGAAATGTCCCCGGTGTCAAACCACAGCTCGCCGTCCAGCTCAAAGAAATTGTCCTGGCCCGCGCCCTTGTAGTAGCTGTTGGCGATCCACGGGCCGCGCGCGATCAGGTTGCCCATCGTCTTGCCGTCGTGGGGCAGGCGTTTGCGGTCCCCGTCCACGATGTCCAGCATGACCAGCGGCACGGTGCGGCCCTGCTTGGCCCGCAGCTTGAAGCCCTCGTCGCTGTTGGCATCCACATCAAACGGCACGCCGCTGGCCGTTCCCAGCGGGTGCGTCTCGGTCATGCCCCAGGCTTGCAACATGCTCAGGCCGTGGTTGTTCTGAAAGGCGCGCAGCATGGATTCCGGCGCGGCGCTGCCGCCCACGATCAGGCGCTCCAGCCCCTCCAGCCTGTACGCTTCCCCGGCTTCCTTGGCGCGGTCCAATTCGCCCAGCAGGCCCATCCAGATCGTCGGCACGCCCGCTGTGATGGTCACCCCCTCATCCTGAAGCAGCGTGGCGACGCTTCTGCCGTCGCTGAAGACCCCGGCAAAGACCTGTTTCGCGCCGTACATGGCGCAGGTGTAGGGCAGACCCCAGGCGTTGACGTGGAACATCGGCACGATGGGCAGCACGCTGTCGGCCTCGCCCACGTTCAGGGCGTCCTTGGGGGCGCTGACCAGCGAGTGCAGCACGGTGGAGCGGTGGGTATAGATCACGCCTTTGGGGTTCCCGGTGGTGCCGGAGGTGTAGCACATGGCAGCCGCGTCGTTCTCGTCCAGACGTGGGTAGCGGGGCAGCGGTTCCGCGCCCATCACGAAGGTGTCGTAGTCGTGGATGCCGGGCATCGCCTGCGGCAGCGGCCCCATCACGATGATGTGTTCCAGTTTGGGACAGGCGGCCTTGAGGGCCGGGATCATGGCTGCGAAGACATTCTCAATCATCAGCACGCGGTCTTCCGCGTCGTTCAGGATCCAGGCCACCTGCTCGGGGTGCAGGCGGATGTTGACCGTGTGCAGCACCAGACCCGCGCTGGGCACGCCCAGATACGCCTCCAGATGCCGGAACGAGTTGACGGCCAGCGTCGCCACCCGGTCTCCCTTTTGCAGGCCCAGGCCCAGTAGACCGCCTGCCAGCCGCAGTGAACGGTCCGCCACCTCGCCGTAGCTGATGCGGTGCTTTTTTGGAATGGGGTTGCCCGCCTCGTCGCGGCCCGCCGCCAGCAGGCTGACCACCTCGCGGTTTTTGTACTGCCCGCGAATGCGCTCCAGAATGGTGGGAACCGTCAGTTGAACGTCCATCATGTTGCCTTGCATAGTCGTGCCTCCGTGCAGAGATAGGGGGATGAGAAAAGCGGTGGCGGCCTGTGGCGGCCACCCGGTCTGAAAACGTCGGTGTTTGGGCCGAGTATAGAGATTGCCGGGCGCGGGAGGCGGAGTGCCGCATGCATTCTTCTGAAATGCAGGCGTGGGCAGACGAAAAAACCCGCCATGGACGGCGGGATTCTTTTCGGGTAGGTAAGGGTTTACCTGTTTTATCTGCGCGGCGTGTCCCGCCCCTCTTTTTCCGGCCTCGGCGGCTGGGCGTGCGCCCCACCCCGCAGTGGGCGCGGCCCGGCGGGGACCAGCACGCCCACACCGTCATCCTGATCGTCACGCGGCGGAGTCCGTGTGTCCCGGCGAAATAGCCCCGCAAGCCAGCGGCCCAGACCCATACTCCAGTTCATGCCCCAGCGTGCGCGGGGGTGGGGCGGGCGTTCAAGACGGCGAATCACGATTTGCGTATGCTGCGCCCATGTCTGCCACCCTGGATCATCTGGTCATCGCCGCCCGCACGCTTGAGGAGGGCCGCGCGTGGCTGGAAGGCCGCCTGGACCTGCCCATGCAGGATGGCGGAAAACACGAGACGTTCGGTACCCACAACGCGCTGCTGTCGCTGGGGCCGGACTGCTATCTGGAGGTCATCGCCATTGATCCCGGTGCCCCTGCCCCGACTCGCCCGCGCTGGTTTGGGCTGGACACGCCGGAGATGAAAGCTCGGTTGGAAGACGGCCCGGCGCTGATCCACTGGGTGGCGGCGGTGGAAACGCTGACGGCTGGGCCGGAAGTGCTGGATCTCTCACGCGGCGAGAACCGCTGGACATTGACCGTGCCGAAAGACGGCGGGCTGCCCATGAACGGCGTCGCCCCCTCCCGCCTCGTGTGGCACACCCCGCCGCCCCCTGCCCGCCTGACCGATGTAGGCGTGCGGCTGGGCGGCCTGCGCCTGGGCAGTCCCACGCCGGACGCCCTGCGCGCCGTGCTGGACACCCTCAATTTTGTGGGCGAGGTGGAAGTCTATGAAGCTCCGCAGGCCGAATTGCGGGCGGTGCTGGAAACGCCGAACGGGCTGGTGACGCTGGGGGAGTGGTGATTGCCCCTTTCGAGGGCGGTCTGACTGTCAAACCGTCTGAAGGTCAAACGGCCAGCTTCCCTCTGCGGTTTGATGGTTAGACTTTCAGACCGTTAGACGGCCTCTTCGGTCTGCGCCCATGCAGCAGCGCTGCTGCCAGCAAACCCGCCAGAAAACCGAACAGGTGGGCTTCCCAGGACACCGCCGGATTGCCCGGCAGCACGCCCCAGATGATGCTGCCGTAGAGCACGGCGGCCACCACGGCCACGCCAATCGCGGCAGGGGTGCGCTCCCACCAGCCCACGCCCAGCAGGTAGGCCAGATACCCGAAGATCAGTTCGCTGGCCCCCAGATGCACGCTGCCGCCGCGTGCCAGCAGCCACACCAGCCCGCCGCCCACCACCGCTATCACCAGCGTGACCGCCACAAAGCGCCCCACGCCGCGCACCGCGCTCATGAAGGCCAGCACCGCCAGCGGCACGGTGTTGGCGATCAGGTGCGGAAAGCCGTAGTGCAGGAAGGGCGCGGTCAGCACATGCCAGAAGGTGCCGGGCACGCGCGGCTTGATGCCGTAATAGTCCAGCCCGCCGCCGAAGCCGAACAGGTCCACGATTTCCTGCACCCAGACCAGCGAGATCAGTGCGGCAGTGGTCCATAGCGCGGGGCCGATCTGCGGCCTGCCCGGTGCAAGTGGGGATTGTGGACGGCGAGTGGGGGGCGGGGGCGATCTCATGTCCACAGTCTGCGGGATGCGGGCATGAGGTGCAGTGGAGCGGAAGCGGCAAACCGATGGTGCTGGTCCCACGCCTGGACTGTCAGGGACTGGCAAGAGCGAATTGGCTATGCTGGAGAGGCATGGACCCACAAGCCGATCTCCATCTGCCAAACCGTGATCCCTACGGAGAGGCGGTCCGGCGGCGGCTGTATATCGGCGCGGTGGTCTGCGGCATGGCGCTGCTGCTGTTTGGCGTCGTCATGCAGCGAACGCTGAATCTGCGCGAACCCTACCTGCAATACGTCGCTCCATTCCTGCTGGGATTGAGCGTGCTGAATCTGTGGTGGCTGCTCAGCCGCCGGGCGCTGATCGTCACCGAGGTGGCCTCCGTCGTCGTGCTGGCCGCCGCGAGTATCGCCCACATCGTGCTGGTTAGCCTGAGCGCCGCCGCGATGCCGGGGGCCTATCCCAACAGCGGGCCGTACTGGGCAGTGATGGGCGTCTGCGTACTGGCTTTCCTGGCCCTGCCGCCGCGCCGCGCCACTCCCTTCAACCTGAGTTATCTGTCCCTGAGCCTGCTGCTGCCGTGGCTGCTGCCCGCCACCTACGCCGCGTCGACCACTCCCGGTCTGGTGCGGGTGCAGCTCAATGCCGTGATGGTGTTCCTGCTGGTCTGGGGCCTGTCGTGGTTCCGTGCCCAGTACGCCACGCAGACCCAGGCCCAGGAACTGCTGCGCCAGATGGCGTTCACGGACGCCCTGACTGGCCTGCCCAACCGCCACGCCGTCTACCCGGCAGTCGAGGCCCTGCTCCGGGCCGCGGCGCATGGGCAGACCGGTTCGCTGTTTCTGATCGATCTGGACCATTTCAAGCGGATCAATGACCGCCACGGCCACGGCGTGGGTGACGAGGTGCTGGTGGCGGCGGGGCAGGTGCTGCGAAACTGCGCCACCGAGGCTGGTGCGCCGCCGCCCACGGTGGGCCGCTGGGGAGGAGAGGAATTTATCGTGGTGATGCCGGGCACCCCCCCTGAGCGCGCCGGGGTCCGTGCCGAACATCTGCTGGCCGAATTCCGCGCCTGGAACTGGCCGCAACACCTTCAGGTGACGGTCAGCATCGGCTCCAGCAGCGTCCCGGGCAGGCGAGGATTTCAGCGGCCTGCTGGCCCGTGCCGACGCTGCCCTGTACGCGGCCAAGTCCTCTGGCCGGGACCGGGCCGTCGTACAGGGCGAGGCGGAACTGGAAGGCTCTCTGGTGTTCTGATGCACGGGTGCTAAGGCTGGCTCAAACGGGTCTGAAGGTACTGTGTGACCTCGCCCAGCCCCACTTCCTGAACCTCACCCCCACGCCGCTCCCTGACTTCTGCCGTTCCCCCGGCCACCCCGCGCCCCAGTGTGACGCGCCAGGGAATGCCCGTCAGGTCGGCGTCTGCGAATTTGACGCCCGCGCGCAGGGGACGGTCATCCAGAAGGACATCTATGCCAGCGGCCTGAAGGGCGGCATACAGCGTTTCAGCAGCCTGGACCTGAGCGGCGTCTTTCATGTCCACCACGGTCAGGATGACCCCATGTGGGGCGATAAGGGCGGGCCAGACCAGACCGCATTCATCCGCAAATTGCTCGGCCAGCGCCGCTGCCAGCCGGGTCACGCCTAGGCCGTAGCAGCCCATCGTGGGCGTCTGCGGGGTGCCGTCTGCCGCCGTGAAGGTCATCTCCAGGGCCGCCGTGTAGCGTGTGCCGAGTTGGAAGATGTGGCCGACCTCTATGCCGCGCGCCGAGATCAATGGCTGGACTGGATCGTGCAGGGACGCCTCGCCCGCCTGTGCCTGCCGCAGATCGGCCACTTCGGGCAGCGGGAATTGATCGCCCCAATTCGCGCCGACTACATGCCAGTCGGTTTTATTCGCGCCTGTGGTGAAGTTCCGCAACGCCGCCGCCGCCCCGTCGCACAGCCGCAGGAACGGGCCGTCTGCGCTGTCCGGCAGGTCGGGGGCGATGTAGCCCAGCGGCAGATTCCCGGCCCACTGCTCTGTATCGGCCACCTCCAGCGCGGTCAGCGTTCCATCCATCCGCGCGGACACGGCATTCCATAGCTTGACCGGATTGACGCCGTGATCCCCGCGCAGGCTGACCAGCACAGGCCGGATAGAGGTCTGATCACCGTTCAGAGCTTCGGCCTCGTACAGCACGTTTTTAATCATGTGTGCGGGTTCGCAGCCCAGCACGGCGCACGCACTCGCCACGGTGGGCGTGCCGGGCGTGTGGCGGCGCTTGGTGGTCTGGAACGGGCTGGCCGGGGCCGGGTGGGCGCGTGAGACGGCCTGCTCCGCGTTCGCCGTGTACAGCCCGTCGGCGGTAGACAGCAGCGTGTCCTCGCCCACGTCCGAGAGCAGCAGGTATTCGCGGCTCCCGGTCCCGCCGATCATGCCGCTGTCGGCCTGTGCCGCGCGCCAGTCCGCGCCCAGCCGGGTCAGGATGCGGGCGTAGGCGTCGCCCATGACCTCAAAGGTCCGGGCCAGATCCTCGGCTGTGGCGTGAAAGCTGTAGCCGTCCTTCATCACGAATTCGCGCGTTCGCAGCAGCCCGGCGCGGGGCCTCAGCTCATCGCGGAACTTGCGCCCGATCTGATACACGCTCAGGGGCAGATCGCGGTAACTGCCCACCAGCTCTTTTGCTACCGCCACGGCGACTTCCTCGTGTGTGGGGGCCAGCGCCAGTTCACGCCCGCCCCGGTCCGTCACGGCGAACATGATCCCCTCGGCGCGGGTGTAGGCGTCCCAGCGCCCGGACTGCCGCCACAGCGCGGCGGGTTGCAGCAGCGGAAAGCTGACCTCCTGCGCCGCGCCGTCCAGCTCATGGCGAATGAGTGTTTCCAGTCTGTGCAGCACGCGAGTCATGGGCGGCAGCATGGCGTACAGGCCGCTGCCCAGTTGACGGATGAATCCGGCGCGCAGCAGCATTTCCGTGCCGCGCGTGTCGGCGTCAGACGGCGTTTCCCGCCGCGTGACGAACGGGCCTTGTGATAGGCGCATCTCTTGTCTCCCTTCTGAATTGTAAAAACGGCGGGTCAGGCGTCACAGAAGACGCGTCCGGCAAAATGACGTTTTTACACCCCAGAGGGCGGCGGGCGCACGGGCAGGCCCGCACCAACACGCAGCAGACCGCTGGGCCGCTGCATGTGGGGGACCGTCTGCCCGCTCATGGCGCAGAGAGTACAGGCTGGGCCAGGGGCGGGTCAAGCAGGTTCAGTCGCCCAACGCCTGACCCGCCAGATCGCGGAACTTTTGCAACTCCTTGCTTTTGGGCCAGGCGTCCAGCGCGCGTTCGGTGATCTGAAGCGTCCTGGTGTACCAGCCCGCCTGCGTCCACGCCTCGAAGGCTTCCTGGCGGTACAGGTAATAGATGGTCGGCACGCCCAGATTCACCGCGCGGTCAAACTGCCCAGCCGCCGTCTCGGCGTCGCCCAGGCGCAGGGTGGCCTTGGCCAGCCCCCACCACGCGTAGGGATCGCTGGGCCGCGCTTTGACCTGCTGCTCGCCCAGTTGCCGGGCATTTCGCCAGTTGGCCGCAACATTGAAATTTTCGCCCATCGCCGCGCGGACCTCACCCTCTCTGGCAGGCGGGTAGGCCACCAGATACTCGCCGTTGTAAAAGCGCCACAGCTCGGTCATCTCGGCGTTACTCAGGCGCAGGGACGGGCCGCGCAGGGGATCGCTCAGGAGAAACGAACCGCTGCTGTAGCCGTACACCGTGCGGAAGTGTGCCACGTTGCTGCCCGGTTTCAAACGCTGCTGGACCACCACCGGAAAGCCGCGCGACACCAGTTCGCGCAGCACGTCGGCGTCGCCCGCGTACCGAATGACACTCCTTAAGCCGAAGCGCCCCAGGTAGGCGGCCAGTTCCAGGCTGCTGACCTGCGGATCGCCGGGATAGTCCTTCATGGCTGCTGCCGCCGATGCCTGCGTCACGCGGGTGCCGTGGTAGCCCAGCACGGTCAGGGCGGTGACCGGGGCGCAGTTGTCCGGTCCCTGGTACTCATGGCGAATGTTCTGGAGATTGGCGCTGGCGGGGGCCGCAGCGGCGCTGGCGGTCAGGGTCAGGCCCGCCAGGAGGAGGAAAAAGGTGCGCGACATGCATCATTGTGGATCAGGCAGGCGCAGCTATCTGTCTGCCAGCTTCATTTAATGTTGAGCGATGCTTGCGAATCGGCTGAAGGTATGCGGCGTCTCCCACACAGCTATGGGCCAGAAGCCCAAGCTTCCGGCCCAAGCTCCAGACAGGCTGGTTTACGCCTTCAGGTACTTGTCAAACCACGCCAGGGTCTGTGCCCAGGCGTCATCGGCGGCAGCCTTGACATAATTGCCACCGGTATCGTTGTTGAAGGCGTGGCCCGCGCCGTCGTAAATCTTGATCCCGTAGGTGGTTCCCGCCGTCTTGAGCGCCGTTTCCAGCGCCGGGATGCCCGCGTTGATCCGCGTGTCGGTGCCGCCGTAGATGCCCAGCACTGCCGCCTTGATGTCCGGCACCCTGGCTGCGTCCGGCGCGGGACCGTAAAAGGGCACGGCAGCCTTCAGTTCCGGCAGTGCCGTGGACAAACGCCAGGTCAGGCCACCGCCGAAGCAGAAGCCCACCGCGCCCAGGCCCTGCACCCCTGGCTGGGCTTTCAGGACTTTTGCCGCCTCCAGCAGATTCGCGATGTGTTCGTCGCCGGGGGTCTGTGCCAGATAGCTCGAAACCTGCGCGGTGTCGATGTACTGCTGGGTGCCGCCGATCTTGGACACCAGATCGGGGGCCATCGCGATATACCCCGCCTTCGCCAGACGGCGCGCGATGTCCTGAATGTGCGGTTGCAAGCCCTTGTTCTCGTGGATGACGATCACGCCGGGTGCGGGGGCATTGCCAGCCGGGCGGGCCAGATACGCCAGATTGGTGAAGCCATTGGCCTCGTAAGCGACGGGCTTGACAGAAATCGCCGGGTCACGCGGATCAACCATGCCCGCACCCTTGGCCGGGTCAGGCTGGGGCGGGGCGGTCTGGGCGCTCGCCAGTTCGGCAGACGTTATTCCTGCAATCCCCAGAGAGGTCAGAAGCACGCGCGCTCCGATCACGCCGCCGCCCAGCAGGGTCATGCGGCGCAGGAACTCGCGGCGCTGCAACTCGCCCTCGTGGTAGTCCTCTGCAAATTCCTCAACGACGTAGCGGAACAGATCCTGACGGTCTTCAGCCATGTGCAAGTCCTCCTGACAGTGGGCGGGCCGCAGCCCTGGGCGGGAATAGACACTTCGCTGGATAGCGGAAGTGGCGACGCTGGACGGGACACAATGACGTTAAACGATCTATCTCAAAGTTACCACGCCTTATCGGTTGCATTCTGTGCGCGGGCCTCAAATTCTGGAGTTGGTGGTAAGCATCCGGCCCAGGTGTTCTGGCGGGGAAATCCAGTGCTGCCAGACGAAAAAGCCCTCTCTGTAGCGAGAGGGCCAGGGGGACGGGTTCCTACGCCCGCTGCTTTTCCTTCAATGCCCCATGTTCCTGCAAATACTCTGCGATCTGCACGGCGTTCAGGGCCGCGCCCTTGAGCAGTTGATCCCCGGCCACGAACAGGTCGATGCCGCCGTCGAACACCAGACTCGCGCGGATGCGGCCCACCTCCACGTCGTACTTGCCGCTGGCGGTCAGGGGCATGGGGTACACCTTGCCTTCGGGGTCGTCGCGCACTTCCACCCCGGCAGAGCGGGACAGCAGTTCGCGCACGGCTTCCGGTGTGGCGGGCCGCTCCAGCTCCAGCGTGATCGCCTCGCTGTGCGTCCGCAGGGTGGGAATCCGTACCGCCGTGCAACTGATCTTCAGAGACTCGTCCCCGATGATCTTGCGGGTTTCCCAGGCCACCTTCATCTCTTCTTTGGTGTAGCCGTTGTCCTGAAAGGCGTCGATGTGCGGGATCACGTTGAAGGGAATCGGATGCGAGAAGACCTCGTGCCCCGCCTCCTTGCCGTGCAGGACCATGTGGGTCTGGGTCAGCAGTTCGTCCATGCCCTTCTGGCCCGCGCCGCTGGTGGCCTGATAGGTGGAGACGATCATGCGCTTCACGCCGTACTCGCGGTGGATGGGGGCTACGGCCAGCACCGCGACGGCGGTGGTGCAATTCGGGTTGGCGATGATGCCCCTGTGGTGCAGCGCGGCCTCGCCGTTCACTTCCGGCACCACCAGCGGCACCTCCGGGTCATAGCGGAAGGCGCTGGAGTTGTCGATCACAACCGCGCCCCCGGCCACCCATGCTGGGGCCTTTTCCTTGCTGATCGCCCCGCCCGCCGAGGCCAGGATCACGTCGGCGTCGATTGCGCCTTCGGGGGTGACCTGCACGGTCAATTCCTGGCCCTTGAATGTCAGTTTGCTGCCCGCCGAACGCGGCGAGGCGAACAGCAGCAGTTCGTCAAACTTCAGGCTGCTTTTCTCCAGTACCTGCATCAACTCGTGTCCAACGGCTCCGGTGGCTCCCACAATGGCTACGCGCATCTTTGGTCTCCTTGAAACAAACAGTGCTGAAAAAAAGGCCGCCACGCGGTCTGCGGGCGGCTGGGTGAAACAGGCCGCCGCTACGGAGTCATGGTAATGAAAACGGCGCGGCTCATGCACGCAGGGTAGGCGCTGGCCGAGGATGGGTCAAGCGGGCTGGCTAGGCCGGAGGAGGGGTCCGGGTAGAGGCGGCGGCGCTGTTCTCCCCCTGTGCGGTGGGCAGATGCGAGAATGAGGTTGCCGAAGTCTTTTTGCTACAGGCCTATTTAGCTCATTCTCCCACCCATGACCCCCCTGCCCCCCACCCTCGCCGCTGCCCAGACCGCCCGCGCTTTTGCCTCGGCGCTGGCCCAGTACGCCTGTCAGGTCACGGCGGCGCACGGCGTTCAGGTCTGGGTGGCCGAAGGGGAGGCGGGCCGCCTGGAAGCGCTGGCCCAGGAGGGGCGCGGCCTGGGCCTCAGCGACGGCACGCTGGCCCGGCGGGCGCTGGACGGCGGCGCTGTATTGGAAAACGGAATACTGGAGGAAGGCATGCTGGTCTGTCTTCCCTTCGGCCACGGAGTCCTGGAATTCGTGGGGGCCAGCCCGGAGGGAATCGCGGAACTGTCGGCGCTGGTGCCGCTGCTGACGCTGGCCCTGGAAGGCGTGCAGGCCCGCGAGGCCCGGCGTGGGCGCGGGCGCGTGGCCGAAACGGTGGAAGCCCTGGTGCGCCGTCTGGCGGGCAGCCTGGATCTGGCCGAGGTGCTGACCCGCACGGCCCAGAGCGCGGCCCAGGCGCTGGGCTTTTCCCGCGCATTCGTGGCCCTGTTCAACGAGTTTGGCGAGGGCGGGGCCAGAACCGGAGACGTGTTCTCGCACGGCTTTGACGAGACGTTCACCGGGGGCGTGGGTGTTGGCCCGGTCAGCCTGGAAACGCTGATCCGCCGGGGTGAGGCGATCCGCTTTGAACGCGCTAGGGACGCCGATTCGCCGCTGGCACAGGGTCTGCTGGAATTGAACCCCGAAGCTGCCGTTATTGCCCCCCTCAGCGCGCGGGGACAGCCGCTGGGGGTGCTGTACGTGGACAGCCGCAGACCCGGCGCAACCGCCACCGACGATGACGCCCGCCTGGTGCTGGCGCTGGCCGAGCAGGCATCTCTGGCAATCGACAATGCCCGCCTCTACGGCATAGAAACCCGCAAACGCGAGGCCGCCGAGGCGCTGCGCGAGGCCGGGGCGGCGCTGGCGGGCAGCCTTCACCTGGGGGATACGCTGGCGCGCGTGCTGGAGCGGGCCATGCCCCTGTTCCGCGCCGACGCCGCCGCCATTTACGAGGCCCAGCCGGACGGGCGCACCCTGAGCATCCGCAGCGCCGTGGGCCTCCCCAGCGAGTACGTGCTGCGGGTGCGCGCCAAGATGGGCGCGGGCGTGACCGGGCGGGCCGCCCAGCGCCGCGAGCCGGTGGCCGCCCACGATCTGGCAAACGCCAATTACGGCGGTGGTAGCCGCTATACCCGCCAGTTGCTGGCCCAGAACCGCTACCCGTACAAGGGCGTGCTGGGCCTGCCGCTGATCACCCGCGCCGGGGTGTTTGGCACCCTGACGCTGTACTGGGAAGCGCCGTTGCCGCTGGACGACGACGATCTGGCGCTGGCCGGGGTCTTTGCCGCGCAGGCGTCCCTGGCCGTGGAAAACGCCCGTCTGTACGAGGAAGAACTGCGCCGCGAACGTGAGGCCGCCGTGCTGCTGAACGTGGGCCGCCTGCTGGGCGAGAGTCAGGACGACGACGCGCTGGCCGGAGCCGTGCGCCTGACCACCCTGGCCCTGAATGCCGGACGTGGTCTGATCGCCCTAACCGACGACGCGGGCGAGCCAGTGCGCTGCGCCACGTTCAACCTGTATCCGCCCACACTGGAAGAATTGGCCTCGTTGAAAGCCCAACTCGGACGCGGCCCCCGCCCACTGCCGCGCCGCGCCTGCCTTCCCGTGGCAGGTAGTGGGCTGATCGTGCCACTGGGCGACGAGGCCCACCCGCTGGGATTCTTATACGCGGACGATCCCAGCCCCGAAGCCCCTGGAGATCACGTCCTGCAACTGGCCCGCAGCGTGGCTGATCAAATGGCGCAAACCCTGATCCGCGTGCGGCTGCTCTCCGCCCTGGAGCGTGAGGAAGCCCGTTACCGCCAACTGGCCGAGGGTGCGCATGACCTGATCCTCAGCGCGGATGCGGGCGGCACCGTGACTTACGCCAACCCCGCCGCCTCCCGGTTGCTGGAACCGTTGACCGGGCCACTGGTGGGGGAGAGGCTGCTGACACTGTCCACGCCCGCCACCCGTGACGCCCTGAGCGCTGCCTGGGACGCTGCCCGCACCCGCAATGCCGGGGGCCGCGCCGAGATTGGAATTGGTCCCTACCGCCTGGAGGTGCGCCTGAGCGCCGTTGAGGCTGGCCCGGATTCCGGCGTGCTGCTCGTGGCCCGTGACCTCTCGGAACTCCAGACCCTGGCCGACGAGATCACCCGGCGTGGGCAGGCGCTGGAGGCCGCCACCTCGCGCCAATCCGAGTTGCGAACCTACCTCTCCCTGTTTACTCAGGCGCAGGAGGAGGAGCGCAAACGCATCAGCCGCGAACTGCACGACGACACCGCCCAGGTGCTGACCGCCTCGGGCCGCCGGGTGGCCAGGCTGGCGCGCGAGCTGAGCGGTGAGCAGCGAGAACGCGCCGACGACATCCTGGCCGATCTGAACGCCGCCTTGGATAGCGTGCGCCGCTTTGCCCGCAATCTGCGCCCCAGCGTGCTGGACGATCTGGGGCTGCTACCCGCGCTGGAATGGCTGGCGGGACAGGCCCAGACGCCCACCCGTCTGGAGGTGGGCGGCCAGGACCGCCGCCTGAACGCGGCCACCGAGCTGACCATTTTCCGGCTGGCGCAGGAGGCGCTGAACAACGTGGACAAGCACGCCGGGGCGGGCAGCGCCGCCATCCGCGTGATCTTCGGGGAGGGCGGCGTGGACGTGGTCATCAGCGACGATGGCCAGGGCTTCACGCCCCAGCAGGCCGAGGCCCGCGCCCAGGAGGGCCATCTGGGTTTAACTGGCCTGCGCGAGCGCGTCGCTCTGGCCGGGGGAGAATTGAATGTGGACAGCGGGCCGGGACAGGGGACGGTGTTGCGGTTTGGGTTGCCGGGATAGAGTTAGAGATATTCTCTGACTGGCAAGATGGCGTATAACTTATAACTGACCTTACGCGGCAGAGTTTTGAAAATTCTCGGATTGCTGCCTCAGCCTTTGTAATTCCTCGTATGAAGTTTTAAGAGCGGCGATATACATCTTTGTTCGCATCGCAAAGTGATTTTCCTTGCGGATGATTTTCAATTTTTCCAGCTTGATATGTCCGTAGAATGAACAGAGAATGTGTTTGATCTGACATGCAGGTGTACTGGCAGGCGACTTCCCAAGAGAGGCATTTTGCTTGAGTGATTTGTGAAATTCTTCTACGGGCCATCGTTTCTGATAGATCGCAAGGGTTTCATTTGCGGTCAGACTGCTG
>NZ_JNIV01000068.1 GCF_000701405.1 Deinococcus marmoris DSM 12784
TACCGATTGCGCTGGAGCATCGAGTGTACGTTCAGCAGCATGAAGTCGCGTGGCTTTGACCTGGAACGGTCAGCGGTGACCCACGCTGACCGATTAGAGCGGTTGTTTGGACTGGTCACGCTGGCCTGGGTGTGCTGTCTGCGGGTGGGCGTCTGGATGAATGCGTCCAAACCAATTCCAGTCAAAGCGCATGGTCGTCGCGCAGTCAGCGTGGTCCAGTATGGCTGGCAATATCTGGCGAGAGCGCTGAGATGGGATCACCCACAGGCCGAAATATACTTCGGCCTCTTAAATCAACCTTTCTCCGCACCCAGCGCCACTTAAACGCAAGTTGTCCGGTACTGAAGCTGTAGAGGCAGAATAGAGGTGATAGAGGGGAGGACGCGCCATTGCTGGGTGTCCTCCTCTTCTTTACCGCCTTTTCCCTTTCCTGAGCTTTTGTCTGGCTTTCAGGGGCGCGTCATCTGGGGCCGTTAGGCTGAGGCATGACCCGCCTGACCATGCGCGTGACCCTGGCCCTTCTGTTGCTGGGGGGCGCGTCTGCGGTCAGTCAGGCGGCGGACAGAGCGCTGCAACCGCTGCCGCCGCGTGTCGCCGGAGGAGCCAGCATGAACGTGGGGGCCATTCAGGACGCGCTGCCCACCCTGGACCTGCTGATCACCGTGCAGTTGCTTGGGGGTCTGCTGGAGCGGCAAGGGATCACGCTGGACGCCGGGGCCACTCAGGAACTGCGCGTCCTGCTGCTCCCCCTGCTGTCCCGCGAGGAACTGCGCCCCGCCGACGCCCGCCGATTGCAAGCGTCCGTGTACGCGGTTCTCTCGCCGTCTCAGGAGTTGACGCTGAAACAGGCCCGCGCCGCGCTGGAGGCCAGGGTGCGGGCGTTCATGACCCGTGCCCGTTTCGCCACGCCGGACGGTCCCCTCAACCTGACCCTGACCCGCTACGGCCTGATGGTGCCGGGCGGGCAGGCGACCGTAAAGGCAGTTGTGGGAGCGAACGGCAACCCCTATGTCCAGGCCGGTGTAAACGCCGAATTGCTGACGCGGCTGCTCAAGCTGCTGGAACCCTGATCTGGCGGCGGGAAGGCGTGCAACTGCCGTTCCTGCCCGCACCACACTGGGCATGACCCGTCCATCCGGGTTAACATAAACGCTCTATGAAACTCACACGTTCCGTTCTGCTGAGCGCTGCCCTGCTGGGCACGGCGTCCGCTGCTCCCGTCACCATCACCGTGCTGCACACTGACGATCTGCACGGCCACCTGGAACCCACCAAGATCGGTGAGGGGATGTACGGCGGCTACGCCCGCCAGACCACGCTGGTCAAGAAGTACGCCGCCGAGGACCCCAATCCCCTCGTGCTGTCCGGGGGCGACACCTTCCAGGGCACGCTGTTCTACAACGTCTACAAGGGTCTGGCCGACGTGCTGTTCATGAATTACCAGGGCTATGACGCGATGGCGGTGGGCAACCACGAGTTCGACGACGGCCCGGCGGCGCTGGCCAAGTTCGTGGACAAGGCCAAGTTTCCGGTGCTGGCCGCCAACATCGACGTCAGCACCGAGCCGCTGCTCAAGGACCGCATCAAGCCCTACGCCATCCTGAACGTGGGCGGCGAGAAGGTCGGCGTGATCGGCGCGGTGACCCCCGATCTGCCGCTGATCAGCAGCCCCGGCGAGAACGTCAAGATGCTGGACCTGATGAAGAGCCTCCAGGCCAGCGCCGACGTCCTCAAGGCGCAGGGCATCAACAAGGTCTTCCTGGTCTCGCACCTGGGCTACACGCTGGAGCAGGAAGTGGCCAGGACCGTTTCGGGCATCGACGTGATCGTGGGCGGGCACTCGCACACGCTGCTGGGCACGTTCGACAACAAGGACTTCCCCGCCAGTGAGGGGCCGTACCCCACCGTGGCAAACAACCCCGACGGCAACAAGACCCTGCTGGTCGCCGCCTGGGAATGGGGCAAGGTGCTGGGCCGCCTTCAGGTCAAGTTCGACGACGCCGGGGCTGTGGAGTCCTGGGAGGGCAACCCCATCCCCGTGTCCGCCGACGTGCCCGAGGACGACACCGCCAAGCGCATGGTCACCACCCTGACCGTGCCGATTGCCGCCCTGCGCCGTCAGGTGGTGGGGACCGCGCCCAAGGGGCTGAACGGCAGCCGCGAAGTGGTCCGCAAGCGCGAGAGCGGCATGGCTAACGTGCTGGCCGACGCCTCACTGGCCGCTGGCAAGCAGGCCGGGGCAGTCCTGGCCCTGGTCAACGGCGGGGGCGTGCGCTCCAGCATCGACGCTGGCCCGATCACCTTCGATGAGGCCATTACCGTGCAGCCCTTCGGCAACTCGCTGAGCCTGCTGGACCTGAGCGGCGCGCAGATTCGCGCGGCACTGGAACACGGCGTCGCCACCTGGAGCGAGAACAAGGGCCAGTTCCTGCACGTGTCTAAGGGCATGAGCTACACCTTTGACCTGAGCAAGCCCGCAGGCAGCCGCGTGACCGCCGTGACCCTGGACGGTCAGCCGCTGGACGACGCCAAGACCTACAAGGTGGCCACCAACAACTTCACGGCAGGCGGCGGCGACGGCTTTACCATGTTCAAGGGTGCGCCTCGCCTGGACACCGGGACGCTGGACATCGACATCCTGGTGGATTACCTCAAGGCCAATCCCAACCTGACCGCCGAGCCGGAAGGCCGCATCGTGGTGCAGAACGAACCGAAGTAAGACTTGAGCTAAAGTTTCAGTCTATTGAAAGTCCCCTCTGCCACATCAGGCGGAGGGGACTTTTCATGTGCAGGTCTGATTTTATCCGCCTGTTGCGCTCCGCAATTCCCACCACGCGCGCGGCAGCATCAGCAGTTTGCGGGTGCCGCTGACATAGGCTCGGCGGTTGAAGTTGTCGTACCCGGCGCGTTCCAGATCGTCCAGAATGCCTTCATAGGCGCGGGCAGCGGTGGCGACGGCCAGGCGGGCGCTGCCGTGCAGGCAGGGAATCCCGGCGCGCCCCTCGGCGTACCAGTCGCGGGCCAGCGCGCACAGGTGGGCCATCAGGGCGCGGTACTCGGGGGTCACCACACCGCGTTCCAGATCGGCGCGGGTCACGCCGTACTCGGTCAGCAGGCTCTGGGGCAGGTACACGCGCCCACGCGTCAGGTCCTCGCCCACGTCGCGCAGGATGTTGGTCAGTTGCATGGCCTGCCCCAGCATCAGGGCGTGTTGCAGGGTCTTCTCGCCGCCGCTGAAGCCGCTGACCGGGGCGATCATGAACCCGATCACCCCGGCCACCCGGCGGCAGTACAGCGTCAGGTCGTCCATATTGCGGTAGACGTGATCTCCCAGGTCCATTTGCAGGCCGTCGTGCAGCTCGGCGAAGGCCGACAGCGGGATCGGGTAGGTGCGGGTGGCCCAGGCCAGCGCCGTGTCCACCGGATCGGGTCCGGGCCGTCCGGCAAAGGCGTTCTGAATCCGGCCCCACCACGCGTCCAGCTCGGCGCTCACGCTGTCGGCGGTGGACTCGTCGGCGATGTCGTCCCCGGTGCGGCAGGCCGCGTACACCGCCCAGACCGCCTGCCGCTGCCGCAGCGGAAACAGGCGGGACCCCAGAAAAAAGGTCTTGCTGTGGTCCCGCGTCACGTCCCGGCAATGGTCCACCGCCTGCGCCGGGGCAGCGGGATTCTGGGAGGAGGGCAGGGACGTCTTGATCATGGGCAAAATTCCTTGAGACAGAGTCTAGGGGGTCTGACAGGGCTAAACCTCCCACATTCTTACAGACTCCTGACAGATGGGGCGCAGGCAGGGCGGTAGAAGACGAGATCAATCCTTTACACAGCGGCGTCCTGGCTGGGCGTCAGGTCCTGGTCTTTGACATAGCGCCCGAACCTCACTGCGCCGATGCCCAGGCCGTCCGTGAGGGACATGCCGGGCAGTTGCCGCCCCACCCACGCCGGATCGGGAAAGTTCAGGCCGCCCAGCGCGGGTCTGGAAAGCAGGCTTTGCAGCGGGCCGCCTGTGCGCGGCAGGTACATCAGCCACAACTGGCCACCGGGGCGCAGCACGCGCGCCAGTTCAGACAGGAAGCGGTCCGGCCCGTGGGTCTCGTTCAGCGTCGCGCCCACCGTCACGCCGTCGAAGCTGGCGTCCGGCAGCCCGCTGTTCTCCAGATTCAGCAGCGCCCAGTCGATGTTTCCGCTCGTTTCACGGCGCTGGCCCTCGCGCAGCATGGGGGCGCTGAGATCGGCGGCCAGCACCCGGCAGCCCGCCGCTGCCAGCACGCCCGCGTAAAAGCCCGCGCTGGTTCCGGCGTCCAGCCAGTCCTGCCCCGGTTGCGGGCTGCACAGGGAACGGAACAGCCGGGCCTCGCGCTCCAGACTGAAGGCGGTGCCGCTCAGCAGGCCCAGCGATTGTGCGCGCCACAGCATGTAACCGCGTGCGGTCAACTCCAGTTTGTTGCTGTGCTGGGCCAGACTCAGGTCCGGCGAGGCGGTGCGGGGGTTCAGGTTTCCTTGCATCAGGGGCATTTGCGGCACGTTAACTATTATGCTGGGCGTTATCTGGCCTGTCTGTTCACGCCCAGGCGTGGGGCCGCTCCCCGGAGGGAATGCATGGAAGAACGCAAGAGTATGGGAGGGGCCATCGTCGACGTGTTCGATGCGGGCGTAACCCTCGTCAAATCCGAGATCAATGCGCTGGTCAAAAAGTTCAGCGAGATCGCCAAGGCCAAGGGCATCGGTGTGGTGCTGCTGCTGGCCGCCACCGGCCCGCTGGTGCTGGCGCTGATCTTCCTGATTCTGGCGGTGTTCTACGGATTGATGCGTCTGGGGCTGGGAGCCTGGGCCGCCGCGCTGCTGATCGCCGTCTTCAGCTTCGTGGTCACGGGCGCGATGATCCTGCTGGGCATCCGCAAGCTGGGCGCGGAAGTGCAGACCGAAGAACCCCGCGCCAAGAGCTTCGCCTCCATGACCGAGGACGAGCGCCTGGAAGCCCAGTACCAGGCCGAACAGGCCGAGAAGGCTGCGAAGGAACGCCGTGCGGCCCAGGCCACCCAATCACAGGCCACTCCGGTTCAGGACAAGGTCCCTGCCAGCGCCGTCTTCCCGCCCAGCGCCGCACCACGCGGGACAGCGGCCCCAGTTGGCGCGGGCAGCGTCGGCATGGGCGCGTCCATGCAGCACACCGCCGGGAACCAGCAGGCGCAGGTGGGCGCACCGGATCTGGCCAAAGATCAGGATTCGCGCCAGCCGGCCAGCCGGACCTCGGTGGAAGTTCCCCGCGATCCCGGCCAGTACGCCGCCGGAGAGAACCGCTACGTGTCTCAGGACGGCCAGCGGGCCACTGTGCGCGTGGAGGGCGGCACCTCCACCGTGCCGGTCTACGAAAGCGAACCGGACGGCTCGGCCAAGATGTACGGCGACTCCCTGAACGAGAAACTGGATACGGGCGAGGTGCCCAGCGCCAACCACGCCGAGACTGGCGCGCACAGCACCAAGAAGCATGATCCCCGCTTGCAGGAACCCGTGGTCCTGAGTGACGCTCCCGGAATCCCGGTCAGTACCGACCCCACCTACAAAGAAGACATCAAGAAGGGCGGAGGTGACTACTGATGGCCAACTACGATGCCAGCTCTAATCTGTCCGGCTCCAACCTGACCGAGCGCGAGGCCGCCCGCGAACGCCTGAAAGAAAGCCTGGACGTGCTGGCCGAACGTGCCAACCTTCAGGTGCAGATGCAAAAGGAGCCGGTCAAGATGCTGGGCGGCGCGTCCGCCGTGGGCGCGGTTCTGGGCCTGCTGATCGGCACGCGGTTCAAGCGGACCAAAAAGATCTACGTGGACGCCGGGAGTCCCGTCAAGCACCAGAAGGGACTGATCAAGGCCCAGAACGCCCAGAAGGGTGGCGGCGGCGTGGGCGGCGCACTCCTAGCCACCCTGGGCACCCTGGCGGTCAAGACCCTGTCGGACCGCGTGCTGGCCCCCAAGCTGGAGCAGATCGCCCAGAACATGCTGGAGAAATCTGGCGAGGCTCCCAAGGCCAAAACGGACAGGCCCAAGCAGATGGAGCGGTCATCGTCGGCGGGGCCATCTCTGAGCAAACGTGAGGCTCCTGTCGCCACGTCCGGCTCTGGCCCCAAACCAATGGGCACGGCTTCCGCAAGCACCAACCCCAGCGCCACCGCCTCGTTCCTGAAACCCGCGTCTGGCGGTCAGGCAGGGTCTGCCAACCAGACCGTGCCCACCGATCAGGCCGAGAGCCACAATGTTCAGGCCGGGGTAGAGGGCAGCTCGCCGCCGATGGCCGCCAGCCACGATCACCCCGGCGTGGTTCCTACCCCCAGAAGCGTGGTGGAGGCCAAGGCCCAGGGCAGCGCCATCGCCCCCGATGAGAAGGGTAATCCCAACCTGCGCTGATCGCCACCCGCAGACAGCGTCCTGGAGACAGCACAGCCCACATTAAACACGGTCCACATCAAATACGGTCCACATCCAACACAGCCCGCCGCGCAATGGTGGGCTGTGTTTTGTTCTGGCCCCACTTTTTGATCTGGCCTGCCCGGTCTGCTAGCCTCGGGGGTATGACCGCCACCCGCAGCACCCGCCAGCGCGACGTGATCGCCCAGGTTCTGGGCCGCGCCCCTGGGCCGCTGGCCGTGCCCGAGATCCTGGGTCTGGCCCAGAGCGATCTGCCGGGCCTGGGCATCGCCACGGTGTACCGCACCCTGAAACTCATGACCGAGCAGGGCCAGATCCATCCGGTTACGCTGGACGGCGAGACCCTTTACGAGGCGGCGGGCAAGGGCCACCACCACCATTTCTCTTGCACCCGCTGCGGGCGAGTGTTTACCCTGCACACCTGCCCCGTCGCGTTGCCACGCGGCACCGTTTACCCCGGCGGTTTCGTGGTGGAGGCCCATGAGGTCACGTTGTACGGCCAGTGCCCGGAGTGCGCGGCAAACTGAACGGCCCTTCAAAAAGACAAAAAGAGAAGAAGAGACGAGAGTGGGCGACCGGTTCATGGTCATTGCCCCCACCGGGTGTTCCCGTGGTCAGTAACTTCAGGTATGATTTAAATGAAGGAGCCTTCATGCCCAGAGTTCTGTTGCCCGCCGCCCTCGTGTTGACCGCCCTCCTCAGTGCCTGTGGTGGGGGTGGTTCAACGCCTGCTGTCACCACCCTCGAACTCACGGGGGGCACGTCCCTGGCCATCGGCGCACCGGCACAGCTCAACGCCGTGCTGCGTGACGGCGGCGGTCAGGCCCTGCCGTCACAGGTGACCTATACCTCCAGCCAGCCCAATGTCATGGAGGTGGACGCTGCGGGAAATCTGAAGATCAAGCGGCTGACTGCCACCGATCAGCCTGTGGAAATCACGGCCAGCGCAGGCGACAAGACGGCGACGCTGGTGGTTTCCACCTACGGGCTGGAACTGGCGGTGGGCACCTACGTGTGGAACCTCCAGCCGTTCGGAGCCGCGCCGGGCCGCTTCATTGCCGTGCGCTACCGCCCGGAAAGTGGCCAGTCGCAGGCCTCGACCTTCACGGTGACGGCCCCCGGTAATGAAACCCTGAGCTGCGATCTGTCCCCGAAGAATGTCAACAACTGGTGCTGGTGGGCGCTGCCCGACGCCAAGAAGTACCCGGCTGGAGAGTACCGCGCAGGTCTGGTCCAGAACGGCGTGACCTACGCAACCACGGCGACGCTGCCACAACCCGGCGCGACCCTCGGTTTCGTGGATGGGGGCGCGGCGACGGTCAGCCAGCGCGCCGTCACCTTCGCGGGCAAGCGGCCTGCCGACGCAAAGTGGCTCTATTCCTACGTGGCCAACCGCCGGTTGGAGACCTCTTCCCTGGGCAGCCGCCACACAGACCAGAGCGCTGTTCTGCGCGGTCAGGCGGAACAGCCCGAGAACCCGCTGGCCGTCTCGGTGTATTCCACGGCGCTGCCGACCACGCTGAACATCGGGACTGCGGTGGCCTCTGGCAAATACGAGACCTGGATCACGGCCATGTCCGGCGACCTCAGCAGTTTTGCCGAGGTCTTGCCTGAGCAGTTCGACGTTTCCGCCACTTTCGGCGGAGAGGTCACGCTGAAGTAGCGCCGAAGTGGGGCTAGACCAGGGTGGGGCCACTGGATGATTGGCCCGAAAGGGCCGTATCTGTTTCCTACCCGGCGGCGGGCTGAAGGTCCCGGCTTTCCAGCGTGCCCGGTTGTGCGTCCAGCACCCCGTCTGGCACACCAGCCAGGGCCGCTTGGACCACTTCCAGGCCCGTGCCCGGTCTGTGTCCCTGTTCGCTGAGGGTACGTTTCCAGTGCCGCGCCCCCGGCTGCCCGGCAAACAGACCCAGCGTGTGCTTCATCATTCGGTTCAGGGGCTGCCCGGCCTCTAATTCGGCGGCCACGAAAGGCAGGAACGCCTCTATCGCCTCACGGCGGGTAGGCGGCGTCAGTTCGTCTCCGAACACGTCGCGGTCCGCCGCCGCCAGAATAAACGGCGTCCCGTAGGCCGCCCGTCCGATCATCGCGCCGTCGGCCCAGGCCAGGGCTTGCTGCGCGTCTCCCAGGGTCAGCAGGCCACCGTTCAGCACGATGGTCAGGTCTGGGAAATCCGCCTTGAGTTGCCGCACCACGTCATATCGTAGCGGCGGAATCTCACGGTTCTCCCTGGGCGACAGGCCCGATAGCCACGCCTTGCGCGCATGGACGATGAAGGTCTCGCAGCCTGCCGCCGCCACTGTCCGAACAAATCCGCTCAGGTGTTCATAGCTGTCCAGATCGTCGATGCCGATGCGGTGCTTGACGGTCACGGGCAGGGGCGTTGCGCCGCGCATGGCTTCCACGGCGCGGGCCACCACATCCGGCGAGGCCATCAGGCACGCCCCGAAAGAGCCGCTGCTCACGCGGTCACTGGGGCAGCCGCAGTTCAGGTTGATCTCGTCGTAGCCGTACCCGGTGGCGATGCGGGCGCATTCGGCAAGTGCTGATGCGTCGCTGCCGCCCAGTTGCAGGGCCACCGGATGCTCGGCCTCCCCGAACGACAGGTGCCGTTCGCGGTCCCCGTGCAGGATCGCCCCCGTGGTGATCATCTCGGTGTACAGCAGCGTGCGGCGCGTCAGCGTGCGGTGAAAGGCCCGGCAGTGGCGGTCTGTCCAGTCCATCATCGGGGCGACGGACAGGGTGTGGGGGGGCAGTGTTGAGGGGTCTGGGGCAGAGGCGGACATGCAAGGGAAATTGTAAAGGGAGGCGCGTGGGGCAAAAGTGCCCACGCGCCTCCTCATGATTTGGATCTACACTTCCCGTCCCGTACCCGTGTCTGCGTCAAACGCGGTGCCCGAACCGTCGGTGTCTTTCGGGCGGTCCGGCACCGCCTCGGGGGACGGGCGTTCCATGCCAATCGGCGTGTCGGTCATGCCCGTCTCGGACTCGTCGTAGTGGCCGCTGCGCTCGCTCATGCCGTTGCCCAGATCGGCGGGCAAGCCGCCCTGCGCTCCATCCCCTTTCGGATTCTTAGTCATGCCACGAGTCTACGGAGGGAACGGTGCAGCGTGGCGGGTCGGCCCTTCATGCAGGCTTGCGAAGAGGCCCCCGCCCAGGCTCAATCCTGGCCGCTGATGTAGATCAGTGCGCCGAACAGCGCCAGATTCTTCAGGAACTGCGTCTGCTGCTGCTCGCGCTCCTTGCCGCTTTTGTCCCAGAACGGGTGGCCGATGACGGTGGTGGGGACCATGCTGGCGGCCAGCGCGGTGCCGGCCAGGCGCGGTAGCACCCCCAGCGCCAGCAGCGCGCCCGCGCCCACCATCACGCCGCTGTTGATCTGGACGGCCAGTTCGGGCTGCGGGATTTCTGCGCCCCGCGCGGCACGCACGATGGGTTCGGGGTTTTGCATATGGTCCAGACCGTTCTTGATAAAGATGCTGGCAAGCAGCGCCCGCCCGATAAATTTCGCTACGCTCATGGTGATCCTCCTTGGGAATAGGCGGAGTTTAGCGCAGGGGACGGGCGAGAGGCGGGGCCGACGTTCAGTCAAGGTTTGGGGAAGGACTTGACCTGGAGTCGGTTTGTCTGGCTTTCTTTGGAGGCGAGCTGGCGGCGAAGCAAACTGAGCTGCTTTCCGCGTCTCAGCCCCTGGCTTCTGCCAACTGCCGCCCCAGCTCACGCAGCACGCCCTGCACAGCTTCCGTCCCCGCGTTCAGCAGGGCCATGTATTCGGGCACGGTCAGCGGGCCGTCTTCCGCGCCGCCCTGGGCCTCGATGATCAGTCCGGCGTCGGTGGCGACGATGTTCAGATCTGCCCGCGCGGTGCTGTCCTCGGCGTAATCGAGATCGACGCGCAGTTCCGCGCCCACGTAGCCCACGCTGATCGCGCCGACGCTGTGCAGCAGGGGCCACTCGCTGAGGGTGCCGCCCTTGACCAGCCGGTCACAGAAGTCGTGCAACGCTGCGTGCGCCGCCAGGATGCTCGCCACGCGCGTGCCGCCGTCGGCCACCAGCACGTCGCAGTCCACGTAGATGGTCTGGTTTTTAAAGGGGCGCAGGTCCATGCTGGCGCGCAGGGCACGGCCCAGCAGGCGCTGAATCTCATGCCGACGCCCGTTTTGCAGGCCACGCTCGCGCGGGGTGCGGTCATGTGTGGCGCGCGGCAGCATGGCGTACTCGGCGGTCAGCCAGCCCTCTTTCTTGCCTCGCATGTGCGGGGCGGGTTTGTCCTCCAGGGTGACCGTGGCCAGAATCTCGGTGCGCCCCAGCTTCAGGTGCGCGCTGCCCGGCGCATACGGATTGACGCCGCGCCGCACGGACAGGGGCCGGGGCTGGAGGAGGTCACGCCCCTCGCGGACGGGCACTTTAGGGGAACCGGAAGGAGACGACATGGCCCGCAGCTTATCCCCCGGCTGCCGCCAGATGCAGAGGTTCGGTCTGTCCTGTGCTGAGGGCGGCGAAGACGGGTCGGGCGGCCTCCACATCCCCGGTCACGAAATAGGACGCTTTGCCCTGCTGCTGACGGTCATTCAGCAGCCCCGCAGTCTCCAGCACGTTGCGGGTGTGCCGCGCCACTGCCGCACCGCTGTCCAATAGGGTGAAAGTGCCGCCAAACTCTTCCCGGATGCTGTCTGCCAGAAACGGGTAATGCGTGCAGCCCAGCACCAGTTGATCCGCTCCAGCCTCTGCCAGCGGCGTAAGCGTTTCGCACAGCACCTCGCGGGTGCGTTCGGCGTTTGCCTGCCCCGCCTCCACCAGCGGCACTAGTTCCGCGCTCACGGCGGTCAGCACGCGCACGCCCGCCGGACCTGCGAAAGTGTGGATCACGTCCTGAAGCAGCGTGCCGCGCAGCGTGCCGGGGGTGGCGAGAACGCCCACCACGCCCGTTTTCGTGGCGGCCACGGCGGGCTTCAGCGCAGGCACCAGCCCGATAATCGGCATCTCGAAACGGGCGCGCAGATGTTCCAGGCTGAACGCCGAGGCCGTATTACACGCCACCACCACGGCCTTGACTCCGCGTGCGTGCAATTCCGAAACAGCGCGGTCCGTCAATACGCGGATTTCCTCGCCGGGCCGCGCGCCGTAAGGAATGTGCGCGGTGTCGGCCAGATAGATAAAATCCTCGTGTGGCAGCAGTTGGCGCAGTTCGGCCAGCACGCTCAGGCCGCCCACGCCGCTGTCGAAGACGCCGATGGGGGCGCGATTCATCCGGGCAACTGATCCTGACGGTCTAGGCTTTCAATCGCGGCCACGGCCACCGCCGCCACCTGAATCAGTTCCTGGCGGTACTCCGCGAGGGTGCGCGGGCCGTGCTGGGCCGCCCGTTTGTCGTAAGTGGGAAACAGCGTCTCGAACACCGCCTGATTCGCCTCGCCCACTTCCTCGGCCAGCACCATCAGCCAGGTGGAAGGATCGTGGTCCTGCTGGCCCCACTTGGCGTCCTGCCGCTGGCGTTCGGCCAGAACCTCGCCCAGGACGGCTCCAGTTTTCTCTGCCATCAGTCCAGCGCCTCGCGGATCGTCTCGCCCAGCGCCCGGATTCCCTGTTCGATCTGCTCCGGCGTGGCGTTGCTGTAGCTCAGGCGCAGCGTGTTCTCGCCGCCGCCCAGCGCAAAAAACGGGCTGCCCGGCACGTAGGCCACGTTGCGGGTTAGGGCGCGCACGAGCATCTTCGTGCTGTCGATCTGCCCCGGCAGGGTGATCCACAGGAACATGCCGCCCTCGGGCCGGGTAAATTCCACACCGCCAGGGAACTCCTCCTCGATGTGCCCCAGCATCAGGGCGGCGCGTTCGCCGTATGCCTTCCTGACCATCTCGATCTGGCGGGGCAAGACCTCGTCCAGCAGCTCGGTCACGATCATCTGGTTCAGAGTGGGCGTGTGCAGATCCGCGCCCTGCTTGGCCTGCACCAGCTTGGAAATGATCGGCGCGGCGGCCTGCACCCAGGCGTCGCGCAGGCCCGGCACCAGGGTCTTGGAAAAGCTGGAGCAGTAGATGATGTGATTGGAATTCACGTCTCCGGCGTACTCCAGCCCCAACTCGTACAGACTGGGCGCGGCCTCGCCCGTGAAGCGCAACTGGCCGTAGGGATCGTCCTCGATGACCAGCACGCCGTACTGCCCGGTCAGTTCCACCAGATGGCGGCGGCGCTCGGCGCTCAGGGTGCGCCCGGTGGGGTTCTGGAAATTGGGCACGGCGTACAGCAGCTTGGCCGGAGTCGTCCTGAGAATGCCTTCCAGCGCGTCCAGGTCGATGCCGCCGTCGTCCGTGGGCATCTGGACGTAGTTGGGGCCGTAGGGCTGGAAGGATTGCAGCGCGCCCAGATAGGTGGGGGCCTCCACCAGCACGGTGTCTCCCTCCGAGATCAGGATTTTGCCCAGCAAATCCAGCCCCTGCTGGCTGCCGGTCACGATCTGCACGTTGGCGGCGGGAATGCTTGCTTTCTTGCCGATCCATTCCCTGAGCGGTGGATGCCCCTCGGTGGTGCTGTATTGCAGGGCGGCGGGGCCGTATTTCGTCAGGGCCGTGTCGGTGGCGCGTCTGACCTCTTCCAGTGGGAACAGCTCCGGCGCGGGCAACCCTCCGGCAAAAGAAATCACATCCGGCTGCTGTGTGATCTTCAGAATCTCGCGGATGGCGCTGGCGTTCATGCGCCGGGCGCGTTCAGACAGCAGGGCCGTGAAGTCGGGTGCCTTGAATTGGGCAGCAGGGCGAGCGGGGGTCATGGGGATTATGGTACGCCGGAGCCGGGATGCTGAGAGGACCGCCATATCTTTTGACCGTGTCCAAACGACCTGACCCCCGCCCGCGCCAGCCGGGTACAGTAGGGGAGCTTACAAGGAGGCAATCATGCTCGTAACTGGTAATGACATCCTGATTCCCGCCCGCGCTGGCAAGTACGGCGTCGGCTCGTTCAACACCAACAACATGGAGATCACCGAGGCGATCATCCACACCGCCGAGCGGCTGCGGAGTCCGGTGATGGTCCAGATGAGCGAGGGAGCCATCAAGTACGGCGGGCAGGATCTGGCGAACATCGTCATCGATCTGGCAAAGCGGGCCACCGTTCCTGTCGCCCTGCACCTCGATCACGGCAGCAGCTACGAGTCGGCGCTGAACGCCATCCGCATGGGCTTTACCAGCGTGATGATCGACGCCTCTCACTCCGATTTCGAGGGCAATGTCCGGGAAACCCGCCGGGTGGTGGAGGCCGCGCACGCGATGGGCATCAGCGTGGAGGCCGAGATTGGCCGTCTGGGCGGTATCGAGGAACACATCGTCGTGGACGAGAAGGACGCCTTTCTGACCGATCCCGAGGAAGCGGTGCGGTTTATCGAGCAGACTGGCACCGATTATCTGGCGATTGCCATCGGCACCAGCCACGGCGCGTTCAAGGGCAGGGGCCGTCCGTACATCGATCACGCGCGCATCGAGAAGATTGCCAGCATGACCGGGATTCCGCTGGTGGCGCACGGTTCCAGCGGCGTGCCCCAGAAAATCGTCGAGCGTTTCCGCGCGGCGGGCGGCGAGATCGGTGACGCGGCAGGAATCGCCGACGAGGATTTGCAGCGCGCCACGGGGTTCGGCATCGCCAAGGTCAACGTGGACACCGATCTGCGGCTGGCCAGCACGGTAGGAATCCGCGAAGTGTTGCAGGCCACCCCCAAGGAATTCGATCCGCGCAAGATCTTTGGCCGTGCCAGAGACGTGATGTCGCAGGTCATCGAACACAAGATGGGCGTACTGGGCAGCGTCGGCAAGGCCTAAGCACCTCTCACTTCAGAGGTGGGGCGGGGGCTGCGGCTCTGGCCCCACCTTTTGATTTTTAGTTGATTTTTGGAGGCTGCGGACGCATGGTCTGTCAGGCGTTCCAGTGCCGCCTTAACTGATCTTCAGGTGAGCCTCTTCGCCACGAGTTCTCACCCGCACGCCCTATGCTCGAAACTGGCATGAAGGCGGCCCGTACTCTTCTCTTTCTGGCATGTTCGGCGGTCCTGGTCTGGTCCCAGGCGGCTGACGGCGTATCCCCATTGACGGCGGGCAACGTCTCGCGGCTGGCGGCCCTGCTGCCGTTGCCGGGCCAGTCGGCCACCCTGCTGGAAAAGCGGCCCAGCCTGTCCACCGTGGGCTTGCAGACGCGGGTGCTGCGGGTGGGCGGCAGCCCGGAAGCGCTGTATCAGGTGATCGTCAGCGCCAGCAAGGGCGTGCGCGCTCCCTACGATCCCCGGCTGGGCATCACCGAGGAGGAATACAAGCAGTATCTGGTGTTCCAGTCGGTGCTGGCCTCCACTGGCCGGACGCTGCGGCTGCCGCTGACGCGCGACAGTAACCGCGTGATGTTCGGCAACACTTCTGGCCTCAACGGCGTGCTGGACGGTGTCAGCATCAACCTGCGAACCGGCGAGATGCGCGGCCCGGAAGGCTACAGCGCCCTGCCCACCCTGGTTCCCCCCAGCACCGCCCCGGACCGCGTGCTGGATGTCCGCAGCGGCTTTCAGTGGAAGGTGATCGGCAGCGACGCCACCGCCGGAAACGGTGTCAAGGGCACCCTGAACCTGCTGGAGCTGGGCAGCGGCCAGATCGTCCTCAACTACACCCGCACCAGCATGATCAACCGCAAACTGACCGAGGGCGAGATCATCGTCGGCTACTACGAACGCTGAGCATCAGATCGGTCCGCAGCGGCGAGGTCATGCAGACCATCTGATTTTGGGCAGGCGTGCGCCGCCAGAGCTGTTGGCCCCGGGCTATTTCTGCTTGCCGAACAGCCGGGGAAAGCGGCCTGTGCTGGCGGGCGCGGGCGGGGTGGCCGGGGCAATCGAGGTTTCCAGTTCGTGGACGGCGGCCAGCAGGTACGCGGGCACGCCTGCACGGGCCAAGTCGTCACCGTTCATCCATTCGGCGGCCAGCAGTTCGCTGTCCTGGGGATTCAGGATGCCCGAGCAGTAATCGCTGCCGAAGATCAGGTTGAGGCGTGCGTCGCCGTTCCCGCCCTCCACTCCGCGCGCCGCGTGCGAGCCGACCAGCCGCAACTCGGCCACGGCCAGCCCCACCTGTGACAGCAGGGCGCGGCGCAACTGTGATTCCACGAAGTTGTCGCCGCTGGCTGCGTCCAGAATCAGGCCCGGCAGCCCGTACAGTCCACCGGGCAGCAGCGGCGCGCGGGGCCGCACGATCAGGTAGGTCTCGCGCTGCCGCACCAGAGCAAAGACCCCCACCTGATAGGCGGTCACGGACGTGTTCTGATCGCTGGCGGGGAGGGTCAAGGGTCTGGGCTGCTCCTGTAAGAAATCATGTGGGGGGAATCGTGTGTGGGAGGGCGTGACGTGCTAAGCATCATTGTAGTGCTGGAGAGGATTTTTCAGAACCCCCATCCCGCTACCCCCAACGGTTTGTGAAGAAATCGTCAGGCTGCTGCCCGGCTGGTCTGGAAGACCCGCACCGCGAACAGCGCCGCGATCAGGTACTTGGCCAGGATGTCTGCGAAGATGATCTGTGCGATCTCGCCCCCGGACATCAGGCCCCAGAAGGCCAGCAGGTTGAACAGCACCGAGTCCAGCGGCACGCTCACGGCGTTGCTGGCCAGCACCCGCGTCCACCAACTGCGGTGCAGGAGGCGCTGATACACGGCGGTATCGGCCAGTTCGCCGGCCAGGATCGCCAGAAAGGACGCCCCGATAAAGCGCCATTCGGTGCCGGTCAGCAGGGCCGCCAGCGTGTTGATGATCAGCGCGGCGGCGATGGCGATGAACACGGCATTCAGGCCACCCGCGCGGTGAATCCGGTCCCGCAGCGTGAACACGGCGGCAAAGAAGATAGTGCCGACGCTGAGCAGGCCGTACACCGGCAGCGGAATGAACCTGTCGAGGGTAAGGTTGGCGGCCAGAATGCTCAGCACATACAGGGCGATCAGGAGCAGCGGTATGTTGCGAAAAGGGGCAGGGCGTCCCCGCGCGAAAAAATGGTTCATTGTTCCCACCTTCGGCCTGGGCGACTGTAGAGGTCACGGGCCGCCGATCAGGGTAGCAGACCCGCAGACGGGTCAGAGGAGCTTGAAAGACTGCTGTGACGCCCGGTGCGGCAGACTGCTGCGGTGCGTTCCCGTTTTCTGTTCCTCGCCTTGCTGTTGGTCAACCCGGCACACGCCGCCGCACCTACCCCCGGCTACGTGCTGTCCGGGATGCCCCTGATCCGCCAGAGCTACAATGCCTGCGGCCCCGCCAGCCTGACGCAGGTTTTGCGCTATTACGGCGTGAATGTGGACATGGCGACGGTCAGCGCCCACACCCGCCCGTCCGACACGTCATACATGACGGCGCAGGCCATTCTGGACTTCGCGCCGCGCGTGGGCATGGAGGCGCGGCTGTATTCGGGCGGCTCGATCAACACCGTGCGGACCGCGATTAAAAGCGGCGTTCCCGTGATCGCGCTGCAAACCTATGTCAGCCCCAGTGGACAGATTATTCCCCACTGGCGTGTGGTGGTGGGCTACAACGACGCTGCCCGCCAGACCTACCTGATGGACCCGCTGCTGGGCTACGTGGCGATGGGTTACGACGACTTCGCCCGCGTGTGGGCGGACCACCGGGGCCAGTTCGCCCTGATGTATCCGCCCAGGCTGTCGGCCACAGTGAAAAAGGTGATCGGTTAGGCCAGCAGCGCTTCAACCGTCTGTTCAAGCCCCAGATTCCAGGACTCAGATTCCAGGACCCAGATTTGAGGTGTCCAGCACGCGCCAGCCCGCAGCCAGATCCTCGGCGGCTGGCATGGACGGGTGGATGGACGCGGTCATCGGTACCAGACTCAGGGTGTCGAACGCCTTGCCCACGCGGGCCTGGGTGACCTCCAGCGTGGGATACAGGAAGACCGGGCGCACGTCCAGCGCCTGCCCATCGCGTGTGGGCCAGTGAACGCGCATCGCCTCCAGATCGGCGGGCCAGTGCAAATTGACGAACGGCTTCCGGCGGGTGGTCCGGGCTGGGATGGACCAGACCGGACACCACCAGTTCCCACAGGTCATCCACGGGCAGATGCAGGCCGCGCGGATAACGCTGAAGCAGGGCGTGGGCCACACTGCTCTTGCCCGTGCCCGGACTGCCCGACAGCACCCAGACGGGGCCATTCCCCGGAACCCGTTTTTCTCCTTCTCGCTCCCCCTGGAGTTCAGGTGTTTTCCAGCACCTTTCAAGCGGAGTCCGTGTCACTCACAGAAACTGGCCGCCCTCCTGAATCACCTCGCCGTCCGCACTGAGGCGTCCGCCGCCGCGCAGGTCGGTGATCAGATCCCAGTGAATGCCGCTGGTGTTGGTGCCCCCGGTTTCCGGGTAGCTGCGGCCCAGCGCCAGATGCACCGTGCCGCCAATCTTCTCGTCGAACAGGATGTTGCCGGTGGGCGTCTGGATGCCGCCGTTGGTGCCGATGCCCAGCTCACCCAGCCGCCGCGCGCCGGGATCGGTGGCAAGCGCAGCCCGCAACACGTCCTCGCCCTCGTCCGCTGTCGCCTCTACCACCTGCCCCGCGCGGAAGACCAGCCGCGCGCCGCGAACAGTGGTGCCGTTGTACTGGGCGGGAACGGTGAAGGTGATGACGCCCTCTGCCGTGTCTTCAATGGGTCCGGTAAAAACCTCGCCGCTGGGCATGTTGCGCTTGCCGTCGCTGTTGGCCCAGGTGCGGCCCCCCACCCGCAGGGTGATGTCTGTGCCGGGGGCCTCGATGCGGATGGTGTCGGCCACCCGCAGGCGCTCGATCAACGTGGCCTGCATGGCGCGGACCTCGCCCCAGGCGGCCACCGGATCGGGGCGGTCCAGAAACATGGCGCGGGTGACGAACGACTCGAACTCTGGCAGAGTCATGTTCGCCTGGGCGGCGGCGTAGGCGGTGGGGTACAGCGTCAGGCTCCACTTCCTGCGGGCGCGGATGCCTGCCAGCTCCGCGCGGGAGGCGGTCAGACGGGCGCGGCGGGCAGCGTCCACCTGGCCGGGCTGTTCGGGGGTCAGCACGCGCAGGCTGCCGTCCAGCGCCCCAAAGTCGGTGGCCTCGGCGGGGTGAAAACTGCCCAGCACCTCGTCGGAAGCCAGTTCGGCCAGGTCATCCATCTGGCCCGGATATTCCAGCCGGGTCACGGGCCGCGCGCCGCGTATCAGCAGGGCGCGGGTGACCTCGCGCAGCAGCGAGGCCGCCTCCGTGCCGCCAGTGACCATCAGCCGCTCGCCGGGGGCGGCGTACAGACAGTAGTCGGCCAGCAGTTCGGCGTGCTTTTTCGGATCGTAGCTTGCCAGTTCGGGGCGGCTCTGCTCAGGGGTCATGGGCGCGAGGATAGCGGTGGGCGGCGGACCCAGGATGAAACCAACGTTTCAGACCCTCAATCCTCCGGGCTACTTCTCCGCCCTGACTTCCAGATTTTTCGGCACGGTCAATTCCTGCGGCACCGCGCCCGCCACACCCCGGTAAGCCGCACTCGTCATCCAGTACCGCTCCAGCCAGCGCTTGAGCAGCGTGGCAGTGGGAATGGCGATGATCGCCCCCACCGGCCCGGCCAGCGCCAGCCCCACCAGCAGCGCAATGAGGATGGCGGCGGGGCTGAGACTGACCACCCGGCCCATGATGAGCGGCCCCAGCACGTTGCCCTGCAACTGGTTGATGATGAAAAACAGCGCGGTGACCAGCCCGATGGTCAGCCCGCCCTGTGGAATGGCCTGCAACATGGCAACCACGGCGGCCAGCACGATGCCGATGTACGGCACCAGACTCAGCAGGCCGCTCAGGGCACCCAGCGCCAGCGCGTTCGGCACTTGCAGGGCCAGCAGACCCAGCGTGGAGAGAACTGCGCCCGTCAGCATCAGCAGCAACTGGCCGCGCAGGAAGCCGCCGAAACTCTGGCTCACGTCCTCCGAGAGCCGCAGCACCGTGGGCTGCGAGGCGCGCGGAAAGACGCGCAGCAGGCTAGGGCCTACCCGCCCGTAATCCAGCATGAAATAGGCCGCCAGTGTCACGATAAAGCCCAGTTGTCCCAGCCAGCCCACCAGATTGGACAGCGTGTTCAGCACGTTGGGGCCGGAATTGAGCAGCCGCTCCAGCAATGGCCCGCTGTTCTGGGTGATGTTGGTGGTCTGCTCGTCGATGTAGTTGCTGACGCTGTTCTTGAGACCCTGCACGCCGGGAATGGTGTCCAGCCGGTCCAGCAGGTTAAACAGCGCAATCTTGAGGTTGATGGCAATGACTGGAATCCCGGCGATCAGCCCCGTCACCTGCTGGCTGAGGGTCACGATCAGCAGCGTCGTCAGGCCCAGCGCCACCAGAATCAGCAGCAGCACGCCGATCATGCGCCCGACGCGGCGGCGTTCCAGCCATTCCAGAATCGGGTTGACTAAAAAGGCCAGTCCGTAAGCGGTCAGCACGGTCAGAATCACGCTGGCGAGCAATTGACTGCCCCACAGCAGCGCCCGCACGGCCACCACGATCAGGGCGGTGTACACGATCAGCCGCACCAGCGGCACGGCCCACAGCCGCCCGATCAGGTCCCGCACGTCGCGCGCCGCCCGCCAGTCGCGTACAGGCGCGCGTGGGCCGGAAGGGGGCGGCTGGGTCATGCTTCCTATCCTGCCATTTTGGGACGGCAAAAGTGACGCCCCCGCTGTGCAAGCCGGGGACGCGCCGAGATTTGAGGTTAAGCCGCGACTGGCACCGCAGTCGGCGGCTCCTTGCGGCTGGCCGCCTTCTGCCACAGGTACACCAGCGCGATCAATCCCAGCGCGGCCAGATTGACCAGCATATGCGTGGGAATGATCAGCATGAACGAGGCCACCAGCAGCAGCAGCGCCTGCACGGGGTTGGTCTTGCGGTGCAGGAAACGCATGGTGGCCGCGCTGAAGGCCACCAGCCCGATAAAGGCGAACAAGATCATGAAAATCGCGTCGCCGAAGCCCAGCCCGCTCAGGCGGTTATTGGCGATCAGCAGCAGTTGCGGGTTAAAGAACATCATGTAGGCCAGCAGCGCCGTTCGCAGCTCGTACTTGAAGGCCTGCACACCGGTGGCCACCGGATTGCCGCCGCTGATGGCCGCCGCCGCGAAGGCCGCGAGTGCCACCGGCGGCGTACTGTCGGCCATGATTCCAAAGTAGAAGACGAACATATGTACGGGCAGCATTTCCACCGGATTGCTGTTGTCCAGGCCCGCGATCTTGGCGATGATGGGCACGATCAGGGCGCTCATCAGAATGTAGTTGGCGGTGGTGGGCAGGCCCATGCCCAGGATCAGCGCAATAAGCTGCGCCATCATCAGCACGATCAGGATGGCCCCGAATCCGGCCACGGCCCCGGCGTCCACCCCTGGAATCAGGCCCGCCACACCCAGCAGCAGGTTGCGGACACCGTCGCTGACCGTCTGCACGATGTCGGCCAGCCCGAAACCCAGCCCCGTGATGGTCACGATGCCCACGATGATCCCGGCAGCGGCGGTGGCAATGGCGATACCGATCATGCTGCGCGCCCCGCCCTCGAAGGCGTTGATCAGCTTTTTCCCGGCGTCCATCAGCCCCTGCTGCACACTCAGGCCCAGCTTGCGGCCAAAGTACACTTCCTGAATAAACATCATCACGATCATCATGAAAATGGTGTTCAGGGCGACGCGTTCGGGGGTGGCTTCCGGGTTGATGGTCAGCGTGCCGATCAGGTAGCCCAGCGGAATCAGGTAGTACCAGCCCTTCACCAGGGTCTGGCGCACGCGCGGCAACTCGTTCTTGGGCAGGCCCTTCAGCCCCAGCTTCAGCGCTTCCAGATGTACCACGACCAGCAGCGCGCCGTAGCACAGGAACGCCGGAATGGCCGCTGCCAGAATCAGGGTGCGGTACTCGATGTTCAGGTTCTGCGCCATGATGAAGGCCGCCGCGCCCATGACCGGGGGCATCAACTGGCCGTTGCTGGAGCTGGCGACCTCGATGGCCCCGGCCTTCTCGGCGCTGTAGCCCACCCGTTTCATGGTCCCGATGGTGATGTTGCCGCCCGTGACCACGTTGCTGACCGCCGAGCCGCTGATGATGCCGTTCAGGGCGCTGCTCAGGACGCTGGCCTTGGCCGGGCCGCCCCGGAAGCCGCCCAGTGCCCCCTGCGCCACATTCATGAACCAGTCGCCCGCGCCCAGCTTGTCGAAGATGGCCCCGAACAGCACGAACAGGAAGACGATCTGCGCCGAGACGCCAATCGCGGTGCCGAAGATGCCCTCGGTGTTGGCGAACAGTTGCCCCACCACCTGCGGCCACGTCTGCCCGGCGTGAAGTTGAAGCTGTGGCCCCAGGTCTCCCCGGATCAGTCCGCGCGGCCCGGTCAGGGCGTACAGCATGAACACTGAGGCCACGATGGGCATGGCAATCCCGATGGTGCGCCACGCGGCCAGCAGCAGCAAAATGACCATCGCGCTGCCGACATACACGTCCGTGTTCGTCAGCGCGCCGCCCTGCACGGTGGCAATCGCCGGATACTGCGCGATCAGGTAAATGGCCGTTCCGGTCGCCAGCAGGCCCAGCACCCAGTCGTACCACGGCACCTTCGTCTGCGGAGTTCCCGGCGTCTTGCGGAATGGGAAGACCATGTAGGCCAGGCTGAAAGCGAAGGCCAGGTGAATGGCGCGCAGGGTCAGCAGGTCGATGTTCCCCACCTGCGCGGCGTACATCTGGTACAGGCACCACGCCACGGCGATCACGGTCACCATCGTCTTCTGCCAGCCAAACAGCTTGCGCCCCCCGGTTTCGGCGGCCTCCACTATTTCCAGGGCGCGGCGTTCGCCCTCGGTCATCTCGACGCCCGGCGGCTCCAGGCTGGGGTCACTGCTGATCGGTCTTGTGGGATCACTCACTGCTTGCTCATCTCCTTTTCCAAGATGAGGGGGTCAGCCTCCCGGTAAATGTCTGGCTGACCCCCTCTATTCGTTCGAGTGACCTTACTTGACGCTAATGCCCTGTTCCTTGAAGAACTTGACTGCGCCGGGGTGCAGCGGGGCGGGCAGACCCTTGACCGCTTTGGCGTAGCTGAAGTTGGTGCCCAGGGCCGGATGAATGGCCTTCAGCGCCTTCTCGTCACCGAACGCGGCCTTCATGGCCTTGTAGATGGTGTCCTCGCTCTCGGCGCTGGTGGTGACCAGCGTGGCCTGCACCGCCACGCCGGGCACGGTGACGTCGATGCCCTTGTAGCTCTTGGCGGGAACGTTGTAGCGCACGTAGAAGGGGTACTTCTTGATCAGGCTGGCGGCCTGGTTGCCTGCCACCGGCACCAGTTTCACGTCCACGGTCTGGGCGATCTGGGCAATCGCGCTGGCCCCCACGCCCACGGTGTAGAACAGGGCGTCGGCGCGCTTGTCCTGCATCAGCGAAATTCCCTGCGACGGCGAGACGCGCAGCGCCTGACCCAGATCGTCGAACTTCAGGCCGTAGACTTCCATGACCTGCGCGGCGGTCTGCTCGGTGCCCGAACCCAGGTCCCCGATCACGACTTTCTTGCCCTTCAGGTCAGCGATGCTGTTGATACCGGCGTCCTTGCGGGCGATCACGTGCAGCACCTCGGGGTACAGCACGGCCATGGTGCGGATCTTCTTGTCGGCCTTGCCCTTGAAGGCGTCCAGGCCGGTGCCGGTGTAGGCGTAGAACACCACGTCGTTCTGAGCCACGGCGGCGTTCAGCTCGCCCGTGGTCATCGCGTTCATGTTGAACACGCTGCCGCCCGTGGAGCGCGCGTTGGCGCGGATGCCTCCGCCCGCGTCGTTCATCATCTTGGCCATGCCGGTGGCGACAGGAAAGTAGACGCCCGTGGTGCTGCCGGAGCCGATGGTCAGAAAGGTGGTGCCCTGGGCGAGCGCTGCGCCCGTGAACAGCGCGGCGGTGCCGAGAACGGCGGCGGTCATGACCTGCTGGGTTCGTTTCTTCATTTGAATCCTCCGTGATGACGGTCCTGAAGACAGATCAGGCCGCATGGAATGTTGAGAATGTCGGATGTTAGCACAGGGTGGAAATTGGACGCGCTTCCATGAAATCCCGTCAGATTCTCCTGGGGCCGATTCTTCTGTCTGGGACGCGGTGCAAGCGCAGCAAGCGGTCTGCACGCTTCCCCTCGGATAGAGTTGAGTTCATGACAGACCTCGCCAAATCCAGCCCCACAGGTGCGCCGATCATCCAGGCCGAGAATGTCCAGAAAAGCTTTGGCAGCTTTCAGGCTCTGAAGGGCGTCAACCTGAGCGTGCGCGCGGGCGAGGTGGTGGTCATCATCGGCCCGTCGGGCAGTGGCAAGAGTACGTTTATCCGCACCATCAATGCGCTGGACCCGCACGACGGCGGCAGCATCACCGTGGACGGCATTCCGCTGAACGGCAAGGGCAACCTGGACGCCATCCGGCGCGAGGTGGGTATGGTCTTTCAGTCCTTCAACCTGTTTCCGCACCTGACCGTGCTGGAAAACATCACGCTGGCCCCCACCCGCGTTCGCAAGACCAGCAAGGCCGACGCCGATGCGCGCGGGCTGGAGCTGCTGCGCCGGGTAGACATCGAGGAACAGGCCCACAAGTACCCCGCCCAGCTCTCCGGTGGCCAGCAGCAGCGCGTCGCCATTGCCCGCGCCCTGGCGATGGACCCCAAGGTGATGCTGTTCGACGAGCCGACTTCGGCCCTGGACCCCGAAATGATCAAGGAAGTGCTGGACGTGATGAAGGATCTGGCGCGCGGCGGCATGACCATGCTGGTGGTCACCCACGAGATGGGCTTTGCCCGCGAGGTGGCGGACCGCCTGCTGTTCTTCGATCAGGGCAATGTCGTGGAGGACACCACGCCGGACGAGTTCTACAACAACCCACAGCATGAACGGGCCAAGCAGTTCCTAGGCAAGATTCTGGGGCACTGAGGATCAGTGAGTTTTTCTGGGGATGTAGCGATGGAGAATGCAGATTTAAGATTGATTGATCTTTTCGAGGCCGTGATGGAGAGGCCGTATCTCTACACCGTTGGCGGCACCTATCAGAGGCTGTTTAAAGCCCAATTCTTGGGGGATGTCCGTATGTGTCGCCCGTCATCAAGCGCACAACCTATTCAGTAAAATACAGCTCCCAGCCGCATAAATAAAGCCCTCGGAGATCGGCATACACTCTTCGTAGTCCACTTTCAATCGTCTGAAATTCAGCAGCCAGGCAAAAGTTCGTTCCACCACCCAGCGTTTACGGACCACCTTGAACCCCTTGCTGCCTCGACGCGCCATCTCCACAGCCAACTGGAATTGCTCTTCAGTCGGCGTGTTGGTAGGCAACTGGGCGATCCCGCCGAC